>NZ_JBHWIW010000018.1:0-48212 GCF_042731955.1 Streptomyces sp. NPDC059828 | reverse complement strand
CCGCAGAGCCGTGGCCACAGCGAGGCCGAGCACCTGGTGTCCGCGGCCGGTCCGGCGTTCGGGTCGTGCGTCGCGTCTGCCGGTCAGACCCTGTCGTTGCTTCCACGGCGACGCTTGGCGATCATCAGCGCACCGCCGCCGAGGACCAGCATGCCGCCTGCCGCGGTGAGCAGCAGGATCGGGGCTTCCGAAGAGCCGGAGCTTGCGAGCTGGTCGCCTTCGTCCTCAGGGGCAGCGACGGTCTTGTCGCCCTTGTCGGCCCCGTCACCGTAGCCACTCCGGTCACCGGAGTCTCCCCGGGAGTCGCCATCGCGTCCGCCTCCGTGCTCGGAACTGCCGTGCTCACGGTCACCTCCGTGCTCGGAACGCCCGTGCTCACGGTCACCCCCGTGCTCGGAACGCCCGTGCTCACGGTCACCCCCGTGCTCGGAACGCCCGTGCTCACGGTCACCCCCATGCTCGGGACGGCCCTGCTCACGGTCACCCCCGTGCTCGGAACGCCCGTGCTCACGGTCACCCCCATGCTCGGGACGGCCCTGGTCGGGACGGCCGGGGTCGTCACCTCCATCGTCGCCGCCAGGACGCCCGGGCCCGTCCGCATCGCCATCCCCGTCGCTCAGAACGGTGACGCGTGTGGACAGAGTCCCCCCGGATCCGCTGCGGACGAGCTGGAAGTCGTACTGCCCCGGTCGTGCGTTCCCGGGAATGACGACGCTGTCCGTCACCGTGCCGTTGGCATCGGCGACATGGTTGTCGAGCTGGATCACCGGACGGGGACCGTTCTCGTTGCCGTCTCCGGACCCGTTCTGCGCTCCAGTGCCGGTGTCGTCGTCCGTCCCGTCGTCGTACCCGTCACCGTCCCGGGCGCCGGTGCCGTCGGCACCGTCGTTTCCTGCCCCCTCCCTGTTCCCTTGGTCGCCCGACCCGTTCGCCTCACGGTTCGCGTCGTCGCGGTTGTAGTCACTCCACGACGGCGAAGTGCTCGGCTCGGTGAAGGAAGGCGCTCCCGACCGGGGGATCGCGCGGATCGCTCCGCCCACCGGTGAGAGCCGGGAGGAGACCTGTTCGGTGGCGTTGAGACCCGTCGCGACGAAGTTGAGCACCTGACCGGGGGCCAGGGTGATGTCGTCGACCTGGAGGTCCAGCACGGGCGGGTACTGGGCGAATGCCGGTGCGGCAACGACCATCGGAGTGGCGGCGAGCAGGCTTGCGGCGGTGGCGACCATGGCCACACGCCATCCAGTGCGGCTGGGCATCGTGTTCGTGGCTCCTTCGGAGGGTGCTCGATGAGCGGTGGTCTGGGGGTGTCGGAATGGGGCGAGGCAAGCGCCCGTGCGCCCGAGAGTCGGTGCGGTGTGGTGTCAGGCCATGGCTCCGTGGCTGCCTATGCACTCGAATCGCCTCGCTGCCCGACATACGCTCGCGGCTGTGCCTGTCGCAGCGGTCCTCGGCTGTGGTGCGCGATGGCACCGCACACCAGGCCACCGCCTCCCCCGGCGTCCCGGACGGGAGGGCGACTCCGCGCTCGGCGAGTGCACCGCAGCACAGAAGAAACGATTCTTCTCGTACCCGGCCTCTACCAACATCGCTCTGATCACCCCTTGTCTCATCCGGCGCTGTGGACCCTTACCCAGCCACCGCCGCCCCGGAAGTGCGGGCGGCGTCCGGCCAGGACTCGCCAGGCAGGAAAGATCGCCCAAAGTCGAGCAACGTGATCAATAGACGTGAGGGCCCACAGCCAAACAGGCTCGCCACGGCACTCCGCAGGATGGCGGAGCAGCTGCACTCGTGTGGCCCTCACGGGCTCGTCGTCCGGGCCCGAGTGTGATGTAGAGACCAGGCAACCGCACCGTCGTCATGCGCCGATCCACACCGTTCAGGCCGTTACCCGGCGGTGCTCCCGCCGGAGCCGGCGCAGCCTGCCCACGAGCCGACGGGCACTCATGCGCGGTGTCGCGGCAGGCCGAGCCACACGAACGACATGACCTGCACAAACGCTCATCCAGGGGGCAGCGACCGTCGGCGTCCGATCCCGCGCAGCCGGTAGGCGAGCACCAGCAGGACGAACCGCGTGTTGCCCATGGCATAGCGAAGGAACATCCGACGGGGCTCCTGGACCAGCCGGTGGCACCACTCGAGGCCCGCCCCGCGCATCCAGCCCGGAGCCCTGGTGCGGAGCCCGGCCACCACGTCGAAGGAGCCGCCCACTCCCACCACCAGGGGGCAGCCGAGTGCCCTCTGATGGCGGGCGAGGAAGCGTTCCTTGCGTGGGCTCGGGACGGCGACGAACAGGACGTCAGGCCGCGCCGCACGCACGGCGGACACCACATCCCGCTCCCGGGCGTCGTCCCAGTAGCCGTCCCGGTAGCCGACCACCTGGACGCCCTGTGCGGCGGCGATACGAGCGGTCTCCTCCACCACCGGGCGCTGCGCACCGAGCAGATAGACCCGGTAGCCCTTGTGGGCGGCCTTCTCCCACAGCGCCAGTATGAAGTCGATCCCGGCCACCCGTTCGGGAAGCGGTCTGCCGAGGAGGCGGCTCGCCCAGACCACGGACTGACCGTCGGCGTTGACGAGCGAGCACGACCGGATGATCCGGGCCAGCTCCGGATCGTCATGTGCCTGGACCACCTTCGCCGCGTTCAGCACCACGTGCTGGTGCGGACCGCCGTCCGCGATCAGCGCCTCCGCGGCGGCCACGGAGCCCTCCAGCGTCAGCGGGTGCACCGGCAGTCCGCACACCGTCAACGGCCGCACCGGTCCCGGCGGAGCAGCGGGCGGTCTCTCCTCGTGCAGTCCGGGTGTACGCGCATCCCCCTCCGTTCGCCGTGGAGTTCCGCTCACAGGTCCGCCTCCTGCCAGAACTCCGCGAAGGACGCCTCGACCCGGTCCGGGTCGTAGAGGGGACGCAGTTCCCTCCAGAGTTTCTGCTGCCGCTGCCTGACGCCGTCGATGTCGGTCATACAGACGCGGAGAAAGGCGGTGACCGAATCGACATCGCTGCCGATGCGCTCCACACAGCCGCGGCTGAAGAGTTCGGCGCTGCCCGCGGACCAGGTCGCCGCCACGGCGCACCCCGCCTGCAGCCCTTCGAGCAGGACGAAGGGGAGTCCCTCGGCCCAGCGGGCGGGAAGCACGAACACGTCGATCCGGGTCCAGAACGACAGGACGTCCACCGGTTCGAGCACGCCGAGGTCCTCGTCCACGCACGCCATACGGCTGGTGGAGACATCGCTGCGAAGTCCTGCGACGGCGAAACTGACCGGAGCGCCCGCACGCTTCAGCCGGGCGACCGCGTCGCACAGGATGTCGAATCCCTTCTGGCTGTGCATCGTTCCGATCCAGCCGATGCGAAGCGGCCGGCCGGTTCGGGAGGACGCCTCCGCCACTTCACGGGGCGTGCCACCAGTGGGGGCGGGATTCCTGATCACATGTACCGACGCGGCACGGCATCCGGCCGCGTCGACCGCGGCGGCGACGGTCTCGCTCAGCACGAGCCAGTGGCTTCGTTCGAGTGTCTTCCGCAGTGCCCAACTCGACGCCAGGCGGTCAGGCAACTGGGAACCGTGCAGGTGAAGCACGATGGAGCAGTTGAAGATCCTGGCGAGGACGACGATGAGGGAATCGCGCAGAAGTGGGAGCCCCCACTGGGCAATCGGCAGATAGACGGCTTTCGGCGACTTCGTGGCGAGGGCGCTCGTGCATCGCAGTACGGCCCCGACAGCGGCGGTCGCCTTCGCGGGCCAGGCGGCGGCGACATGCATCGAGCCGACGCGTTTCGCGGAAAGGGGCACCACGGCCACGACCCGGCAGGACGACTGCAGGACCGGTGTGAAGAAGTCGGCGGCCCGGCCCATTCCTCCGAGTCCCGTGCTGTGCCGGAAGGCGAGGACCGTCGGTCGTGACATCTGCGAGAGACGCCTCCTGCGCATGGCGAGCACTGCCCCTTCTTCCCTGCTTCAGCACGATGCGGTAGGCGATGACAGCCGACCTCGTCATGACTGCGCGCCATGGTTCCCGCCTGTCCGCTTCCCTGGTGGGGCAGCTGCACCGCCTCGTAGCAGGCGTGCAAGCCGTGCGGATCATGCGGCAGTCGCATGCCACATGACAGCACCCGTGCACGAGCGAGGCCAGCACGACACGTGGAAACAGCGTGATCACGCTATTCACAAGATATGCGATCAGGAATCGGGGGAAGACTCGCGGCGGCGGTCAGCGGAGGGTTCGCCCGGGACGTGGTAGGACAGTCCGGGTTGACCGAAGGAGGCGCCGCGTGATCCCACTCGACGGGATTTCGACACTTCTCCTGCTCGTCGCTCTCACCGCGTGCGGCGGATTCCTTCTGCTCGTGGCGGCACGTCATCGCAGGGCTGTGTGGTATCTGTGGGCTGCCAGTCTGGTGCCGCTCTTCCTCTTTGGAAGAAGCTATGCGACGGTGGGGCTCGACCCCATCTATCTGCTGGATACATTTACCTGGTTGGCGCTGCTCGCAACGACTCCTGCGTGGCTTCCCCGCGCCTTCTCGGAACCACGCCTGAACGGCTTTCGCGCCGTGGCGATCCTGCTCTGCATCGCCGCGATCCAGGCAGTGGTCAGGGGGATTTTCCACGATCACCCGGGCGCGGTGAAAGGAATCATTCTCGGGATCTATCCCGTACTCGCCTGGTTTGCCGCGACGTGGTTTCTCACCCGGCCTGCCGAGGAGATCCTGCGCTGGCGTTGGGTTCTCTACGTACCATCGCTGGGCGTGTTCCTGGTGGCCGGACTGGGCGAAATCCTCACCCCCGCCGCCTCGGGCCTCTATCTGGCGATCGCCGGGGCGTTCGGCATGATCCTGCACAGGACGGGCAGCAGCCGACTGCTTCTGTGGACCCTCGCCGGAGCCGCCGCGCTCACGGCCGTGGCCAGCAAGCGAGGGCCCTTGCTGGCGGTGCTGGCGGCCATCGCCGCAACAGCCCTGGCCAGCAGGTGCAGCAGCCGTCGGACGAGACAGTGGCCGGCCCTGACGCTGAGCTTCGCCATCGTGGGGGTGCTCGCGGTGCTCGGTACGTCCGCGGCCGGACAGGGTCCCTCCGCCCTGCCGGTCGTCGGCGGGCTGGCGGACCGCCTCGTGTCGAGCGCCAGCGACCCCGACGGCGAAGCCGCCAACAATGTCGAGCTGCGCTTCCTGATGTGGCGCAAGGCCCTGGACGTCGCCGACCAGAACCCACTGCTCGGCGGCGGGGCGGGGCGGCCGATCGATGTGGTGTTCGACGGCGCCTTGCTGAACAAGGCCGAGTCCGGCCCGCACAACTCCTTCATCGGATACCTCTACTACCTGGGCTGGCCGGCCGGTATCGCCTTCGCCTCGCTGGTGATCGCCACCCTGTGGCGGACATGGCGGGCACGCGAACATCTGGTCAGTGCCGCGTGGTTCGGCGCGACCGTGGGTCTGTGTCTGACCTCCTTCACCAACGTAGCCTTCGAGACCACCTACATCGGCCTGCCGTCCTGGCTGCTCCTCGCCTGCGCCTTCGCCCTCGTCGGAGTCCCGCGCGCGGAGGCGGCGGCCTCCGCGAACGGCGCTCTCCTCCCGGAGGGCAGGGGCGGGCTCGCCTTTGCGGGCGCGGCCACCCGCCCACCGCCGCACGGTCGTCGACCGGTATCCGTCAGCGGTAAGTGATCCGCTCAGGAGGATCCCGTGCCGAATCCGGCCGGTGTCCTCGCACCGGACCGGTGAAGTACTCCGCATGAACCGCTACGCGCATCACCACACCGATGGTCCCGCAGAATCCGTACTCCCGTGTTCACGGCCTTCGATGCATGGCGTGCGAAGTGGCGTCCCGGATTTCATCGCCATCCGGCACGAGAAGCGATTCGCGCATGCCCCGCCGCTCCCTGTACACCGCCTTTCCGGTGGGCGGTTGGTGGCGTGAGCCTGCGGCTCCGTATGCGGCAACGACCGCATGGGGGCGTGAACGCTCTCGACTCTTCCGCGGGGAAACGTCAGTGCGCCGTGGGCTGAACGCAACACGCGTGTCAGCGTCCAGCCTCCGCAAATCCAGAGCTAGCCTGACAAAGCATCGGTCGGGCAAAGGAGAGAGCGTCATGACGAAGTCCGGATTCTTCACCCAGAGCCTCGCCAGCGGACCGGTGAAAGGAGATCGTGACGCACTCCTGCTCGGCCTGTGTGCCGGACGGCGTGTTCTCCACATCGGCTGCGCCGATTCGCCGTTGAGTGCGGACAAGCTACGCAATGGATCGTTGCTGCACGCCAAGCTCCTGAAGGCGGCCCAGGACGTGCACGGCGTCGATATCGACCGGGCCGCTGTCGAATTGCTGCGCGATCAGCTGGGTGGCGAGTATTCGGTCGTCGATGTCGCGGACGAACGGGGCAGAGCCGATCTGGTCAAGTTCAAGCCCGAGATCATTCTGGCCGGTGACGTCATCGAGCACGCCAGGGACGCGGCTTCGTTCCTGCGCGGCATCGCCGCTCTGATGCGGGAGACGGACAACGACACCGAGCTGATCCTCTCGACGCCGAACGGTCTGGCAGCCAAGAACCTGATCAACACGCTGGCCGGCCGGGAGATCATTCATCCGGACCATGTCTATGTCTTCACGCCCGCGGCGCTGTCCCGCCTCGTGTCCGACTGCGGACTGCGTCCGGGCCGGTGTTTCTTCTACCACGTGAATTCCGGGAAGGACGCACGGGCGCGCTGCTACGACTCCGTCTCCCGCGTCGCCGCCCTGCTCAGGCCGGCCTTCGCCGAAGGACTGGTCCTCGTCTGCAAGACCGCCTCCTGACCGCCGCGGCCACCGTGCGAGCCCGGCGGCCGTAGCCGTGGCCGCCGGGCATTCCGGACGGTGCAAACCCGAACGGCTGTGCGCCGCCTGCTGCTGACGACGTCCGCGCGACTGCGGGGAAGGGAGGAGTCGTGCCCCGGGCGCCGCTGACCGCTGTGCTGCGCCGTGACGCTCCGCAGGCCTTTCTCGGCGTCATGGGCGGGGCCGTGTCCGCCCTCGTGGGTTCACTGCTCACGGCCCGGCTCCTCGATCCCGTCGAACGCGGGCACTATGCCGCGATCGCCGTCTTCACGACCCTGGCGGTCGTGGCCCTCGAGATGGGCGGCGAGGTGGGCGTCCTGAGGGGGATGACGGAGGCGGAGGACGCAGGCAGGTCCTTTATCTCCGGCTACTTCGCGTGGATCCTCGTCGTGTCCGTCTCCGGCGGCGTTCTGGTGACCGTGGTGGGAGACCTGGCCGTGTCCTGGCTGCGGCCCTCCTGGCTGGTCGGAGCGGGTGTCGCCGCGGCTGTCTACGCCGCGCTGGTGGCGAGGATCGTCAGCGGGGTGCTGCTGCACGACGGCGGCCTGAGACTGCTGATCGCGGTGCGGACCGTCGCCAACTGCGGCCCGGTCCCGGGCTGTCTGATCTTCGTGGCCACCGGGCTCACCTCGGCCGTGGAACTCGCCGCCGTGTCGTTCCTCTCGCAGGCCGTGCTGAACTCGGTGTTCCTGTACCGGTGCAGAAGCAGGCGAGGTACCGGGCTGGACCGTCCCGAGCGCCGGCGCCCCCGCGCCTGGCGGCGCGATGTGACCCGGGTCTGGGATCCGGGGAACGTCCACCTCCATCTGTTGAACGGATCCATCTACGCCATGATGCGCGCCGACCAGATGGCTCTCTCCGTCCTGGGCGCCAATGCCACCCTCGGCGTCTACGCCGTGACGGCCAACGTGGCGGAGGTCGCCGGCTATCTTCCCTCGGCCCTGTGCCCCTTGCTGTCCCGGGGCAGGCCCGACCGGCCGGTGGCGCTCAGAAAGATCATCGTCGTACTGGCACTGGCCGTCGCCGCACTGACTCCCCTGGTCTACTACGCCATTCCGGCGCTCTACGGCTCGGACTACGGCGCGGGACGGACGGCGGCGCTCATCCTGGTACCCGCCTGCGGGATCTTCGCGGTCGGCCGGCTGGTGCAGGGGGTCGAACTGCGCGACCCCGCCAAGCGCCCCGCACTCACCAGGATCGCGCTCGCCTCCGCCGCGATCGAGTTCACGGTCATGTGGCTGCTCGGCGACCGTGGGGTGGTGGCGGCGGCATGGGCCTGCGCCATCGGCTACACCACGTACACCGTCTGGGTGGCCCTGGTCTTCAGGACGAATCTCCTTCCGCGCCCGGCCGCCTGGCCGTTCCGTCTCCCCCGGACGCGCACCGGGGACGGCTGGCGCACGGCCCCTGCCGACAAGTCTGCGGGCCACCGTCAATAGATCGCATTCACAAAGGAATTCAAAGGTGTTCTCCACTGTCTGTGTCGTGGGACTCGGCTATATCGGGCTTCCCACAGCAGCCGCGCTCGCCACCCAGGGCATCGATGTCATCGGCGTCGACGTCAACGAATCCACCGTCCATCTCATCAACGCGGGCCGCGCCCCGTTCGTCGAGCCCGATCTGGCCGTGGCGGTCAACGGGGCCGTGGCCATGGGCCGGCTGCGGGCGACCGGCGCCCCCGAACCGGCCGACGCCTTCATCATCGCCGTCCCCACCCCGCTCCAGGAGGACCGTACGGCGGACCTGTCATGCGTACAGGACGCGGCGGCCTCGGTGGCCGGTGTGCTGAAAGCGGGTGATCTGGTGATCCTGGAATCGACCTCGCCGCCCGGCACCACGGTCGAGCTGTCACGCTGGCTCGCCAAGCACCGGCCCGACCTGTCGTTCCCCCACGACGCGGGGGACACGGCGGCGGTCCGGGTGGCGCACTGCCCGGAGCGCGTCCTTCCAGGCCGGACGATGATCGAGATCGTGACGAACGACCGCGTGATCGGAGGAGTGGCCGCGGGCTGCGCCGAGCGTGCACGCGATCTGTACGCGATGTTCGCCAAGGGCGAGTGCCTGCTCACCGATGCCACGACGGCCGAGATGGCCAAGCTCAGCGAGAACGCCTTCCGGGACGTGAACATCGCCTTCGCCAACGAGCTGTCGATGGTGTGCGATCACCTGCGCATCGATGCGGGCGAGGTCATCGCCCTCGCCAACCGCCATCCGCGCGTGGCCGTCCTGCAGCCCGGCCCCGGTGTCGGCGGCCACTGCATCGCCGTCGACCCCTGGTTCATCGTCGGCTCGGCACCCCAGCAGGCCCGGCTCATCCGGCTGGCCCGCCAGGTCAACGACGCCAAACCCGCTCATGTGATCAGCGAGGTCACCCGGACCGCGAGCCGGTTCAGGGATCCGGTGATCGCCTGCCTGGGGCTGACGTTCAAGGCGAACATCGACGACCTGAGAGAGAGCCCCGCCCTGCACATCGTGCACGAGCTGGCCCGTCAGGAGGTCGGCCGGCTGCTCGCGGTGGAACCGCACATCAGCGAACTGCCGGTGTCACTGGCCGGCACGGGTCGGGTCGCACTCGTCGACGTCACCACGGCCGTGCGGGACGCGGATGTCGTCGTCCTGCTCGTGGACCACGACTCCTTCCGGAGCGTCAAGCACACCGCCCTGCGCGGCAAGGCGGTGTTCGACACGCGTGGATTCTGGCGTTGAGGCTTCCGGCGCCGAAGCCTGCGCCTGCGCCTGCGCGAACTCCTCCGGCGGTGCACACAGTCCCATCCAGTGACCGATCGCCCGTACGGCACGGTCGGCGGCCCGGCCGTCGCCGTACGGGTTGACCGCGTTGGCCATCGAGGCATACGCCGACCGGTCGTGCAGCAGACGCCGCACCTGCTTCACGATGTGGTCCCGGTCGGTCCCCACCAGCAAGGCGGTGCCCGCCTGGATCGCCTCCTGACGCTCCGTGGTGTTCCTCATGACCAGCACGGGCTTGCCGATGCTGGGGCCCTCCTCCTGGATGCCTCCGCTGTCGGTCAGGATGACGTGCGCCCGGTCGAGGAGCCGGGCGAAGCCCGCGTATCCCAGGGGTTCCGTGATCCGGATGGTGGGGATCCCGCGCACCTGCGGCAGGATCGCGGCCCGTACCACGGGGTTGGGATGCAGTGGCAGCACGATGAGCAACTCGGGTTCGCTGCACGCCAGATCGGCCAGTGCGCCGCCGATCGCCTCCATCCTGCCGTCCCACGACTCGCGGCGGTGGGCCGTCACCAGCAGGACCCTGCTGGTGCTGTCGTCCAGATCGGCCAGCGCCGGATCGCCGTAGTCGGCCTTCCGCCGGACCGCCCAGTGCAGGGCGTCGATCACGGTGTTGCCGGTCACCACGATGGACGCCCCGTCGACCCCGTCCCTGAGCAGGTTCTCGCGGGCGCGCGACGTCGGGGCCAAATGGACCGTCGCCAACTGGCTCACCAGCCGGCGGTTGATTTCCTCGGGAAAGGGGGATTCCCTGTCGTCGGTACGCAGCCCCGCCTCGAGATGGACGACGGGAATGCGGTGGTAGAAAGCGGCGAGAGCACCGGCGAACGCCGTGGTGGTGTCGCCCTGGACGAGCACGGCGTCCGGCCGTTCGCGTGCGAGCAGCGGATACAGCCGGCTCAGCGCCCTGACGGTGATGTCGGAAAGGGTCTGCCCTTCGCTGAGGATATCCAGGTCGTGATCCGGTTCGATTCCGAACAGGGCATGCACCTGGTCGAGCAGTATCCGGTGCTGGGCGGTGACGGTGACCATCGGCTCGAAGTCGGCGGATCTGCGCAGGGCTTCGATGACCGGGGCTACCTTGATGGCCTCGGGCCTGGTTCCGTAGACGACCATCAACCGCTTCACCCGAGTCTCCTCCCACCCGCCCGCGTGCGCCGAACTACACCGTGGCGGCTGCGCTCTTCATGGATTCGCACCGTGGCGGGAATCCCGATGTCACACCTGTCCGACCGCCGGAATTCAGGAAATGCACGGAGTGCGGGGGAATACAGGGCATCGGGGCCGGCTCACGAAACAATGCCCACAGATACCAGCGAATCGGCATTCGAACCGGGTAGCCGCCTCGGCGTGACCGGCGTTCACCCTCACGCATGGACATGTACGTCCATCCGGGTCCGCGCGCAGGACAGGGCCCCGGGAGTGCGAATTCCGGTTCATACAGTGCGCTGTGGGTGCCGTCCCCACTTCTGAAAAGGCGATTCCGATGAAAACCGTGCTCCTGTCCCCCCGCACAGGATCCATCACCGTCGAGGAGATCCCCGCGCCCGGGGCAGCCCCCGGGACGGTGGTGATCCGCAACGACTACTCGCTCATCAGCGCGGGAACGGAACGGGCCACGGTCACGACGGGAGCACAGAGCCTCGTGGGCAAGGCCCGTGAACGGCCGGAGCAGATGAAGCAGGTTCTCGACACGCTGAAGCAGGCGGGGGTGGCGGACACCTACCGGATGGTCCAGGACCGGCTGGACCGCCCGATGCAGCTCGGATACTCCTGTGCCGGAGTGGTCCTCGAGGCCGGCGAAGGCGTGGACGACATCCGCCCCGGAATGCGGGTGGCGGCCGCCGGGGCGCGCTATGCCTCCCATGCGGAGATCGTCGCCGTGCCGCGCAATCTGGTGGTGCCGGTGCCGGAAGGCGTGGACAGCGAGTGGGCGGCGTTCGCGACGGTGGGCGCGATCGCTCTGCAGGGCATCCACCAGACGGAGACGGTTCCGGGCTCGCGAATCGCCGTCATCGGTCTCGGCCTGGTCGGACAGCTCACGCTGCACCTGCTGCGCGCCTACGGCTACGACGGTGTCGGCATCGACCCGGATCCCGCCATGGTGGCACTCGCGCGGTCCGCGGGGCTCACGGCCCACGGGCGCGACGTGGACGACCTGGCGGGTGTGCTGTGCCGGCACTGGGGCGGCGCCGGGGCCGACGCCGTCATCATCACCGCCGCCACCAGCAGCACGGACCCGATCGAGTCCGCCGGCCGGCTCGCCCGCGACCGTGCGGCCGTGGTCGTCGTCGGTGACGTCAACGTCGCCCCGCCGCGCTCCTCTTACTACCACAAGGAGCTCTCGATCAGATACGCACGGTCGTACGGGCCGGGCCGGTACGACTCCCGCTTCGAGGAAGGTGGCCAGCCGTACCCCGAGGGATACGTCCCGTGGACGGAGCGCCGCAATCTCTCCGAAGTGCTGCGCCTGGTGGCGGTGGGCGCGCTGGACCTGGCGCAGCTGCGGCCCAGGGTGTTCCCGATCGAGGACGCGGCCGAGGCGTACGCAGCACTGAAGCCCTCGGACGGAGAGCGCGATGTGGCGCTGCTGCTGCGCTATCCGGGCACCGCGCAGCTTCCGCCGAAGCCGCGGCAGCCGTCCGGTCCCGCCGTGTGGACCGGTCCGCGGGGCACGGTCCACATTGCCGCGGTCGGTGCGGGGAACTTCGCGACGAAGATGCTCTTCCCCCATCTGCGGCGCGAGCCCGGAGTCGCGTTCTCCTGGATCGCCAGCGCCCGCGGGCTGTCCGCCGCCCACCAGGGAAAGCGATGGGGATTCGGGACGGTTGCGGAAAGCGCCGAGACGGGGTTGGCATCTGCCGCGGCCGACTGTGTGATGGTCCTCAGCCGCCATGACAGCCACGGCCGTTACGCCGCGCAGGTCCTGCGCAGCGGCAAGGCCCTGTACTGCGAGAAGCCGCTCGGGCTCACCGAGGCGGAGTTGGAGGAGATCGCCACCGCGTGGCTGGCTTCCGGCGCCCCGGCGATGGCCGGCTTCAACCGACGCTTCGCCCCGGCGATGCAGGACCTGAAGAAGGTGCTCCCCGCGGGCGTGCCGCTTCAGGTCGGCTACCGGGTCTTCGCCGGCCGGCTCCCCGCGGACCACTGGTACTTCAGCCCTCGCCAGGGCGGCAGACTGCTCGGCGAGGTGTGCCACTTCATCGACGCGGCGGGCTTCCTCACGGGCGCCCGGCCGGTTTCCGTCAGCGCCGCGGCCGTGGACACCCGGGACCCGGTCACGGCGCAGAGCGTGACACTCCACCTGGACTACGACAACGGCTCGACCGCGTCGATCGTGTACGGCGGAATCACACCCCCCGGAGCGCCCAAGGAGTGCGTGGAGGTGGCCGCCGACGGCGTGGCCGCACGGCTCGACGACTTCCGCACGCTCTCCGTCTGGGCCGCGAGCGGTCCCACCACGACGAAGTACCGTGGCGCACCGAAGGGACACGCGGCCGAGATGCGACAGCTCGTCCGGCTGATCCGGAGCGAGACCGTCCAGGACGCCGATTTCGGTACGGCCCTGTGGAGTTCCCTCGCGGCATGCCGGGCCGCCCGCTCGGTCACGCTGGGCCGGCCCGTCGAGGTGGCTCCGTCCTCCCCCTCCCTGGCCAAGGCGCTGCGGTGCGTGCCCGCTCCGGCTGTCGGCGCGGAACAGACGGCCGACGGCCCCTCCCGCTCCGCGGTCACGATCTGATGTGCGGCTTCGTCGTTCTGCTGGGCAAGCCCGCCACGCCCGGCAGGCGCGGGGTGGATCCATGCGAGGCCATCGGGCACCGGGGGCCGGACGCGAGTGGACATCTGGACCTGAGCGGGCCGGACTGGCATGCGGCGCTGCACTTCCGGCGTCTGGCCGTCATCGACCCCGACGCCAGGAGCAACCAGCCCTTCGGCTCGGCCGAGCGGGGTGTGCTGCTGTACAACGGGGAGATCTACAACGCCCCCGAGCTGCTGGACCTGTTGCGGGGGCGGGGGGTGCGCATCCGGACGACCGGCGACACCGAGGTCCTGTACGAGCTCCTGCTGCAGCCGGACGCTCCGCGCCTGCTCGACCGGGTGGACGGGATGTTCGCGTTCGTCCTCGTCCTGCCCGACGGGCGGCTGTGGTACGGGCGGGACCGGCTGGGCATCAAGCCGCTGTACACGGCGACGGACGCTGCGGGCCGTCTGGTGGCGCTGACCAGCGAGCTGGAACCGCTGCGCGTGTGCGGGCTGCTGGGGGGTGTCGATCCGGTCGCGGTGGCACAGGGCGCCATGTTCCTGTGGACTCCCCCGCCGCGCACGGGCTGGCAGCGGGCGCAGGCCGTCCCCGCCGGGACCGTACTCGTCCGCCATCCACCGTACGCCGACGTGGCCGCGCCGCTGTGGCAAGCCGGCCCGGCCGTTCCCACCGGGGACCTCCGTGACGCCGTCCGCACATCGGTCGCCCGACAGGTGCGGGCCGATGTCACCGTCGGTCTGCTGCTCAGCGGGGGCCTGGACAGCACCTGGCTGGGGGTCGAGCTGGTCAAGGCCGGCTTCGCCGGGCCGGCTTTCGCCGCGCGGACGGGAATGCACCCGGCAGCGTCCGCCGAGCCGTTCGAGGACGACGCCCCCTACGCCGAGCGGGTCGCGCGACACCTCGGCCTGCAGCTGAAGTGGGTCGACCTGGACGTCGACGTGCTGCGGCGGATCCCCGAGCTGGTCTCCACCATGGAACTTCCCTTCGGTGACCCGGCGGCCATCGCGCTGATGCAGCTCTCCCAGGCGGCGCGGGGCCAGGCCACCGTGCTGCTGTCGGGGCTCGGGGTCGAGGAGCTGTTCCTGGGGTACGAGCGCTACCAGGCCGTGCTGCTGCTGCAGCGGCTGCCCGCGGGAGCCCGGCTCGCCCTGCGCGCCGCCATCGCCGTCCCCCGGCCCAGGCGCTACCGGGAACGCGCTGACAAGTTCCACCGACTGCTGCGGCTCGGTGCCCGGGACTGGGCGTGGGCGACACAGGCGTACTACTCCGCGCAGGAGTGGCACGCGCTGGCACCGGGCATCGGTCTTGACGCGGTCACCGAGCGGCACAGGGAGGTGGCCGGAGCGGTGCTGGACCGGGGCGGCAGTCCGCTGGCGGCGGTGGTGGAGTGCGACCGGCAGTTGTTCCTGCCCGGTCTGAACCTGCTGTACGGCGACCGTGCCTCAATGCGGGCGGGCGTGGAGCTGCGGGTGCCGTTCCTGGGCGAGCCGGTGGCCGCCACCGCTCTGGACGCCGTCGCCGAGCACCAGCTGAAGCTGGGGAACGGCAAGGCGCGCTTCCGTGCGGCCGCGGTCACCGCGGGCGTACCGGAGTTCGTGGCCCAGCGCCCCAAGACCGGCTTCGGTGCCCCGGTGCGGTCGCTGCTGCGTGAGCACGGCGGGCGCCTGTGGCCCGAGGTACGGCGGTCCGCCGTGTTCGACGAGCTCTTCGACCGCGCGACGGCCGACCGGTTCGTCGAGGAACACGTCCAGGGACGGCAGGACCGCGGTCTCGCCGTGTTCGGGCTCTTCTGTGCCGCCGTCTGGTGGGACCGCAATGTGACGGGCGGGCCCGGACGAGCCGAGGACGCCCTGGTCGGCTATCGCGAGCCGGTCCTCAGTCAGACGTCCTCATAGGGCCTGCCGCCCGCGTCCCGGCCCCTGGCGGAAGGTTTTGGCGCAGGGCTTCGGCGGAGAGTGTCAGCGCAGGGCGGAGTGAAGCGCGGTGAGTGCGTCCACCAGCGGCGCCGTGCTCCACCGTGGCGACGCCCACAGCGCGGGCGTGCGCCGGGATGTGCCGCCCGTGCCGGGATAGCGGTCCACCACCGCCGCGAGGACCGCACTGGCGAAGTCGGTCGGGACGAAGCCGTGCTCGGCGGCCCACGCCGCCATCCGGACCGCGGTGGCGTCGTTGTTCGGATCCGGTCGGCTGCGGCCGCCGGCGAAGTAGCGGGGCACAGGCCCGTCGAACAGATGAGTCAGGTAGTAGTGCGTACCCCGTTCGAGCGACTCACGGACGTCGAGGTCCAGCAGTGCGGCGACCTGTTCGAGGCGCAGCAGGACGTATCCGGTGTGGAATCCGTCCACCCATCCCAGACGGCTGCCACGACCGTACGGCCAGGAGCCGTCGGGACGCTGGCCGTCCAGGCTCAGCTCGATCGCGGTCCCGACCACCGTGCGCAGACGCCGGCACAGCCCGTCGGGGAGCAGCCCGGACGCGGCGAGGCGCGCCGCGAGCGAGGCACCCATGAGATTCGCGTTGTGGACCAGCACCTCGCTCGTCGGTGTGTAGGTGAAGAACTCGCCGTTGTGCAAGTGCTCCAGCAGGGCGTGCCCGAGCGACCCGGCGGCCTCGGCGTCGAGTGTCCCGGAATCCAGGCAGCCGTCCGCGCAGAAGGTGGTGGCCACCAGATTGGGAACGCTGGCGGGGTAGTACGACCATCGCGTCTGTACGTCGAACTCGTAGCGCCACAGCCCCGCGTACTTCCCTGTCATCTGCTCGGCAGCGGTCAACCGCCCCAGTCGCTGGGCACGTTCGTGCCACGGCGGTGAGTCGGCCAGCCTGGCGCAGGCAGTGGCGGCGGTGCCGGTCGCGGTGGCGGTGCGCAGCGGGCGGATGCCGAGCACGGGCCTCAGGTCGACGGGGCTGCGCTTGACCGTCTGCAGCAGGGTCTGGCGCAGCACGGGGTGCACGGCCAGTCTCCCGAGCAGACTGGTGAGTCCATCGTAGGGATCGGGGCCCGCCCAGCCGCGGGTGTCCGCCCACCGGAAGACCCAGTCGGCGAGGGCCAGCACTGCGTCGGCGTCGAGGAACTCCCGGGTGCGGGCGGTCGCGGCCCCTGGGGTGCGGGTACTGGTCTGCATGGGGCCCTCCGTGGACCTGGAGTCGTTCGTCTGAGTCAGGCTGGGATGGCTTGATCAGGTGGGATGGGCCGCCCGCCGGCAGGCCATCGCTCAGTAGGCGCCGTTGCCCTCGACGACGGCCCGCAGGGTCCGGCACAGGACGCCGAAGTCCACGGACGGGGACCAGTTGTCGACATAGCGCAGGTCGAGGGCGACCGTCTCGTCCCAGGACAGATCGGAGCGTCCGCTGACCTGCCATAGGCCGGTGAGCCCCGGTTTGACGCTGAGTCTGCGCAGCTCCACGGCGTTGTAGCCGGCCGCCTCGTCGGGCAGCGGCGGCCTCGGGCCGACCAGGGACATATGGCCCTGCAGCACATTGAACAACTGGGGCAGCTCGTCGAGGGAGTAGCGGCGCAGCACCCGGCCCGCACGGGTGATCCGCGGGTCGCGGCGGATCTTGAACATCCGCCCGTCCTGCTCGTTGGCCTGGGCGAGTTCGGCCTTCAGCTGCTCCGCGTTGCTGACCATGGTCCGGAACTTCAGCATGCGGAAGGGCCGGCCCCCCTGGCCGACGCGGATCTGGCGGTGCAGCGCCGGTCCCGGTGAGTCCAGTCGTACGGCGAGCGCCACCACCGCGAGCACCGGGGTGAGCAATCCCAGGAGCAGGCCGGCGCCCAGCCAGTCCATGGCCGCTTTCAGCACCACGGCGGCGCCGTGGCGGATGGGCGGGGCGACATGCAGCATGGTGAGGCCGGCCACCGACGACACATCGACCCGTCGTCGTGCCACCTCGGAGATCCCCGGCAGTACGACCAGTCGGCAGCCGTCCTCGTGCACTGCCCAGGACAGCCGGCGCAGCCGCTCACCGGCCATGCCCGGACCGGGCGCGATGAAGACGAGGTCCACGTCCAGGTGCCGGACGGACTCCAGGACGGGGGCGGAGTCGGCCGACGGCTGTGCGGGTGCCTGCTGGTCGAGCCGGGTGGTCACGGGCGCGACCAGGCCGGGGTTCTGCTCGCCGATCGGGCAGACGCCGACCACCACGAATTCATGGTCGGTGCGCCGCGCCAGATGACTCACCAGACCGTCGATGGCGCTCGCCTCGCCGATCACGAGTGCCCGCCGGACGGCGCGGCCGTCACGGCGCTGGGCAAGCAGGTGGCGGTGGACGAGTGACTGACAGGCCGTGGTCACCACGACACACGGTACGAGCGCCGTCAGTGCGAGATGGAAAGGGGATCCCTCGCCGCTCGCCGCCCGGAGCACGGCGAGCAGCCCCACCAGCACCAGCCAGTCACGCAACACCGGGCCGACACGGTTGCTCTCGCCGAGGTGGCGCGGTGCGTAGCGGGATCGGGAGCCGCGCACGAGCAGCCATGCGGTCATCGCGGTCGCCACGCACCAGGCGGGACGGGTCGCCTCACCGTGCCGGAGGGCAAGGTACATCGGGACGGCCACTCCCACCGCGTCCGCGGCCACCACGACCGGCAGGTACCACACCGGCTTGCCGACACGCCTTCGCTTGGGTCCCGACTGGTCGCGACGGTGCGTCGGCTGCGACTGCCGTGTCGGTGGCACACCGGGAGCGGTCGCTCCGAACAGCCTCATTCACCCTCCAGCCGGCTCCGGCGGATTGCCTGGCAGGTCCGTCTGCGGGACGGGCCGGCCATGGGACAGCACTCGCGATTGTGCGTCATATGTGCGACCCGGCCGGTGGCGACGCTCGACGGCGGGGAACTCTCACCCGATGAGCAGCATCGGGTGGGACGGCACCCCCCGTCTGCCTCCGCCGTCGCCGCCGCTCACCGGAGCGGCGGCGGGCAACGGTGTCAGCCCTGGCAGGCAGGGAGCGGCCGCACCACGGTCCGCAGTGGGGCGACCAGTTGTTGTCGCAGGAGTACGGGCCCACGGTCGCTGGCCGGCTCCACCAGATGGAGGGTCAGGGTGCGGGTCCGCTGCGCCGGCAGTTCCAGGTCCACGCTGTACACGGGGTGACCGTGTTCCACGCTGCTGCCCGTCATGGCCGGACTGCCGTCCAGCGTCGCGCCGGTGAGCTCCGCACCGGCGCTGGCGTAGTAGGAGACCAGCAGCCTGTTGTCACCGGGCCGGGTGGGGTACGACGGCTTGTCCGCGCGCAGGGTGACGTAGCTGGGAAGCCCGGTGACCGGGGCGCGGTTGCCAAGGCTGATCTTCGCGGTGACGAGCCGTCCTTCCGGGGTGCAGCGCCCCGGGATCCACTCCAGCCGCCGGTCGAGGTAGTAGTCCAGCTTTCCTCCGGCGGCGTTGTTGACGACGAGCCCGGCGAAGGGTCCTTCGCCGGAGGGCAGGACGCCGCCCAGCGGCCGAGCCTCCACGAGACTCTGTTCGTCCGGCCGGGCGCTCCACACCTTCAGCCGCTCCTGCTTCACCACTTCGTGGACGGAGGCGAGCAGAGCCGGCAGGCGTTGCGGATCGTCGAGTGCGTCGGTGAGCCGGGTGGCCGCCGAGCGGGCGACGTCGAGGAAGAACGCCTTGCGCCGCGTGGTGTCCGCGTAGCGGGCGTAGCCCGTCCGCTCGGTGAGGTCCAGGACGTTGTCGGAGGTGAGCAGCGTCCCGTCCGGGAGCATCCCCGGACCGGTGGCCCGCAGCAGCAGGGCCAGCGCGCTGGGATCGACCGCGGCCACGCCGTCCACCGGCTTTCCGCCGTAGGCCCGCCAGGTCGCCGCCCAGATGCGGGCCGCGTAGGGGAAATGCGGGCTGAGGTTCGTGTTCGCCCAGGTGCCGGTGGGGTCGTAGGCTCCGTACCGGTCCGTGAACTCAGCTCCGAGATCGACCTTGGGCTTCACGTTCTCCAGCATGGTGTTGTTGCCGAAGGTCTCGAAGCGCATGTGTCCCTGGTCGGCGGTGACGACGGCGAAGGCCCCCGGCAGTCCGCCGGTGCCGCGTGCCTCCGCCGTGTTCTGGAACACCAGCAGATAGCGCCGCAGGCCGGTGTTCCCGAGCATCGGCGGGAGCAGCCGCGCACCCGTCGCGGCATCCGCGACCGCGGGGGCCAGCCGGTCGAGACGGTCGACGAGCTCTCCCCTCACGCGGTCCACGGCGGGCAGCCAGGTCTTCCGCGGCAGCCCGTGGGCCTCGGCTCTGGCCCGCGCCATATGGCGGGCGGCCTGTTCGAGTGCTGGTGCGGATCGGCGCAGCGCGGAGAGGTCGAGCGGGCCGCTGCCGCCGTGATCGCTGAGCCCGTTCACGGTCTGTACGACGCTGGGGAGTACATCGCCGGTCAGCCGGTCGATGGCCCTGGTCGTACCGCGGACCGTCTCGAGGGGTCCGCCGACGAAGGGAAGCCGGGCGGCCAGATACCAGGCGGGGCCGGTCGTGGCCCCGTACGCCTTGGCCGCGTGGCCGGCTGCCGATTCCGCTGCAGCTTCGGCACGCTCACCCCGGTGGCCGCCTGCCGTCGTCTGTTCCCCCGCCATCGCGCTCCGCACCGTCTCCAGGTCATGACGGGCCGCCAGCAGCTCACCGCGGGCGTACAGCCCCGTGACGACCAGCCATCCGGCAGTCAGAAGGAGCAGGGACACGCATGCCAGCAGCACGTGCCGGGCCCGCCGGCGCCCACGGCTGCGCCGAAGCAGCCCCGCACAGCGGGAGACCCCGGTCCTGATCCTCGAATCAGCAGCCGTCAAAAGGGCTCGCGGAATACGTCGTGGCACCATCACCGGCTCTTCTCCTGTCCTGGACCGGCGCCACCCTTGCGAGGGAAAACGCCCATAACGGAATGGATGCCCTATTTTTTACTAATCTGGTGAGGACCGGATCCGAACTCGCCCAACGAGGTGCTGTCCGTGGAACTCCGCACCGTCCTCAGAGCGCTGCTGCGCAGCTGGCCCGCCGTCCTCGTCTGCACACTGCTAGGCGTCAGCACCGCGTGGGCCGCCACGGCCTTCGCCACGCCCGTCTACCAAGCCCGCACCCAGCTCTTCGTCTCCGCCCAGTCGGGCGCCACCGACATCGCCCAGCTCCAGCAGGGCAATGCCTTCTCACAGGCAAGGGTCCAGTCGTACGCATCGATCGTGACCAGTCGTCAGGTCGCCGAAGGCGTCGTCAGGATGCTGCGTCTCCCCACCACTCCGGAACAGCTCGCCGGGAGCATCACCGCCGACGCACCGCTCAACACGGTGCTCATCAATGTCGCGGTCAGTAATACGGATCCCGACCGGGCAGCGGAAATCGCCAACGCTGTGGCGCTGCGCTTCAGCGAGGTGGTGGAGCGGCTCGAGACCCCACGGGGGAAGTCCCCGAGGACCCACTCCCCGGTGAAGATCGGGGTGACGGACACGGCCACTCCCCCCTCGGCCCCGGTGAGCCCGCGCCCCATGCTCAACACCGGAATGGGACTGCTGGCGGGGCTGTTCCTCGGCGGGGCCATCGCGGTGCTGCGCGAGGCGCTCGACACCACGGTGAAGACGACGGAGACGCTCGCGGAGCACACCGGACTGCCGGTGCTGGGCGCCATCCCCTTCGACAGGAAGTCCGCCAGCCTGCCGCCCGCTGTCGGCGCACTCGGGCACTCGCCGCGCGCGGAGGCGTTCCGGCATCTGCGGACGAATCTGAAGTTCACCCAGGTCGGCCAGAAGTCGAGCGTCATCGTCGTGACGAGTGCGCATCCCGGGGAGGGCAAGACCAGCGCGGCGATGGGCCTCGCGCTCTCACTCGCCGACTCCGGTACGTCCACCTGCCTTGTCGACGCCGATCTGCGCCGGCCCCGGATCGCCGCCGCGTTCGGTCTGGTCCCGGACGCCGGTCTGGCCAGTGTGCTCATCAGCCAGGCGGAGATCGAGGAGGTGATCCAGCAGACCGGGCAGCTCTCCGTCCTCACCAGCGGACCGATTCCGCCCAACCCCGCCGAGTTGCTGGCGTCCGACCGGATGCACGAGGTACTCGACGAACTCGCCGCCCGCTACGAGACCGTGATCGTGGACAGCGCGCCGCTGCTGCCCGTCGCCGACACCGTGGGGCTCGCCCCGCTGACGCAGGGCGTCATCCTCATCGCGCAGGCCGGGAAGACACCCCGCGACCGCATCATCGCCGCCTCGGAGTCGCTGCACAAAGTGGGTGTCCACACCCTGGGAGCCGTGCTCAGCATGGCGCCGGTCCCCAACCGGATGGGAGGCGGGCACGGATCCACGTACGGCTACGGCGGCTACGGCGATCCCGCCGGTACCGAGCAGCCCGTGCCGGCGCCTCGTCCGCGCGCATCGGCGCCGGCGGGCAGCGGGGCCTGAATGACCCGCGACACCGCCGGTGCCCCGGAGCTGCGGGTGCTGTTCATCTGCACCGGGAACATGTACCGCTCGCCGCTCGCCGAGCGACTGCTGGCGCCCCGGCTGCCCAACGCCCGGGTGTCCAGCGCCGGTACGCGGGCGTGGGGCAGTACCGGGATGGACGCGGCGACCCTCGCGGCGCTGGAGTCGCTGGGCGGGAAGGGGACGGGCTTCGCCTCGACGGTGCTGACCCCGGAGCTGATCGCCACGGCGGACCTGGTGCTCGGACTCGCCCGGGAGCACCGCGACGAGGCGGTGCGGATGTGCCCGGTGGCACTGCGGCGCACCTTCACCCTCAAGGAGTTCCTGAGGCTGGTGGAAGGGGTGGCGGAGCACATCCGGACGCCCAGGGAGCTGATCACCCGCGCCGCGGTCGAGCGGGGCACCCCTTATCCGGTACCCGCCGTGGACGACGAGATCGCCGATCCCCAGGGCGGCGGCGTCGAGGTCCTCATGCGGTGCGCGCACGAGATCGACGCGGCGGTCACCGCGCTGGCGGCGCTGCTGGCGCCCGGCGAGGCCATCGCGCCGGGCGAGCCCCGTGCTCCCCGTAGGAGCTGTCAGCTCACGCAGGGCGGATAGGGCTCGATGCTCGCCCGGAGGGGGTTGACCAGCGGCTGGCGCAGCACTGTCGGGGCACGGTCGGTGAGCGGCTCGATGAGCGTCAGCGTCAGCGTGCGGGTCTGCTGGGCCGGCAGTTCCAGGTCCGTCGTATAGACGGGGTGGCCGTGTTCGATCTCGGTGCCCGCCATCACCGGTGTGCCGTCCAGGGCAGCGCCGGTGAGCTCCGCACCGGCGCTGGCGTAGTAGGAGACCAGCAGCCTGTTGTCGCCGGGCCGGGTGGGGTACGACGGCTTGTCCGCTCGCAGGGTGACATCGCCGGGCAGCCCTGACGCGGGCGCACGGTTGCGGAGACTGATCCGTACGATGACCGGCCGGCCGTCGGGGGTGCAGCGCCCCGGGATCCACTCCAGGTCACGGTCGAGGTAGTAGTCCAGCTTTCCGCCGGTGGTGTTGTTGACGACCAGTCCGGCGAAGGGGCCTTCGTCGGAGGGCAGGACGCCGCCCAGCGGCCGCGTTTCGAGCAGGCGCTGTTCCTCCTCCCAGTTGCTCCACACCTTCAACCGGTCCTGCTTCAGCACCTGGTGGAGCGCGTCGAGCACGGCGGGCTGGCGCCGTGGGTCGTCCACGGCCCCGGCCAGCCGGGTGGCCGCCGCGCGGGCGGCGTCGAAGAAGACCGTCTTGCGCCGGGCGGGGTCCGCATAGCGCGCGTAGCCCGTGCGCTCGGTGAGGTCCAGGACGTTTCCGGCGGTGAGCGCGGTGCCGTCGGAGAGCCGTCCCGGGCCGGTGGCGCGCAGCAGCAGGGACAGCGCGCTGGGGTCGAGCGCGACCACACCGTCCACATGCTTGCCGCTCTGGGCCCGCCAGGCCTCCGCCCAGATCCGGGCGGCGTAGGGAAAGTGCGGGCTGAGGTTGCTGTTCGTCCAGGTGCTGGTGGGGTTGCTCGGCCCGTACCGGGAGGTGAACTCGGCTCCGAGGTCCACGACCGGTTTCGCCTTCGCCAGCGAGGTCTCGTTGCCGAAGGTCTCGAAGCTCAGCCGTCCCTGGTCGGCGGTGACGATGGCGAAGGCCGCGGGCATGCCTCCGGTGCCGCGTGCCTCCGCCGTGTTCTGGAACACCACGAAGAAGCGCCGGGGCCCTTCGCCGCCCAGCATCGGGGGCAGCACCCGGGCGGCGACGCGCGCGTCGGTCATGACGGACGTGAGGCCGTCGAGCCGACGGGCCAGCTCCTCCCGCAGCCGGTCGGCGGCGGGCAGCCAGGTGTCGCCGGGCAGTTCGGCGACCGCCGCCTCCGTCTCGGCGGCGGCACCCGCCGCCCGGTCGATGCCCGGTGCGCTGCCGCGCAGCGCGGACAGCAGCGCCTGGAAGCCGCGGCCCCGGGTGTCCCTGGCGATGTCGGGGACCATGCGCACCAGTGCCGGGAACACCTCGTGGGTGAGCCGGTCGGCCGCGTGGGTGGCGCCGCGGACGGTGTCAACGGGGCGGCCGACGAAGGGGATACGTGAGGCGAGGTACCAGGCAGGCCCGGTGGTGAGGCGGTGCGCCAGACCGGCGTGGTCCGCGGCGGAGCCCATCGTGCGCCGGGCCTCCCTGGTTCCGGCAGCCGCGGAGGCGGAGCGGCTCCCCTGGTCCGGCGCCGTTCCGCCGCCGGTGACCGACTGCCGCAGGGTCTCCAGATCGCGCTTCGCGGCGAGCAGTTCGGCGCGTGCGAAGAGCCCGGTCACCGCGATCCAGGCGGCGCCCGCCGCCAGCAGCACGGCGGCGGCGACCAGCAGGAGCCTGACCGGTCCGAAGCGCGGAGGCAGGGAAAGACGCAGAAGGCTCGGGGGCAGGGTCAGGCGCGGATGCAGACGCGAGGGCAGGCGCGACAGGAGTCGCGGCCGTGGCGGCCTCAGTCCAAGGCTCATGGAGGCTCCCGTCCGTACGACGATGTTTCTACGAGCTGCACTCCGGCGTGGTGGCGTCCCGCGGCTCACTGACGCTGTCCGCCGTCGACGGCGGGAGCCTGCGAGGGGGCGGGCACGAGGACCACCCGGAACGTCTTGGGCCAGAGCTTGCCCGTGATCAGGAACTCATCGGTGCCGGGAACCGCCGCGACACCGTTCAGCACATCGGCGCGACTCGCCTCGGGCGGGGTCAGCAGACCGGAGGCGTCGATCCTTCCGGTGACCTTCCCGGTGTTCGCGTCGATGCGCATGATCTGGTCCGACGACCAGATGTTGGCGTAGACGGTGTCCCCGACGCATTCCAGCTCATTGAGCTGGGGCACCGGTTCGCCCCCCGAGGTCACCGTGATCTCGCCGGTCTTCACGAAGGTACGCGGATCACGGAAGGCGAGCCGCGCGGAACCGTCGCTCATCACCAGCCTGCCGCGGGCGGCCTGGTGGCACAGCCCCCAGCCCTCGCCGGAGTAGCGGACCCGCCGCCTCTCGGCCAGGGTCCGGGCGTCGCGCTCGATCGCCACCCCGTCCCGCCAGGTGAGCTGCCAGAGGGTGGGCCCGAGTACGGTCAGGCCCTCGCCGAACAGGGGTCGGGGCAGCGCCACCCGCAGCCGGTTCGTTCCGTCGGGGTGGCCGGAGCGCACCGAGGACCTGCCGGCCATGCCCGTGCTCTCGTAGAGGGTGTTGCCGTCGAGTTCAAGTCCCTGTGTGAAGGCACTCTTGTCGTGCGGCAGTACCTCGAGCACCCTGACCGTCAGCCGCTCGACACGGTCCGCGCGGCCGGGCTGATCCGAACCGTGCGCGGGTGCGCTCGGGCCGGGGAGTCCCCGGCCCTGGCCAGGGCCGCACGAGGCGGTCAGCAAAGCGGCGCATACCGCCGCCGTCGCGCAGACGAGCACCGGCGGCCGGTTCGTGGTTCTGGGGGTTCCTGGGTACAGACGCACATCCAGTCCTTCGGTCGGCGCCTGCCCCGGCGCCGGGAGTGACCCGGCGCCGGAGGCGACCCCGCGGGTGCCGGACGACGCGCGAACACGGCACTGACGGGGGAGGCGGGAGCGTCACGGCCGCACGCAGGTGGTGCTCAGCTGCTCTTGAACCGCCGGACGGCCATGACCGTGCCGCCACCGAGCAGCGCGAGGCCGGCCGCACCGCCGAAGAGCTTCAGCGAGTCGTCCTGACGACCGGTCGCGGCCAGTTCGGGGGCGCTGAGGGAGCCTGCGTTCCCCGACTCCGCCAGTGACGTGCTGGAGGTGCTCCCGGTGCAGTCGCCGGGCTTCTTCACGGTCAGCTTCGCGGACAGTTCCCGCTCCGGACGAACCGCCTCCAGCCTGACGGTGTACTTCCCGTTGTGGGTTCCCGGTGGGATCGGCACGGTGCCGTCCACGTCGCCCTGCGGGTCGGCGTTGAAGTGGCCCAGCACCACGGACTTGGTCTGGAGCTGCAGGGTCGTCCGCTGCCCGGGCCTGAACCCCGTCGCATGGAAGGTGACGGAGTCCCCCGGGCACACCACGGTCGGGTCCAGCACCAGGGGCGGGACGGGCGGGTACTGGGCGTACGCGGGCTGGGCGACGATAAGTGCTACGGCTCCGACGACGGTGGAGGCGGCCATGGCCGCCAGGCCGGCACGCCCTGGGGACGTCCTCATGTGTTCACGCTCCTCGCAAGGTTTCGGGCCGACAGCTGACGACCTCTGCGTGACATATTTACCGATACATCGCGGCATGCCGCGATTGTCTGCGCGCCAAGGCGGCGGAGGCACCGTATGGCCTAAGAACCACGGGGTGGCGTACACCGTTTGCCCAACTCAGGTCCAGCTCGGCGGCGGGTACAGGTCGCCCTCACCGCTGACCGCGCCGGCGAACTCGAAGTCCTCCTCGTAGCGGCGGTGGCGGCCCAGCGTGGTCCTCGGGCTCGGCAGGTCCGGCTTGGCCAGGTGCCCGTCGGCGGCGAGGATCTGCACCCGCTGGAGCACGGAGCGCAGATCGACCCCCAGTTCGTTGGCGACGACCATCAGGTCCACGCCCGACTGCCAGCTCCACACCAGCACCGAGTCCATGGCGGACGTCCAGAGCACGGTGGGCTGGTGGGCCTCGGTCCAGTGGTCCTCGAACACGGGCGCGGGCCCGGGCATCGGGTTCGGGGCCGGGATCACGGGGATCGAGGCCGCGGTCGTGGCCGCGGACGAGGCCGGGACCGGGGCAGACACCTGGGACGGGACCGGGGACGAAGCCGTCGGCGTGGACACCGTGGGTGCCGCCACCGGGGGCGGCGGGACCACGGGCGCCGGCTCCACCGGGGTGGCGGGATACGAGGCTTCGGGTGCCGGCTCGGTGACGGCGTCCCTGATCGTGTCCTGGCCCGTGGTCAGCAGATTGGCGGCCACGGTACGGGCTCCGTCCCGGCCGACCGTCCTGCGCGCCACGCGGACTTCGCGCTCGTGCAGACCCATCATCCCGGCCACGCTTCCGTCGTCACCGACGATCACGGCGAAGGCTGCGAGCTTCCTCGTGCGGTCGGCCTGCGCCTCGTTCAGTGCGGTCTGCGCCGCCCTGACCTTGTCGTCGCTGGCACAGAACGCCTTGGCTAGGATTGTATTTCTTTCCCATACTTCACGCGGTTCCACATACGCATAAACGCCTGTCACGGCTTTTGAACTCGCAGGTTCGACGTATTCAACACAAAGAGAGCCAAAAACTAAAGGCGATCAAGATGCCGGCCGATAACTTACGGCCGCCCTCACCACAACCCCACAACCCCGAACCGGCGTTCGGCCCATGGACGGCTGTCCAGACCCTCCTTGCGTCCGCCTGCCGGATGATCCGACGGCAGACCATGCATCCACCAGGCTGATTTCCGAGCGCGTCGAACACGTACTCCCCAGCGGACGCTGCCGTCGATGCGATCGTGCCGTCCCGACCCGGTCTCGCATGGCGCGGGAGAGCCAGGCATCCGCAAGGTCGTCGGGTTTCGGTGACGTGAGCGCGCTCCCGACGCACCACAAGCCGTCCGAGGCGCCCGGCCCCCTCCTCCCGGCCGGCGCGCCTCAGGACTCTTCCGGACTCTCGTCGAAGTCGCGGAGCAGCAGCCGTGGCGGTCCATCAGGGGTGGGCAGCGCCCAGAATGACGGTCCACCAGGGACCTTCCGAATCCAGCGCGATACCGACACCGGCCTCCTCGTAGAGGCAGGTGAGAATGATCTCCCGGTGCTCCGGGCTGTGCATCCAGCTGGTCACGACGGACCGGGCGGTGAGCGAACCCCGCGCCAGATTCTCACCGAAGTACTCGTTCCGGTATCCCGAGTCGCGCAGGCGCTCGGACACGGAGACACCGCCCGTCCCCGTATGCGTCAGCCGTCCCCGCAGGGCCATGTCCTCGCTGTGCTCCTCGGCGGCCCGCTCCAGCACCGGATGAGCCTGGACGGGGTCGCAACCGCCGCGTGCCCGCTCCTCATTGACCAGACCGAGCACACCGTCGGCGACCGCTTCGAGTCTCGCGTGGACCCCTGACGGTCCGGCGGCGGCATTCGCGGGCGCCGCCATCGCCGGCACAGGGCCACCGAGCACGCCCGGCACTCCCCACCCGCCAAGCCATGTACCCGCCACCCCGAGCCCGGCGAACAGAGCCGAGCCCATAGTTCTTTTCGCCCAGTTCGTCATGGCACATTTGTACAGCGCCTACCACTGGCCGCCCGGAAAATCGGTGTGGGGGCGAATCTTTTCTCTTCTTACGGACGATTGGTCAGACTTTATTCACCGGATGTCATGTCAGCCGCACACGGAGAAGTCCCGGACACGCGGCTGCCGTGTCCGGGACTTCCTTACCGCGGGCATGCCCGTCGTCAGCGGCGCGAAGCCCTGGTGCTCCGGATCGCCATGGCGCCACCGCCGGCGAGGGCGAGCGCGACCGCGGCCATGATGCCGGCGTTGGCCTCGGAGCCCGTCTCGGCCAGGGTCGCACCCGGCGTGACCGGGGCGGCGGGCTGGGTGTCCACGACCGGGGTGACGGCCGGGGTCTCGGGCGTCTCCACCACCGGGACCTCGGGCGTGGCCGGGGTCTCGGGCGTGTTGACGACCGGCGGCTGCGGCTGGGCCGGAGCCTCGGGCTGGGGGTTCTCGGCCGGCGTGGCGGGCGGAACGACCGGCGGCACCTCGACCGGCGGGACCGGCACCGGCTCGGGCTGCTCCGGCTCCGGGAGCGGCTCGGGGAGCGGCAGCGGTTCGTTGGCCGGCGGCTCCTCAGTGCCCGGGACCGTGGGCTCCTCGGCCCCGGGGACCGTCGGAACCTCGCCCACGGTGGTGCCGTCGCCGTTGGCGCACGCGTTGCCCGACACCGGGTTGAGAAGACCGATGACGTTGACGGTGTTGCCGCAGACATTGACCGGCACGTGCACCGGGGCCTGGATCACATTGCCCGAGAGGACCCCGGGTGAACCCTCCGCGGCTCCGACGGCGCCGCTGTCCGCCAGGGCCGCTCCGGCACCGGCCATGGTCGCCCCCGTAGCCAGGCAGGCTGCGAGGAGAATGCGCTGAGCCTTGCTCTCCACCCTTAATTCCCTTCTTGCAGCGGGGGAAGGATCTGACCTCACCCCTCCGAGCAGGAAACGAAACAGAGGGCGGACACGTCACGCAGTAGCGGTCGTGGATTTTCGAGAAACGACAAAAACAAATCAGTTCTTCTGATTTGGGTGCTCGAATGTCGATGACAAGGGATACTCTGCAGCTGCTCGATCAGGTGCGATGTGCATCAGTTTCGTGACACCAACTGACGCCGCAGCACCCGCTCCACCGGAGTCAGCGGGATGTCCGGGCGCACCCGCTCCGGATGGCCGGGCGGGGGCGGGCGGAGCCCGGGGTGCGCCGTCCTCGGCGCGGGCACGGGCACCCCGATCCACATCCACCCCGCGGCCACGATGGCGTCGTAACAGCCGTGCACCACCCTCATCAGCAGCCTCATGACCGCAGCGCGGCGGCCGGTTCCCAGCTCGCTCCCGCCGCGGTCACGGTCGCCACGGGCTCCTCGTCGCTCCATGTCCACAGCCGGGACAACGCGTCGAGGTCGAGATCGTGACCCTCGGTCCAGATGCGTGCCGCGGCCGTCAGCACGGACTGGCGGTCGGCCTCGGGTGTGCCCCGGCGGGCGGGCAGCACCGCGGTGGCCGCGCTGGCGCCGAGGCGTACGGCGCGGTGCCTGCGGGCGAAGGCGGTGAGGGTCTGCCGGGGACCCGCCTCGACCAGCAGCATGTCGTCCACCGCGAGCAGCTCTTCGAGCGCGGCCTTGAAGTACACGGTGTCGGTGATCTGGCGGGCCCAGAAGCGGGGGCTGAGCGCGTCTTCGGGACGCATCAGGCCGCCTGTGTACCCGGAGTACAGCGGCAGCCGGGGCTCGCGCAGGGGGATACCGCGGTAGACGGTCTCCACCGCGTCGGAGGCGGGGGCCATCGCCGGTGAGTGGAAGGGGCTGGTGGCGGGGACGGCGACGACGGTGAACCCGTCGGCCCTCAGCCCGGCTTCGACGTCGGCCAGCGGGGCGGCCGAACCGGCGAGCATCACCTGCTGGGCCGCGTTGACCGCGGCGATGGCCACGTCCTCCTCCAGATACGGGTACAGCTGCTCCTCGCTCGCGGCGACGGCGAGCATGCCGCCCTCCGGGATCCGTACCGCCTCGCGCACCCGCGCCATCATCATGGCCACGGCGTCGGGCAGTGCCATGACTCCGGCGAGGGTCGCGGCGACCAGTTCACCCGCACTGTGTCCGAGCAGCGCGGCGGGGCGCACCCCCCAGCTCAGGATGAGGCGTCCGAGCGCGTAGTCGATCGCGAACAGCAGTGGCTGGGCACGGCGTACATCGTCGATGGGGATGCGCGGCGAGGTGGAGTTGAGCCAGTCCTCGCGGATCCGGTGCCCTTCCTCGCCCATGTGGGAGAGCGCGGCGTCGACGGCGGCCGTGAAGACGGGTTCGCGCAGATAGAGTCCGGCGGCCATGCCGGCGTGCTGGGAGCCCTGGCCCGGGAAGAGCAGCGCGATGGGACGCGGGCGGGCGGCGGCCACGGACTTGGCCTGGTGGACGGTGGCGGCGGCCAGTGCCGATACGGCGACGGCGGCGCCGCGCACCGGTCCGGGCAAGGTGCCGCAGGGCACGGCGGTGGGCAGGGCCGGGTAGGCCTCGCTGTGCAGCCCGCTGAGCAGGGGCAGCAGTTCGCTGCGGACACGGCTCTCGTCGGCTGCGTCCTGGCCGGACCAGAGCAGCAGCCGGTGGTGTTCGGGGTCGGTGGCGCGGCGTCCGTGGTGGAGCGGGCGCAGGGCGGGCATCTCGTCGCCGCCGCCGCTCACATCGAGTACGCCGAGCACGCGGTCGGCCTCGGCGATGGCCTCGGCGGCCCGCTTGACCGCGTAGACGGTGATGGTGTGGGGGTCCAGCTCGCCGAATCCGGCGACCATGGCGAAGTCGGCGACTCCGTCGCGCAGTTCGCGGTCGGCGAGACGCAGAGCACGGCCGGGGGTGGAGACCGTGCGCACCGTGAAGCCCTCGTGCCGGGTGCCGAGTCCGGGGTCCGGGTCGGCGGCGCCGACGTACACGATGGTGCGTACGGGCAGTTCCTCGGGCGGCTTGCCGAATGCCCGCAGCACCGCCGATACGCCGGCGGCCGATGCCACGATCCGTCCTCGGGGCGGCTGCGCGGTGCCGGGGCTGACGACCAGCCTCCGGACGACCGCGCTGTACGAGGTGAGCGACATGGTTCCCTCCTGGTGGGCCGCGGCCCTCCGGCCGCCCTGGCGTGCGCGATGCGGGTGGTACGTGGGGGTGCGGCCGTCCCGCCCCACGGGGGATTCAGGCAGGACGGCCGCGTCGGGGGTGGCTCGGCGGGGGGAGAACCGAACCGCAAAGAGTGCAGATCAGGCAGTGGTCTGGTCTGCGTTGATGAGGGCGAGCATGGCCCTCGGGGTCTCCGCGTCGACCACGGCGTCGTCCGGGATCTCGATGCCGTACTCGCGCTGGATCTGGCCGATCACCTGGAGCAGGGCGAGGGAGTCGTAACCGAGGTCCATGAAGGGGGTGTCGATGACATCGCCGTCCAGGTCGACGCCCTCTTCCTCGCCCGCGCTCTCGCGCAGCATGCGGGTCAGGTCGGCCAGGGTGACAGTGGTCGTCGTCGTGGTCGTGGCGCTGGTGGTCATGATGTGACGTCCTCTCGGTCGGGCTGAGCGGGTAGGTGGGTGACGCTGTGGGGCTGGTGGGGCTGGTGGGGGGGTGGGGTGGGGATCGCAGCTCGTACCGGCTCTAGGGACGGCGCACGACCAGCGCGGCGTTGAAGCCGCCGTGGCCCCGGGCGACGACGAGCGCGGCGCGCAGGTCGGCCTCCCGCGTCTCGGTGACCAGGTCGATGCCGAGTCCAGGAGCGGGCGCCGTGACATGGACGGTCGGGGGGATGACCCCGTCGCGCAGGGCGAGCAGGGCGGTGGCCGCGTCCAGGGCGGCGCCTCCGGCGAGCAGGCGGCCGGTCATGGTCTTGGGCGCGGTGACGGGGACCGCGTTCGGTCCGAACACGGCGGCTAGGACCTCGGCCTCCGCGCGGTCGAGTTCGGGCACTCCCGACGCGTCGGCGAAGACGACGTCGATGTCGGCGGTGGTGCATCCGGCGTCGGCCAGGGCGTTCTCGATGGCCCTGCGCAGACCGGGCGGGCGGCCCGAGCCGGGAGCGGGGTCGAGGGTGGCCGCGTAACCGGCGATCTCCCCGTAGACATGGGTGGCGCCCCGGTCGCGGGCCGCCTCCGCGTCCTCGAGCAGCAGGATCGCGCCGCCCTCGCCCGGTACATAGCCGCTCGCCTCCGACGAGAACGGCAGGTACGCGCGCTCGGGGTCGTCGACCGTCGACATCAGTCCGGAGGCGATCTGCGGCACCCAGCCCCAGGGGCAGACGGCCGCGTCGACGCCGCCGGAGATCACGGCCGGGAAGCCCTTGCGGATATGCCGGCGTGCCTGCCCGATGGAGTCGATGCCACCCGCCTGTTCGGTGAGCAGCACACCGCTCGGACCGCGCAGCTTGTGCCGGATGGAGATCTGGCCGGTGTTGACGGCGTAGAACCAGGCGAAGGACTGGTACGCGCTGACGTACTCCTTGCCCTTGCTCCACAGGTTCTCCAGCTCCCGCTGGCCGAACTCGACGGCGCCTCCGGAGGCCGAGGTGACGACACCGATGCCGTACTCGGGCATCTCGGTGGTGTCGATCCCGGCGTCGGCGAGTGCCCAGTCGGCCGCGGTCAGCGCGAGCCTCGTCATATGGTCGGTCTGCGGCATCAGCCGGCTGGGGATGTGCTCCTCGGCGTTGTAGTCGGCGACCTCGCCTGCGATCCGCGAGGGATACCCGGAGGCGTCGAAGCGTGTCACCTCGCCGAGGCCGGACTGCCCGGCCACCGTGGCCTTCCAGTACTCCTCGGTGCCCAGGCCGTTGGGCGCGGTCACGCCCAGGCCGGTCACCACGGTGGTCCTGCTCATGCGACGCTCCTCTCCGGGCGGGCCAGCACCATGGCGCTCTGGAAACCGCCGAAGCCGCTGCCCACGCTGAGGACCACGTCGGTCTGCTTCTCGCGGGCGGTCAGCGGGATGTAGTCGAGGTCGAGTTCGGGGTCCGGCTCGTGCAGATTGGCGGTGGGCGGCAGCACTCCGTGCTCCATCGCCAGTGCGCAGGCGGCGATCTCCAGGGAGCCGATGGCGCCGAGTGAGTGCCCGATCATCGACTTGATGGAGCTGACGGGGGTGCGGTACGCGTGGTCCCCCAGGCTGCGCTTGAACGCACCCGTCTCGTGGCGGTCGTTCATCTTGGTGCCGGAGCCGTGGGCGTTGATGTAGTCGATGGTGTCGGGTGCGAGCCGGGCCTCGGCCAGCGCCACGTCGATGGCCTCGGACATCTCGCGCCCGTCGGGCTTGAGACCGGTCATGTGGAACGCGTTGCAACGGGAGGCGAATCCCGCGATCTCCGCGTAGATATGGGCCCCGCGCCGCTTCGCGCTCTCCAGCTCCTCCAGGACGAGGATCGCCGCGCCTTCACCGAGCACCAGTCCGCTGCGGGTCCGGTCGAAGGGCCGGCAGGCGCTCTCCGGGGTGTCGTTGCGCGGGGTGGTGGCGTGGATGGCGTCGAAGCAGGCCGAGGTGATCGGCGAGATCGGCGCCTCGGTGGCGCCCGCGATCATCACGTCGGCGGTGCCTTCGCGGATGAGCTCCACGGCGTGTCCGAGCGAGTCGAGTCCCGAGGTGCAGCCGGTGGAGACCACCGCGGCGGGTCCTTCGGCCCCGGCCGCCTGGCCCACCTCGGCCGCCATCGAGCTGGGCACGAAGTGCCGGTACAGCTCGGGTACCGCGTAGGTGTGGTCGACGTTCCACAGGCGCCCGCCGTCGCTCACGACGACGTACTCCCGCTCCAGGCTGGTGGTGCAGCCGACCGCGCTGCCCAGCGAGGTGCCGATCCGCCCGGGGTCGAGCGTGGCGATGTCGAGCCCGCTGTCGGCGATGGCCTCACGAGTGGAGACCACCGCGAACTGGGCGGCCCGGTCGAGGCGCCGGGTCTCCTGCGGGGACAGTCCCGCTGCCCCGGGGTCGAAATCGCACTCGGCGGCGACCTGGGAGCGGAACGGGGACGGGTCGTAGAAGCTGATCCTGCGGGTGGCGGTACGTCCCGCCGTGAGCAGGTCCCAGTACTCCTTGACACCGACCCCGCCCGGGGCCACGACGCCCAGGCCTGTGATGGCGACTCTGCGCATGGTCTACCTGGCCTTCGACGGGGCCGGGTGCGCCGTCGCGCACCAGCCGGCTGGAACTGTGGGGGTCACTGTCGATCCCTTCGTCCGTGACGCTTCCGTGACGCTCCTGCAATCGATGCGGCGGCCGGGGCGGTTCAGGGTCAGGTCCTCCCCACCCCGGCCGGCCGGGCACCTGTCCGGCGACTCGCTCGTGACTTGTCGCCGGGCTCGGTCCAGCCATGGAACGGGTGTGCTCTCGACCGTGGCTCGCGTGTGCGTGGACCGAGGAAAACCGCACTACGTCGGCACATTTCCGTGCTTGCGGGCGGGCACTTCGGCCTGCTTGGAGCGCAGCATGGCCAGTGAGCGAATGAGCACGCGCCGGGTGTCCCCGGGGTCGATGACGTCGTCCACGAGGCCGCGTTCGGCCGCGTAGTACGGGTGCATCAGCTCGGACTTGTACTCCTCGATGCGCCGGGCCCGTACCCCTTCGGGGTCGTCAGCGGCGGCTATCTCACGCCGGAAGATGACGTTGGCGGCGCCCTCGGCGCCCATCACGGCGATCTCGTTGGTGGGCCAGGCGAAGGACAGGTCCGCGCCGATGGAACGGGAGTCCATGACGATGTAGGCGCCGCCGTAGGCCTTGCGCAGCACCAGGGAGATCCGGGGCACGGTGGCGTTGCAGTACGCGTACAGCAGCTTGGCGCCGTGCCGGATGATGCCGCCGTGCTCCTGGTCGACACCGGGCAGGAAGCCGGGCACGTCGACGAGGGTCACGAGCGGGATGTTGAACGAGTCGCAGAAGGACACGAAGCGGGCGGCCTTCTCCGATGCGTGGATGTCGAGCACCCCGGCGAGCGAGGCGGGCTGGTTGGCGACGATGCCCACCGGGTGCCCGTCGAGCCGGGCGAGCGCGCACACCACGTTCTGCGCCCAGGTCTCGTGCACCTCGAGGAACTCGCCGTCGTCCACGACCTCTTCGATGACCTTGCGGATGTCGTACGAGCGGCCGGGCTCGGCCGGCACCAGCTCGGTGAGGGTGTCGGTGCGCCGGTCGGCCGGGTCGTCGGAGGCCACGGCGGGGGGCATCTCACGGTTGTTGGCGGGCAGCAGGGCGAGCAGGAAGCGCACGTCCTCCAGGCAGGCGGCTTCCTCGTCATGGGCGAAGTGGCAGACCCCGGAGGTGGTGGCGTGCACATCGGCGCCGCCGAGTCCGTTGTGCGTGATCTTCTCGCCGGTGACGGCCTGGACCACGTCGGGTCCGGTGATGAACATCTGCGCGGTCTCACGGACCATGAACACGAAGTCGGTGAGGGCCGGTGAATAGGCGGCGCCACCCGCGCAGGGGCCGAGCATCACACTGATCTGGGGTATGACACCGGAGGCGGCGACATTGCGGCGGAAGATGCCACCGTAACCGGCGAGGGCGGTGACGCCTTCCTGGATACGGGCCCCCGCGCCGTCGTTGAGGCTGACGAGGGGGGCGCCCGCGGCCTCGGCGAGGTCCATGACCTTGTGGACCTTCTCGGCGTGCGCCTCGCCCAGTGCCCCGGCGAACACCCGGAAGTCATGGGCGTAGGCGAACACGGTACGGCCGTGGACCAGGCCCCAGCCGGTGATCACGCCGTCCCCGTGGGGCTTGCGGTGCTCCAGGCCGAAGCCGCTGGCCCGGTGCCGGCGCAGCGGCTCGATCTCCGTGAACGTGCCCTCATCGAAGAGCAGTTCGAGGCGTTCATGGGCGGTGAGCTTGTTCTTCTCGTGCTGCCGGCGGGTGGCGGCCGGGTCGGGGCCGCGGCTCACCTCTTCCTTGAGGCGGCGCAGTTCGTCGGTGGAGCGGCGCAGGTCCGGGGCCGCCGGTGTGACCGTGAGCTCGTCAAGGATCGTCATTGGCCGAACGTAGGAACGGCTCCTCGAAGCACGGTGGAGCAGCCTGGAGAGGCCGCCGTTCCGGGGGCCGCCAGCGAGGCCCCGGTCCGGGTCAGCCGGTGGCGGGCACGTTCAGATCCAGCTCCGGGTCGGACGAGAGGATGGCCTGGTGCAGTCGCTGGAGCCTCGGCGAGGGCTCAAGACCGAGCTCGTCTATGAGGGTGCCGCGCAGCCGCTGGTACGACTCCAGGGCCCGCCAGGCGCTGCCCGACCGGTGCAGGGCGGTCATCAGCTGGGCGCAGAAATTCTCGTGCATCGGGTGCTTGGCGACCAGGACCCGCAGCTCGGGCACGATCTCGGTGTGCCTGCCGAGGCGCAGGTCGGCGTCGATACGCCGCTCCAGGGCCGCCATCCGGTCCTCCTCCAGCCCCAGCACCTCGAGCTCCAGCACACTGCCGACCCTGACGTCGACAAGGGCGGGACCGCGCCACATCTTCAGCGCGGTGCCGAGCAGTTCGGATGCGGCGTGGTGGTCGCCGGCCTCGTGCGCGTCCCGTCCGGAGGAGGCCAGCCGGCCGAACTCCTCGGCGTCCACCCTGCCCGGCTGGACCTGGAGCAGATAGCCACCGTGCTGGGTGACCAGCACGTCCTTGGCGTGCCGGTGCGGATCGCCGTCCAGCGCCGCGGCGAGCTTGCGGCGGAGCTGGAGGATGTACGTCTGGAGGGTGGTCGCCGCGCTGCGCGGGATCTCCTCGCCCCAGATCTCCTCCATCAGGGTGGGCACGGTCACCACCCGGTCCGCCTGGAGTGCCAGGAGCGCGAGGATCTGGCGCGGCTTGCCCGCGGTGGGAACCACGGAGACTCCGTGCTCGATGGCGGCGAGCGGTCCCAGAACATTGATCTCCATCGTTCGTTCCCCTTTGCCTCGATTCCCCGTCTCACGCTCCGGTGCTCGGGGCGGAGCACTGCTGAGGGTCGAGGTTCGCATCAAGGACGGTCGCGTCCCCAGTGAGCGGCTCACGAAGGTCGACATGAAAATGTCATACCGCGATGGTGAACCGGGCACTGGGCCGCCGTGAGATCCACAGCTCACAATCCTGACCCACAGGACGTCGACGAAAACTCGTACGACTGACTTGGGAGGGGAACCCCATGATCGGCTCGACCACGCTCGTACCCGGCAAGGCCCCGTCTACGCAGACCGACGATCACCGTCTGGCACTGCTCACCGCCCGGACAGGTCTGGAACCCGACCTGGCACTGCGCTACACCACCGACCCGCTGTCCGTCCTCGCCGAGTTCGGCCTGGTCGCGGCGGAACCGGTCTACCTGGCCGAGAACGCGGGGCGCCCGCTGGGCGTGCTGCTGGAGAGCTTCGACGACACGTCGGCTTCGATCACTGCCTCGCCCACCATCCAGTGCATCGCGATGTCGGACGTCCTGGGGTGCTCGTGACCGTCACGGGTCCGGCGCCCGCCGGTCTTCCGGTGGGCTTCAAGCGCCATCTGCGCGTGGAGACGGTGGCCGGGGAGGCGGTGTATCTGCTGTCGGAACGCGGCACCACGGTGCTGCGGGGACAGCAGGCCGTCGCCCTGGCGCCCCTCCTCGACGGTACGCGCACCCTCCCCGCGGTGATCGCCGAGGCGTCGTCGGCGGTGCCGCCTGCCGAGGCGGGGCGGGTGATCGCCGCCCTGGCCCGGGCCGATCTCGTGGGCTACCGGGACCCGGGTGCGGACTCCGCCGCCGAGGCGTACTGGGAACTCGCCGGTATCGGCGGTCCCGGAGTCGCGGCGACGGTCGCCGCAACGCCGGTGCAGGTGGTGCCGCTGGGGCGGACGGACGGCTCGGCGGCCAGGGCTGAGTGCCTGGCCGCGGGGCTGTCCCTGGCCGCAACCGTGGACACGGCCGCCTTCGGCCTGGTGCTGTGCGACGACTATCTCGACCCCGGGCTGGCCGAGGTGGACGCGCGGTACCGGGCGGCGGGGCGGCCCTGGCTGCTGGCCCGCCCGTGCGGACCCGAGGTGTGGGTGGGGCCGGTGTTCGGCGCGGACGGCGGACCGTGCTGGTCCTGTCTGGCACAGCGGTTGCGCGGTCATCGTTCGTCCGAAGCACCCGTCCGGCAGGCTCTGGGGCTGCCTGGCCCGGTACCGCTGCCGGAGGCCTCGCTGACGGCGGTACGCATGATGGGGCTGCACACGACGGTGCTCGAGGCACTGAAATGGGCGGCCGGGATGCGCTACGAGGGCCAGGGTGCGGTGTGCACGCTGGACACCCGCGCCCTGCGCACCCATCACCATCAGGTGGCCAAGCGCCCCCAGTGCGCCGATTGCGGGAATCCGGAGTTGGTCGCCGAACAGGTACGACGACCTGTGGCCCTGGTGTCCCGCCCCAAGGCCTCGGAGACCGGCGGCAACCACCGTGCCCTGCCTCCAGGCGAGGTGCTCGCGCGCTACCGGCATCTGGTCGACCCGGTCACCGGTGTGGTGTCGTCATTGCGGCCGTCTCCGGGTACGCCCGAGGGGCTCAACCGATGGGTGTCCGGGCGGAACCTGGCCTGGCGCGGTCATTCGGCTGCGGGCCTGCGCGCCCACAGCGGTGGCAAGGGCGCCACACCGGAGGAAGCGCAGGTGGGCGCGCTGTGCGAGGCGTTGGAACGTTACTGCGGCACGCGGCAGTTGGATGAGCCAGTGGTGCGGGACTCGTTCAGGTCACTCGGTGGGGAGGCCGTGCACCCGAACGCCGTCCAGCTCTTCGCCGACCGGCAATTCCGCGACCGTGACCGCTGGAACATGAACCACTCGGCGATGCACGCGGTGCCGCGACGCTTCGACGAGGAGGCACCGCGTGAGTGGACCCCGGTATGGTCGCTGACCGAAAGCCGGCACCGGATGCTGCCGACATCGCTGCTGTACTACGGCCCCGGGCCCGACGGTATCGTGCACGCGCCATGGGCCGATTCCAACGGCAGTGCGGCCGGAGCGAGTCTGGAGGACGCCGTCGTCCAGGGGTTCCTGGAGCTGGTGGAGCGCGACGCGGTGGCGATGTGGTGGTACAACCGGCTGCGTCGTCCGGCTGTCGACCTCGACGCCTTCGACGAGCCGTGGCTCGCCCGGGCTCGGGTGGCGTACGCGAAGACAGGCCGTTCGCTGTGGGTACTCGATCTCACCTCGGACTTCGGTATCCCCGTGATGGGTGCGGTGTCCCGCACCGACGACGGACCGGAGCAGAGGATCTCGTTCGGCTTCGGGGCGCACTTCGATCCCGGGCTGGCCCTGCGCCGGGCCGTGACCGAGATGTGCCAGCTGCTCCCGCCGCCGGAAGCCGACGCGGGTGAACCGCTGTCTCGAAGACCAGGAATGCCACGGGAGTTGCTGGATTGGTGGTGCGCGGCGACCGTCGAAAATCAGCCTTATGTGCTGCCCGATGCCGGCCAGTCCGCGAAGGTGCCCGGGGACTACGCCTACGTTCCCCGCGTGGATCTGAGGGCGGACATCGCGGCAGCGGAATCCGCGGTTCGGGCCCGGGGCATGGAACTGCTGGTACTCGACCAGACCAGGCCTGACGTGGGACTGCCCGTGGTCAAGGTCGTGGTGCCCGGTCTACGCCACTTCTGGGCGCGGTTCGCACCTGGTCGGCTCTTCGACGTACCGGCGGAGATGGGGTGGTGTGATCGAGCCACGCCGTACGAGAAGTTGAATCCGGTTCCCCTGTTCGTCTGAAACCTGGGCTGTTGTCGGTTAGGGCGGGCACCGTCACCCTTTCGTCATTAGCATGCGGTTCTGCCACAGTCCCTTGAGGAGGCTGCGATGCCGGACCGCTCCCGGAATGCTGTCCCAAATTCAATCAACGGCAGGCAACTTGGCAAAGGCATTTCGGATCGGGCGCCGGGTCCCGGCCAGGCCCGTACGGAAACCGCCGAACCCAGACGCCGGACGGATCTGCCCGCCCCCAGGCTGGCGCGGGCGATCACCGTGCTCGCCCTGCTGTGCTACGCGATCGCCACCATCCTGAACGTGGTGCGGTACGGCTACCCGACCACGCTGCGCCTCACCGTCTGCGTCACGTTGATCGTGCTCATCTTCACGGTGCAGTTCGCGGTCTCCGCCCCCGCCGCACGTTTCTGGAGCATGCGGCGCAGGGTCTGCGTGCTGTGCCTCCAGGCACTTCTGACCTATCTGCCACTGATCTGGTACGGCGTGACCTGGGGAAGCATGCACGGACCGCTTGCTGCGACGGCGCTGCTGACACTCCCGCCCCGGGTCGCCTGGTCACTGTTCATACCGGTGGTCGGCAGCATCCCGGTCTACGCGGCAATCGCGGGAGAAGGGGCGTTTCAGGTCGGTTACCTCATCATATCCGGCGTTCTGTGCAGCATCGTCATCTACGGACTCAGCCGGCTGACCGACCTGGTCCATGAAGTACACGCACAGCGCGAGGAGATGGCCAAGATGGCGGTCGTCCGGGAACGCCTCCGCGTCGCCCGGGACCTGCACGACCTGCTCGGCTACAGCCTCTCCGCCATCGCCCTGAAGGGCGAGCTGGTACACCGCCTCATCAGCATCCGTCCCGAGGACGCCCGCGAGGAGACCGCCGACCTGCTCCGGGTCGCCCGCCAGGCACTCGCCGACGTACGCCTCGTCTCCAGCGGCTACCGCGACATGTCGTTGCGCGACGAGGCGGAATCCGCGGCCGCGATCCTCTCGGCGGCCGACATCCAAGCCGAAGTGGACATCGCCTGCGGCCGACTGCATCCGGTCGTCGACACCGTACTCGCGACTGCGCTCCGTGAGGGTGTCACCAACATGCTGCGGCACAGCAAGGCACAGAGGTGCAGCATCTCCGCCACCGTCGAGGAGGACTCCGTGCTGCTCAGCCTCGTCAACGACGGAGCACAGCACCATAGGCCGTTGGCGCCGGACGGGCCGGCAAGCAGCGGCCTCGACAACCTCCGCCAGCGCTTCACGGAGATCGGCGGACGGCTCACCACCGAGCTGCGCGAAGACGGCCGCTTCCACCTCGAGGCATACGCACCCACACGGCCACGGACCATGGACGACCAGGCGCATGACTCCGGACCACGCGCCGACGAGAAGGTAGCTGCTTGAGAGAGCCGGTGCCGGTTCCCTGGCGGTGGTCGCACGTTCCGTGAGGGTGTCACCAACACGCTGCGACACAGTAAGGTACAAAGGTGCAGCATCTCCGCCACCATTGACGACGGAGCGGTCCTGCTCAGCCTCGTCAACGACGGAGCACAGCACCACAAAGCCTCGACACGCGAGCGGCCGGCGAGCAGCGCGCTGGACAACCTCCGGCAGCGCTTCACGGAGATCGGCGGACGGCTCACCGCCGAACTGCGCGAAGGCGGCTGCTTCCACCTCGAGGCCTACGCACCCACACGGCCGCGGACCGGAGACGAAGCGCCACGGGACACCGGATCGCGTGCCGGCGAGAGGACAGCCGCTTGAGAACGACGACCTGATTCGCCCGGGGGGACTGATGCTGTGCGTGAGGATTCTTCTCGCCGAGGACATGCACATGATTCGAGGCGCGCTGGTCGCACTACTGGAGCTCGAACCCGATCTGGAGGTCGTGGCGTCCGTCGACCGGGGGGACACCATCGTGAAGGCGGCGCTGGAGTCCAGACCGGATGTGGCGATCATCGACATCGACCTGCCGGGAACCGACGGGCTCACCGCGGCGGCGGAGCTGCACGAGCAGTTGCCGAGCTGCCGGACCCTGATCCTCACCAGCCTGGGCCGTCCCGGCACACTGCGCCGCGCTCTGACAGCCCATGTCACCGGGTTTCTGCTGAAGGACTCTCCTCCGGACCAACTGGCCGAGGCCGTAAGGGCAGTGGCCGGCGGGCGCCGGGTGGTGGACGCGCAGCTGGCGCTCAGTGCCTGGGACTCGCCCGAGAATCCCCTCTCGCCCAGGGAGCTGGAGGTGCTACGACTCGCCGCCCAGGGAGCCGACGCCGCCGAGATCGCCGGGTGCCTGTTCCTGTCCAAGGGCACCGTCCGCAACTACCTCACGGCGACCGTCACCAAGCTCGGTGCCCGTAACCGCATCGACGCGATCCGGATCGCCGAGGAGGCCGGCTGGATCCCCTGACGGAGATCTCCACTCCGCTCCACCGGAGCCTCCGGGGCCCGCGAGGCCCAGCAGGGTGTCGAACAGGCCCTCGTCCAGCATCGTGGCCACCGACAGGTCCGCCATGTCCCCGAAGCCCGTGTCATGGACGGCCGCGCTGACCACATAGCGCTCCCCGACGGGGAACGTGCCGAAGCTCCACTCGTCACCGGCCGCCTGGGTGCCGTCGGGCCGCACCAGCCGGGTGCCCGGCTCGTTCAGGGCGAAGCCGAACTCGGTGAAGCGGAAGCGCAGGCCCTGGCCGAGTGCCTTGCTGTAGGCCTCCTTGAGGGTCCACATCCGCACCAGGGTGTCGTTACGGGCCTCCTCACCGCCCGCGTCGAGCCGCTCCATCTCGTACGGGGTGCACGCCTGGAGCTCGGATCCCGTACGGGCGAGCCTGCGGTCGGCGCGCTCCACGTCGACGCCGATGCGCCCGCGGCGGGTGACCGCGACGACCATCATGTCCTCGGTGTGGCTGAGGCTGACGTCGATCTGGTCGCAGCCGCGCACATAGGGGCGGCCGCCTGGCTGGTAGGAGAGGTCGACCAGGTCGGGGGTGGTGTCCAGCACCGCGGCTGCCGTGTACCGCAGGAACAGCCGGGAGGCCACGAACCGGTCCCGCATCCCCTGCCGGGCCAGGTTCTCGTAGCGGCGCCAGTCACGGCCCAGGATGCGGCGCACCGAGTCGGCCTCGCCGCGTGGCAGCCAGCCGGGCATGGTGCCGTACACCAGGACGCTTCCGGTGCCGGTCAGTTCGTCCCCGACCTGGTCCCAGGGGCCCGTGGGGCCGAGTGCGGGCAGCGGCCGTCCGATACGGGCGGTCACACTCATGCTCCTGCCGGTGCGGCGGCCAGCGGCCCGGCGTCCAGGGCCGAGATCACCCCGGCCAGGTCGACGGCATCGGTGTCGGGACGCGGGCACATGGGGATGCAGGTGGGGCTGCCCATGCGGCGCAGATACGGGGTGAGCACCGGGCGCGGGCCGATCTCCACGATGTGCGTGGGGTTCTGCTGGGCCAGCATGTTGCGGGCCGCGTCGGCGAACCGGATGGGAGCGGTGAGCTGTTCGGTCCAGTACGAGGCGTACAACGGCTCGGAGGCGAGCCGGCCGTACACGGTCGAGTAGAACGGCAGCCGCGCGGCGCCACCGGGCACCCGGCGGGCCACAGCCTCGAACTTCGGCGCCATGGGCTCCATCAGCGGCGAGTTGAAGGCATGGGTCACCGGCAGGTGCCGGCATCTGATGCCCCGGGCAGCGAGCCCGTCCTCGATCCGCTCCAGCCCGGCGAGCTCGCCGGACAGCACGGTCGCCTTGGCCGCGTTGACGGCGCTGATGCCGACCCCCGGCTCGATCGCCACCAGTTCGGCGATCTCGTACGGCGAGATGGGGGCGGCCATCATTCCGCCGCCGGACGGCAGATACTGCATGAAGGCGCCACGCATCGCGATCAGCTTGGCGGCGTCGGCCGGTCCGAGCGCCCCCGCGATGGTGGCCGCCGCGTACTCCCCGATGCCGTGGCCGAGTACGGCCACCGGGACCACCCCGACCATCTCGAGCGTCCGGGCGAGCGCGTACTCGACGGCGTACAGCGCGGGCTGGGTGAAGGCCGTCTGGTGGATACGGGGGTCCTCGCTGAGGATCAGGTCGACCACCGAGAGCCCGAGGTACGGGAACAGGGCGTCGGCGACCTCGTCCAGCTGGCTGCGGTAGCTGGAGGAGTTCAGGTAGAGGGCCGAGGTCATACCCGGGTGCTGGCATCCCTGCCCGGTGAACACGAAGGCCGCCCGGACCCCGCCGCCGCTCTTGCGGACATCGCGGGACGCCATGTGACGGGCGAGCTCCCACACCGTCGGGAACGCCCAGATGTCGTCCAGCTCGATGAGGGGTCCGAACTCCTCCTCGATGTCTCCGTAGAGACTCAGCGCGGCAACCGAGTCGAGGCCGTACTCGACCAGCGGCACCGAGTCCTGCACCGGCCGGGAGAGATAGTGGCGGAGCCGCTCCAGCAGCCATTCACGGTAGACGTCGCCGTGACCGTCGTGTTCCTGCGTGGACATCGTGTGCTCCTAGGGGGACTAGGGGGAGGGGCCAGGGAGGGGAGCGGGGTTCTGGCGGCGCGTGCGCGGGGGGTCAGGCCAGCGAGGACGCGTACAGGTCGTAGCTGCGGCGGCCGTGCAGCCGGGCGAGCACCTCCGCGAGCACCCGCTGCTCCGCCGCGACCGGCCGGTCCGGCAGCGCCAGGCCGAGCCGGCGGCACAGCCGGTACAGCGCGGCCGACGGCCAGGCCGTGTCGGCGAGGAAGCGGTCCGCTTCGGGGCCCGCGGACTGCTGCTCACGCCACACCCCCAGGCAGGCCGCGGCCGCGAGCACCAGCGTGTAGCGGTCGGCCAGCCCGAGGCTGTGCGGGCTCGCCAGCGCCCTGCGGTCGCCTTGCGGGACATCGGCGAACGCCTTGCGCAGATCGTCGAGTTCGATGGCGAAGGCACGGCTGAGGAAGCGCAGCACCCCGCCGTCCCTGCCCTGCCGCGGCAGCGGGACCGACTCGAACAGATCGGTGCTCGCCACCAGGGTCGCCGCCAGCGGATCGGCGTCGCCGAGCAGCGCGGGCTGCGCCAGGTCGAGCGGTGGCAGGTCCTCGTGCAGCCGGAACAGACCGGGCGGGGGCTCGGGGTCGGCGAACCAGGCATGCTGGGCGAAGAACGGCAGTTGGGGGAGGATGCTGACCTGCCGTCCCGCGCTTCCCGCGTGGCCGAGCGAGGTGACGGGCAGGTCCCTGAGCTGCTTCTGGAACATGGCGTAGGCGCCTTCCTCGGCGAAGGTCACCTCGCCGAGCACGGCGGACATCTCGTCCATGGCTTCCGCCATGAGCTTGGGCGCCAGATACGCGGCGGCCGCGGCGTACACGCTCATCTGCTTGGGCAGCAGATGCAGTGCCCGGGTGGCGACCAGCGCGAGGCAGTCGATCAGCAGCAGATCGAGGAACGCCCCGGTCAGTACGTCCCGTACGTGCTGGACGTCGAGCGAGGAGCGTCCGTCGGACCTGGGGCGTACGGCGAAGGCCGCCACCGTGCGCAGGGCCGTGTCGGCGCCCGCGAGCACGATGGACGGGATCAGTCCCCGGATGACCAGGGACGAGCGCAGCGACAGCTCGTAGCCGTCGCCGAGCCCGCCGACCAGGGCCGACTCCGGTACGTGACACTCCTCGATACCGAGTCCCCCGAACTCGGCACTGCGCATTCCGGTGGTGACCCGCCGCCCCAGGTCGGTGACCCGGCCGGGCGGCAGGGCCTCGCGGTCCAGGAGCAGCACGGTATGGCTGCGGGCCTGCCCGGCCGGTCCGGTGCGGGCGAAGACCAGCAGACCGCGGGCGCGTGAGGCGTTGGCGATCCCGGTCTTGCTGCCGCTGAGCAGCAGCCCACCGCCCGGCACGGGCAGCGCGGTGAACTCGTCCCGTACGAAGTCGTTGCCGTGGGCCACTCCATGGCGGGCGACGGCGATCCGGTCCCCGCCGAGCAGCAGTCCGGCCGCCAGCTTGCGGTGTTCCTCACTTCCCGCGGTCCAGACCGGAGTCGCGGCGAAGAAGCAGTTCAGGCCGTAGCCGAAGCCGAGGGAGGCGTCGCGGCGGAAGACGGGGCGCAGCACCCGGCCCAGTTCGTCCATCCGCCGCAGCCTGCCGCCCTGCGCGGCGGGCACGAACTCCTCGTTCAGCCCGTAGTGGTCGAGTACGGCCTCGGCGGCGGTCGGCACCTCGCCCGCCGCGTCGGCGGCGACGAAGGCGGCCCCGCCGAGCGGGTTGGCGGGATCGTCGAGCGGGCCGAAGGACCGCTCCAGCGCGTCGGCGCGTTCCCGTACGGGCCTCATGAGCCGGCCCCGGACGCCAGCAGCCGCTCGATCTCGCGGTCGATCCGCTGGTGCAGCGGACTGAGCTCGCCGCGCAGGAACATCCGGCGCATCGCCGCGCGTTCCACCTTGCCGCTGGTGGTGCGGCGTACGGTGCCGGGGCGGACGAAGAGGAGTCCCCCGGTGCGCACTTCGTGTTCCTCCCCGATTCTCGCTTCCACAGCGGCGGCCAGCGAGGCGAGGTCGATGTCGTACTGGCTGCGGGCGCGCAGCTCCTGGACCACGACGACTCGCTCGCGGGCACCGGGGACGGCGAAGGCGGTGGCAGGGCCGAACAGACCACTGACCTGCTGGACGGTGCGCTCCAGGTCCTGCGGGTAGAGGTTCCGTCCCGCGACCACGATCATGTCCTTGATGCGGCCGGTGACATGGAGGATGCCTGCCTCCATCATCCCGAGGTCGCCCGTGCGCAGATATCCGCCGCTGCCCGCGAGGCGGGCGTCGAAGACCTCGGCGGTCTCGCTGGGGCGGCCCCAGTAGCCGGGGGCGATGCTGTCGCCGCGTACCCAGATCTCGCCGATCCGTCCGTCGGGGAGCTCCTTGCGGGCCGTGGGATCGACGATCCTGACCTCGGCCGACGCGGGCGCACCGCAAGGCGCGAACGGGTTGCGGGGGCTCGGCGCCCCGGCTCCGGGCGCCGGGGTACCGCCGCCCGAGACCATCAGGGTGGCCTCCGCGAGCCCGTAGGCCGGGGTGAGCGTGCCCGGACCCAGCCCCGCGGGGGCGAACCGCTCGGCGAAGGCTTCCAGGGTGCCGGGGTACACCGGTTCGCCGCCGTTGACGGCGTGCCGCCAGCGGGTGAGGTCGAGCGAGGCGAGCTGGGTGTCGTTGATCCTGCGCAGGCACAGCTCATAGGCGAAGTCGGGGGCGCCACTGATGGTGAGGCCGTAGCGGGACACGGTGTCGAGCCAGTGGAAGGGCTTCTTGACGAAGGCCTGCGGGGAGAGCATCACCGTGGTCGCACCCAGCCACAGCGGGTGCAGCAACTGGCCGACGAGGCCCATGTCGTGGTGCAGGGGCAGCCAGCCGCCGAACCGCGATCCGGGGTCCGTGCCCAGGGCGTGGTGGATGGCTTCCATGTTGGCGACGAGATTGCCCTGGGTGACCATCACACCGCGGGGCTCGCGGGTGGAGCCCGAGGTGTACTGGAGGTACGCGATCTCGTCCGGGCCGGGAGGGGGCAGTGCCGGTCCGGGCTGTGTCGCGGTGGCGGGTGCGGGGGCGCTCGCCGCGGCGTTCGCAGGAGTGTCCGCGAGGAGGCAGGTCACCGCGCCGAAACCGGTGCGGGCCAGTAGCTGGGACACCTCGGGGGCATGGCGGCTCTCGGTGAGCACACAGCTCACCGCCGCGTCCTTGACGATCCCCGCGATCCGCTCGTCATGGTGGCCCCTGCTGCCGGGTGGCGGTACGGGGACGGCGACGAGCCGGGCGTGGAGGCAGGCCAGGAACGAGGCTGCGAACAGCCGCCGCGACGACTGCGGGATCAGCACGCGGTCACCGGGCGACGCGTGCGCGCCCAGCCGCGCACCGAGTGCCCTCGCCTGGGCGCTGAGTTCCCCGTAGGTCACGCTCTCGGGCCTCAGCCGGCCGTCGTCCTCCGTGAGCAGGATGAGCGCATCCCGCTCCGGTGTCTCGGCCGCCACGGTCTCGAACGTGTCGATGAAGGTCCGCTGACCGGTCACCGCAGTCCCCCCTTCCGTCGGGTCTGCCGGGCGGACCAGGCCGCCGGGACCTGTCCACCGGTGCCTTTGACGCTCCAGTCGGCGTACGCGGCCGGTTCCGGCTCGTCCGCCTGCCGCGCCCTGTCGCGCAGCACCGCCAGCAGCACGGTGGTCACGGCAGCGAGTTCCGCCGCGTCCGGCAGGCCGCGCAGCACGGTGATTCCTGTCTCTTCTGCCATGGGGGAAGGGTGCGCCCGGGCGCTCGAGGGGGCCTCGCGGGCGACACGGACAGCGGCCGAGCGTCCGTTCGGGACGGAAACGCACCGGGGGACGCGCACCCCTTGGAGAGGTCTCGGAAGGGAAGGGGTGGCGTCCCCGGGTTCGGGTACCTGCTGTTCCGTGCGGTTCTGTTGCGCGCGGTTCTGTTCCGTATCCGTGCATTCTGATCCGTGCTGATCCGTGCTGGTCTGCGCTTGTGCCGGGAATCAGTCGATCACGCGCTCATAGGCCAGGTGCCGGCTCCGTTCGATGGTGACGTCCGCGAGTTCGGCGAGGTCGTCGAGCGCCGCCCGGTAGGCCCCGGACGCGGGGGGGGGCCCCCCGCCGGGGCCCCGCCCCCCCCCCCCACACCCCGGGGGCGGGCGGGGGGCCCCCCCCCCCACGGGGCGCCCCCCCCCCCCCCCCGCGGGTGTGGGG
>NZ_JBHWIW010000017.1:54365-120013 GCF_042731955.1 Streptomyces sp. NPDC059828 | reverse complement strand
GCCCCGGACCGAAGGTCCGGGGCAGCCCCCTTTTCACGCTACTCGCGCGCTCACGCGTCCTTGGACAGGTTCGGCCCGGAGCCGCCGGCCGCCTGCTCGATCGGGGGGACGTCGGGCAGTGCCGACTTCTCCTCGCCTCGGAAGGTGAACTTCTTCTCCTCACCCTCGCCCTCGGTGTCGACCACCACGATGTGACCGGGGCGCAGCTCGCCGAAGAGGATCTTCTCCGAGAGCAGGTCCTCGATCTCGCGCTGGATCGTGCGGCGCAGCGGCCTGGCGCCCAGGACCGGGTCGTAGCCCTTCTTCGCCAGCAGGAGCTTGGCCTCCTGGCTGAGCTCGATACCCATGTCGCGGTCCTTGAGCCGCTCATCCACCTTGGCGACCATCAGGTCGACGATCTGGATGATGTCTTCCTCCGAGAGCTGGTGGAAGACGACCGTGTCATCGACGCGGTTGAGGAATTCGGGCCGGAAGTGCTGCTTCAGCTCGTCGTTGACCTTCGCCTTCATCCGCTCGTAGCCGGTCTTGACGTCACCCTGGGCGGCGAAGCCCAGGTTGAAGCCCTTGGAGATGTCCCGGGTCCCGAGGTTGGTCGTCATGATGATGACCGTGTTCTTGAAGTCCACGACCCGGCCCTGGGAGTCGGTCAGACGACCGTCCTCCAGGATCTGGAGAAGGGAATTGAAGATATCGGGGTGGGCCTTCTCGACCTCGTCGAAGAGGACGACGGAGAACGGCTTGCGGCGCACCTTCTCGGTGAGCTGGCCGCCCTCTTCGTAACCCACGTATCCGGGCGGGGAACCGAAGAGACGGGAAACCGTGTGCTTCTCGCTGAACTCCGACATGTCGAGGGAGATCAGGGCGTCCTCGTCGCCGAAGAGGAATTCGGCGAGCGTCTTGGACAGCTCGGTCTTACCGACACCGGACGGTCCCGCGAAGATGAACGAGCCACCGGGACGCTTCGGGTCCTTCAGACCCGCTCGCGTGCGGCGGATCGCCTGGGACAGCGCCCTGATGGCGTCCTTCTGGCCGATGACGCGCTTGTGGAGCTCGTCCTCCATGCGGAGCAGCCGGGAGGACTCCTCCTCGGTGAGCTTGAAGACCGGGATACCGGTGGCCGTGGCGAGGACCTCGGCGATCAGCTCGCCGTCGACCTCGGCGACGACGTCCATGTCGCCGGCCTTCCACTCCTTCTCCCGCTTGGCCTTCGCCGCCAGCAGCTGCTTCTCCTTGTCACGGAGAGAGGCCGCCTTCTCGAAGTCCTGGGAGTCGATCGCGGACTCCTTGTCCCGGCGCACGCCCGCGATCTTCTCGTCGAACTCGCGGAGGTCCGGCGGAGCGGTCATCCGGCGGATACGCATCCTGGATCCGGCCTCGTCGATCAGGTCGATCGCCTTGTCGGGCAGGAAACGGTCCGAGATGTACCGGTCGGCCAGGGTGGCCGCCTGGACCAGGGCCTCGTCCGTGATGGAGACGCGGTGGTGCGCCTCGTAGCGGTCGCGCAGCCCCTTGAGGATCTCGATGGTGTGCGGCAGCGACGGCTCCGCGACCTGGATGGGCTGGAAGCGGCGCTCCAGGGCCGCGTCCTTCTCCAGGTGCTTGCGGTACTCGTCGAGCGTCGTGGCACCGATGGTCTGGAGCTCACCGCGGGCGAGCATCGGCTTCAGGATGCTGGCTGCGTCGATCGCGCCCTCGGCGGCACCCGCACCCACCAGGGTGTGGAGCTCGTCGATGAACAGGATGATGTCGCCGCGGGTGCGGATCTCCTTGAGCACCTTCTTCAGGCGCTCCTCGAAGTCACCGCGGTAGCGGGAGCCGGCGACCAGCGCGCCCAGGTCGAGGGTGTAGAGGTGCTTGTCCTTGAGGGTCTCGGGCACCTCGCCCTTGACGATGGCCTGCGCCAGGCCCTCGACGACCGCCGTCTTGCCGACGCCGGGCTCGCCGATGAGCACCGGGTTGTTCTTGGTACGGCGGGACAGCACCTGCATGACCCGCTCGATCTCCTTCTCGCGCCCGATGACCGGGTCGAGCTTGGACTCACGAGCGGCCTGGGTGAGATTCCGGCCGAACTGGTCGAGGACCAGGGAGGTCGAGGGCGTGCCCTCGGCCGGGCCGCCGGCCGTGGCGGCCTCCTTGCCCTGGTAACCGGAGAGCAGCTGGATGACCTGCTGCCGCACCCGGTTGAGATCGGCGCCCAGCTTCACGAGGACCTGGGCGGCGACGCCCTCGCCCTCGCGGATCAGGCCGAGCAGGATGTGCTCGGTGCCGATGTAGTTGTGGCCCAGCTGAAGAGCCTCCCGGAGCGACAGCTCCAGGACCTTCTTGGCACGAGGGGTGAAGGGAATGTGCCCGGACGGGGCCTGCTGGCCCTGGCCGATGATCTCCTCCACCTGCTGGCGGACCGCCTCGAGCGAAATCCCGAGGCTCTCCAGGGCCTTAGCGGCGACACCCTCACCCTCGTGGATAAGGCCCAGGAGGATGTGCTCGGTGCCGATGTAGTTGTGGTTGAGCATCCGGGCTTCTTCCTGAGCCAGGACGACAACCCGCCGCGCGCGGTCGGTGAACCTCTCGAACATCGTTAATCGCTCCTCAGAGCGGTCAGTCAGTTAGGGGTCGATCCCCTCCCTGTCCTTCCGCAGCTTAGTCCCGCAAGCGGGGACCGCTCATTCCAACTGCCGACACCCGTCGCTGGCCTCCTGCCCCGAACGCCGACAATTGCTCCAACCCGATGGTGCGAGACGTTGTTCCCGCAGGCCAAGCCGTTAGCCCCGCTGTATGTACGCCGATGGCGAACGTGAGACTGCCGAGCCCGCGTGTCCGTCCGTCCCCACTAGGGATGTCTTACCCGTATGCACCGACAGTCCATGCCGCGCACGCCGGTTCCCTCAGCTACGGGCGAACATCCTTGCGCCCCCGGACGCACCCTTCGCGCCCTTTACGCGCTCCATTTGCCGGTCCCTTCCGGCCTCTCCCGACCCGCATTCCATACGGTGAGCAATCATTAGCCCACACTGCGTAACCAATGAGAGGCCGAGGGAGTTCCCCGGACATGGCCGTCACCGTGCCCTCCGCGCCCACCGTCCCCGTTGTGCCGTCCCCCCGTGCGCCGCTGCCGTCCCCCGACGGCATCGCGCGCTGGTACGAGAACGAGCTGGGCTGGGCCACCGCGGACGGGCCGCCCGTACAGCTGCTGACCGGGCTGCGCTTCGATGTGCTGGAGCTGCCGGCCGATGCCGGACTGATCCTGCTCAGGCGGTACGCCCGCACGGGTCCGGTCGCCCTCGCGGGGCGCAGAATGCGGCTGCTGGTGGCCATGGGCAGCGCGGACGAGCTGCCCGGGCTGCTCGACTGGCTGGAGTGGGGCGGCATCGGTCTGGAGCTGACCGCCATCGGCACCGATGGGCGGATCGCCGCCCCTCAGGGGGCCGCGGGCTGGCTGCGGCCCCCGGAGCCCGGGCGCGAGGTCGAGCCCTCGCTGCCGGCACTGTCCCCCGTCGGACGTCGTACCGGCTCCGTGGGCGTGCCCGACCTCGTACGGCTCGTGGACACGGCGGCCACTGCGTGCCACCGGGCCCGGCTGCTGCGTGCGACCGCGCCTGCGACGGTCCCCCACCGCAGTTCCCGCAATCAGCGGGAAACTCAGCCGTTGGCCTTCTCGTAGGCCTCGCGGATCTCGGCCGGGACGCGGCCACGGTCGTTCACGCTGTAGCCGTTCTCCTTGGCCCACTTGCGGATCTCGGCGGTGTCCTTGTTGCCCGAAACGGCGACACGGCCCTTGCCGCGGCCGGTCGCGGCCCGGCCGCCGGTCTTCCGGCCGCTCTTGGTGTACGGCTCGAGCAGACCGCGGAGCTTGTCGGCGTTGGCGGTGGTGAGGTCAATCTCGTAGGTCTTACCGTCCAACGCGAACGTCACGGTCTCGTCCGCCTCGCCACCGTCGAGGTCATCGACAAGAAGGACCTGAACCTTCTGTGCCACCGGATTTCCTTTCATCGAAAATGCAGTACGCGGAAAGGAAACCGCTTTTCCCGGAAAAACACAAACCCCTGGGAGAGGTTCAGAACCTCGAGAACGCGGGAAACGTGCGCGATTCGGACATCTGGCGTTCCGCCCGGCCGTTCCGTTCACGTTCCGGACGGGTTCGATCACAGGTGCAGAAGCATGCGGCTGTTGCCCAAGGTGTTCGGCTTCACCCGTTCGAGACCGAGGAACTCGGCGACTCCCTCGTCATAGGAGCGCAGCAGCTCGCTGTAGACATCTCCGTCTACCGGGGTCTCCCCGATCTCCACGAAGCCGTGCTTCACGAAGAAGTCCACTTCAAAGGTAAGGCAAAACACCCGCCGCACTCCGAGCCAGCGGGCCGTGTGCAGTAGCTGGCCCAGCACCTGATGGCCCACACCCCCGCCTTTGACTTGGGGATCCACCGCCAGGGTGCGGACTTCCGCGAGATCTTCCCACATCACGTGGAGCGCACCGCAACCGACCACTCGGGCATCGGCATCCCGTTCCGCCACCCAGAACTCCTGGATGTCTTCGTAAAGCGTCACCGTTGCTTTGTCGAGCAGGATGCCTTCGCTTACGTACGGATCGACGAGCCCGCGAACGGCCGGTACATCGCTGGTCCTGGCCCGCCGGACGGTCACGGCATTTGCTACGGCATTGGGAAGCGGATGCGCTGGGGACATGAGCGGACGCTATCGCCCCGCGCCGTCCGCTTCGCCCCCGGGCTCCCGGTCCTCTTCCTGGCCCTGTTCCCCGCCTTCGCCGCCTTCGCCGCCTTCCGGGTCTTCTTCCCGGGGGGATCGCCGGCCCTCGCGTTCCGCGGGCCGTGCCGGCCCGCCTTCGGGGGCGGCTTCCGCCATCCGCGGCTGAACCACGCGGATCGCGTCCTGGAGCGCCTCGCGCTGCTCCGGCGACATCATGCCGAAGAACGCGACAAGGGCCGCCGCAGGGTTGTCGCTCTTCGACCAGGCTTCGTTCATCAGTGCGGCCGAGTAGGCGGGCCGCGTGGAGACGGCGGTATATCGATAGGCGCGCCCTTCGACTTCCCTGCGCACCCAGCCCTTCTGATGGAGATTGTCCATTACCGTCATGACGGTGGTGTAGGCGATGGAGCGTTCCTGCTGGAGATCTTCCAGGACTTCCCGGACCGTCACCGGGCGGTTCCATTGCCAGATGCGCGTCATGACGGCGTCTTCGAGCTCTCCCAATTGGCGGGGCACATCGCCACCATAGTCGGAGATGTCGGAAAGAATGGCTATTGACGTAGTTCGCACACGAAAAAGGACGTACGGCCGTAGACGACCGCACGTCCCCTGAGTGTGCCGGGATCAGCCCCGGTCAAGCCCCGATCAGGACCCATCGGGCTCCACCACTGCTTGGCGAAACCGGCAAAACCCGATCGGGATTCAGTCAGCCACCGGGTCAGACCCCGGTCGGGCGCTCCGCCACGGCCGGCGCCCCGTGCTGCCGGGCGCCCTCCGCACGGGCCAGCGCCGCGTCCACGGCCGCGTCCTCCTTGGCCTTGTTCGGGCCGCCCTGACTCTTGACGATCGTCACGACGAGGCCGATGAAGAAGCAGGCCATCACGACGGGGGGCAGGAGCGCGGATACGTAGTCCATGCCCCCAGAGTAGCTAGCCGGCAGCCCGCTTCTTCGCCGGGGGCGCGGGCTTCCGGCGGGGCGGGAAGACCTCGCCGGGCGTCGGGATCGGGCGGTCGGGCCTCGGCGCGGGGTCCGGGGCCGGCTTGGGGGGTGCCGGGCGCGGGTCCTGTTTGTCGCCGGACCGCGCCGGCGACCGGCCTCCGGGGAGCGCGTGCAGCCGGGCGCGAGAGGCCCGGGGGGCACCGGCGGCGGTGGGAGCGACGCGGGCGGCCAGCCGGGCTCGTACCGAGACCTCGGCAAGCCTGCGGCAGCGCTCCAGCAGGGCCTGCGCGGCCGGTGTGCGGTGCGGGAGGGTACGCAGGGCCGCCAGGTCGTCGGGCCCTGGGTCGTACCCGGCGGCCAGGGCCTCCTGGAGCAGCTCCAGATAGCCCCCTGCCGAGCCGGGGAGGGCATCGCGGTAGCGGACCAGGTCGGCGATGAGGAACGCGCGCTGCCGGTCCGCCTCGCGCACGGCCTCGTCCACGGACTCAGCGAGCCGCAGACAGTCCTGGACGAGGGCGTCGCTCTCGCGGGGCTGTTGGGGATTGAGGGCGATGGCGAGGGCGCGTCGGAGCACACGCAGTTCGTCTGCGCTGAACGCCATGCCGCCGCGGGATCCGTATGGCGTGGGCATGGGCCGACGATACGCGCTAATCGGACAAAATTCGTTTAGCGCGCATCTACGGCGCGGCGTGCCCGGTTCACCGCCACCCGGTGGGCCGTCAGGCGTCGGTCACATACGGGAGACGTTGCGCTCGTAGACGAGACGCAGCCCGATCAGCGTCAGCCAGGGCTCGTGCTCGTCGATCTCCGAGGACTCACCGAGCACCATCGGCGCCAGACCACCGGTGGCGATCACGGTGACATCGTCCGGGTTGTCGGCCAGCTCGCGCTTCATCCGCTGGACGACGCCGTCCACCTGCCCCGCGAATCCGTAGACGATGCCCGCTTGCATGGCCTCGACCGTGTTCTTGCCGATCACGCTGCGCGGCCGGGCCAGCTCGATCTTGCGGAGCTGGGCGCCCTTGACGCCGAGCGCTTCGACCGAGATCTCGATGCCGGGGGCGATGACCCCGCCCGCGTACTCACCGCGGGTGCTGACGGCGTCGAAGGTGGTGGCCGTGCCGAAGTCGACGACGATCGCCGGGCCGCCGTACAGCTCCACGGCCGCGACCGCGTTGATGATGCGGTCCGCGCCGACCTCCTTGGGGTTGTCCATGAGGATCGGCACGCCCGTCTTGACCCCGGGCTCGACCAGGACCGCGGGGACGTCGCCGTAGTAGCGGCGGGTGACCTCACGCAGCTCGTGCAGCACGGAGGGGACGGTGGCGCAGATCGCGATGCCCTCGATGCCGTCACCGAGCTCCTCGCCGAGCAGCGGGTGCATACCCATCAGACCGTTGAGGAGCACCGCGAGTTCGTCGGCGGTGCGCCGCGGGTCGGTGGAGACCCGCCAGTGCTCCACGATCTCCTCGCCGTCGAACAGGCCGAGGACGGTATGCGTGTTGCCGACGTCGATGGTGAGGAGCATCAGTCCTGGGCCTCTCGCAGATCGAGGCCGATGTCGAGGATCGCCGACGAGTGGGTGAGGGCCCCGACGGCCAGGTAGTCGACGCCCGTCTCGGCGTAGGCACGGGCGTTGGCGAGCGCGAGCCGGCCCGAGGACTCCAGCACCGCACGCCCCTTGGCGAGGGTGACGGCCTCCTCGGTCTCGGCGGGGGTGAAGTTGTCCAGCAGGATCAGGTCGGCGCCCGCGTCCAGGGCCTCCCGGACCTGGTGGAGGGTGTCGACCTCGACCTCGATGGCGAGATCGGGGGTGCCCATCGCGGCCATGGTCTCCCGTACGGCCTTGAAGGCCTGGGCGACCCCGCCCGCGGCGATGACGTGGTTGTCCTTCACCAGGGCGGCATCGGAAAGGGACATCCGGTGGTTGACACCGCCGCCGCAGCGCACGGCGTACTTCTCCAGCGCGCGCAGTCCCGGCGTGGTCTTGCGGGTGTCGCGCACCTTCGCACTCGTGCCCTCGAGCAGGTCGGCCCAGGCACGGGTGGCGGTGGCGATACCGGAGAGCCGGCACAGGATGTTCAGCGCGCTGCGCTCGCCGGTGAGCAGATCGCGGGTGCGGGCGGTGACGGACAGCAGCTTCTGGCCCGCTTCGACCAGGTCGCCGTCCTCGACGTGCCGTTCGACCTCGAACTCGTCGGTGCAGACGATGGACAGCACGGCCTCGGCGATCCGCAGACCGGAGACCACTCCGGCCTCGCGTGCGGTGAAGTCTCCGGTGGCCACGGCGTCCGCGGGAACGGTGGCGACCGTCGTGACGTCGAAGCCGCCGTCGAGGTCCTCCTCGATCGCCAGGTGCGCGATGTCCTCGACCTGTACGGGATCGAGCCCCGCGTCGGCCAGGAGTTCGGCCAGCGCGGGGTCGAGCCCGCACTCGTACACCTCGTCCGCGTCGCCTGCGCAGCCGCAGCCGTCGCCGCAGCCCGCCGCGCCGTCGGCTGCGGAGGAGGGTGCGCCGATGTGGATCAGCGGTACGTCCACGGGCTCGGGACGTTCTTCGGGCGTGCTCACGGTTGCGGCTCCCTGGGGGGAAGGGGGGTTGGGCGGGTGGACGTGACCGGAGACAGCGACTCGCTGTCGGTACGGCTGACGACGAGACGTCGGTCGGGTGTGAGCCGTACGACGATATGGCGGCGCCACCGCGTGTCGTCCCGGTCGGGGTGGTCTTCGCGCCAGTGGCAGCCACGGGTCTCGGCGCGCTCGCGGGCGGCGGCGACCAGCACCCGGGACACCAGCAGCAGATTGCTGGCCTCCCAGGACTCCACTCCGGGCTCGGCGGCCTTGGCGCCCCGGGCCGGGGTGTCGTCCTGGGCGTCGTGCCGGGCCGCCTGGTAGAGCCGCTCCAGTGCCTGCGCAGCCGCGTCGAGGCTGGCGGCGGAGCGCAGTACGCCCGCGCCCTGGGTCATGATCCGCTGGATCTCGTGGCGGGTCTCGGGCGCGAGCAGCGGTACGGGCCTGTCGTCGGCACCGGGAGTCCCGGGGGCCGGGGCGCTGACCGGGGTCGCGGTAGGCGTCGGGACCGGGCCGGCCGGGGCGGAGGCGACGATGGCCGTGGCGATGCGCTCAGCGAAGACCAAGCCCTCGAGCAGCGAGTTGGAGGCCAGGCGATTGGCGCCGTGTACGCCCGTGCAGGCCACCTCGCCGCAGGCGTAGAGGCCGGGGACGGTGGTCCGGCCGTGCAGGTCGGTGCGTACGCCGCCGGAGGCGTAGTGCGCGGCGGGGGCGACCGGTATCGGCTCCGTCACCGGGTCGATCCCATGGGCACGGCAGGCAGCCAGGATGGTCGGGAAACGGTGCTCCCACATCTCGGCGCCGAAGTGGCGGGCATCGAGGAGCATGTGGTCGGCGCCCTGCTCCTGCATCCGGCGCATGATGCCCTTGGCCACGATGTCGCGCGGGGCGAGCTCGGCCAGTTCGTGCTGGCCGACCATGAAGCGCGTGCCGAAGGCATCGACCAGAAACGCGCCCTCGCCCCGTACCGCCTCGGAGACGAGTGGCTGCTGGCCCTCGGAGTCCGTGCCGAGGAAGAGCACCGTCGGGTGGAACTGCACGAATTCCAGATCGCTCACCTCGGCCCCGGCGCGCAGCGCCAGAGCCACGCCGTCACCGGTGGAGACGGCCGGGTTCGTCGTGGCGGCGAAGACCTGGCCCATGCCACCGGTCGCCAGCACCACGGCGGGCGCGTGCACCGCGCCCACGCCGTCGTGCTGGCCCTCCCCCATGACATGGAGGGTGACTCCGGCCGTGCGGCCCTCGTCGTCGGTCAGCAGGTCCAGGACGAGCGCGTGCTCGATGATGCGTACGGCCCGCTCGCGTATCGCGGCGACCAGCGCCCGGGAGATCTCGGCTCCGGTGGCGTCGCCGCCCGCGTGGGCGATGCGGCGCCGGTGGTGACCGCCCTCGCGGGTGAGCGCGATCCCGCCGTCCGACTCGGTGTCGAAACGGGCGCCGGTCTCCATCAGCCGCCGCACGGCGTCCGGGCCTTCGGTGACCAGGGTGCGCACGGCCTCCTCGTCGCAGAGCCCGGCGCCTGCCACCAGTGTGTCGTCCAGGTGCTGCTCGGGGGTGTCGCCCTCGCCGAGCGCCGCCGCGATACCGCCCTGGGCCCAGCGGGTGGAGCCGTCGTCCAGAAGAGCCTTGGTGACCACGACCGTACGCAGCCCCGCGGCCGTACAGCGCAGTGCGGCGGTCAGTCCGGCTACGCCGGAGCCGATCACCACGACATCGGCTTCGATGGCCCAGCCGGGTGCGGGGGCGTCCAGGCGTATTCCGCTCGTTCCGACAGTTCCGGCGGTTCCGACGGTCATACCGGCGCTCCGAAAGTCAGGGGGATGTTGTCGATCAGCCTCGTCGTGCCGATCCGCGCGGCGACCGCCATGATCGCCTCGCCCTCGTAGCCGTCCGGGACCTCGGTGAAGTCGGCCGGGTCGACCAGCGCCAGATAGTCCAGCTCCAGCCGCGGCACCGCCGTGGCCGCCTCGTCCAGCACGGCACGGGCCGCGGCGCGCACGGCATCGGCCCCGCCGCCCGGCTGGGCCGCCGCCACGGCGTGCGCGTCCGCCGCGGCGCGGGCCTCCCCGAGCGCGGACAGCGCGGCGGCACGCGCCAGCGGGGCCGGGGCGGACTCGGCGCGGGCCCGCAGCGCCTGCTGCGCGGCGAGCCGGTCGCGGGACGCGAACAGGGCCCGGGACAGGGCGAGCGCGGCCCTGCGCTCATCGGGCGCGAGATAGCGGTTGCGGCTGGACAGCGCGAGTCCGTCCGGCTCGCGCACGGTGGGCACGCCGACGATCTCCACCGGGAAGTTCAGATCGCGGGTCATCCGCCGGATCAGCGCGAGCTGCTGGGCGTCCTTCTGGCCGAAGAAGGCCACATCCGGCCGGGTGAGGTGGAGGAGCTTGGCGACGACGGTGAGCATGCCGTCGAAGTGCCCGGGGCGACTGGCGCCTTCGAGGAGCTCGCCCATGGGGCCCGCGGTGATACGGACCTGCGGCTGCCCGCCCGGGTAGACCTCGTCGGTGGACGGGGCGAACACCACGTCAGCGCCCGCCTCCCGGGCGATCTTCAGATCGGCGTCCAGGGTGCGGGGATAGCGGTCGAGGTCCTCGCTGGGGCCGAACTGCAGCGGGTTGACGAAGACGGTGACGACGACGAAGCCGTCGGCACCGGCATGGGCGCGGGCCGTGCGCACGAGGGTGGCATGGCCCTCGTGCAGGGCGCCCATGGTCATGACGACGGCGACGCGGCCACGCGGCGCGAGCTGCTCCAGGGCCCGGTCCAGGTCCTGACGGCTGTGCAGCACCTGCGTGGCCGCCATGGCGGAGTCCTCGCCGCTGTGCCCGTGCGGCTCACCGGGCCCGTACGTCTCCTGAGACGCGTATGTCCCGTCCGGCTCGTGTGCGTCGGGCTTGTGGGCGTCTTCGGGCTCGTACGCTCCGGCGGGGCGGACGGTGTTGCTCGCGTCCTGGCTCATCGGCTGTCCCCCTCGGCGAGCACGCCCAGCAGGTCCTCGGCGAGCTCGGGCTTGAGCAGTCCGTGCGCCAGGGCGCGGTCCGCCGTCGTACGGGCCATGGCCAGATACCCGGCGACCGCCCCTGGCGCGTGCTTGCGCAGCTCGGTGACATGGGCGGCGACCGTGCCGGCGTCGCCGCGGGCCACCGGGCCGGTGAGGGCGGCGTCGCCCGAGCGCAGGGCGTTGTCGAGTGCGGCGCCGAGCAGCGGACCGAGCATCCGGTCGGGCGCCGCGACACCCGCGGTGCGCAGCAGCTCCATGGACTGGGCGACCAGGGTGACCAGATGATTCGCACCGAGCGCGAGGGCGGCGTGGTAGAGCGGGCGGGCCTCCTCCTCGATCCACTCCGGCTCACCGCCCATCTCGATGACCAGGGCCTCGGCGGCCAGTCTGAGCTCTTCGGGCGCGGTGACCCCGAAGGAGCAGCCGGCCAGCCGCTGGACGTCCACGCTCGTCCCCGTGAACGTCATCGCGGGATGCAGGGCGAGGGGCAGCGCACCGGCCCGGCGGGCGGGATCGAGCACGGCCGTGCCATAGCGCCCGGACGTGTGAACGAGGAGCTGGCCAGGGCGGATGGCCCCGGTCTCGGCGAGTCCCCCCACCAGGGCGGGCAGGGCATCGTCGGGCACCGTGAGCAGCACCAGCTCGGCGCGGGCCAGCACCTCCGCGGGCGTCACCAGCGGCACATCGGGCAGCAGGGCCGCGGCGCGGCGCCGTGAGGTGTCCGAAACGCCGGAAGCGGCGACCGGGCGATGCCCGGCCAGCTGGAGGGACGCGGCGAGAACGGGGCCGACGCGGCCGGCTCCGACGACACCAACAGTGAGCCGGGCCGGTCGGTCCCTGGGGTCGACGGGCTCGGATGCTGGATGAGGTGCTGACGGTGGTGGTGCGTTCACGCGGCGACGGCCTTCCGTTCCAGTCCGCGGGGGGTACCGGACGATTCTTCGTCATGCTACGCCAGCGCCTCGCCGTGCCCTCGGTCGTCCACAGGCCACGGAGTGGGTCGGGAAGCCCTCCGCGGAGTTATCCACAGGGCCGTGCGGATCGGGGCCCGGACCCGCGAAGATCTCACTACGCCGGAAGACGAGGGGAGCGGCGGAGATGACGACTGCGAACATGACGGAACCGACGGGACCAAGGGAACCGACGGCACCGACGCACACGGCGAAGAACGCGACCGACGCACCGCATACAGCCCAGAGCGGGCCGGACGGGTCACGGCGCAGGCTCGCTGCCTGGCGGGCCTCGAAGCGGGTCCTGTGGCGCACCACGGGGGAATACCGCCTGGGTGAGCGGCTGGCGGCACTCGCTGCGGACGCGGGCGCGGTCCACGACCTGGAGGAGGAGGTCGACGTCTACGGCGACGGGGTCGTCGAAGCGCTGGAGGACCGGGTGGCGGAGCTGCTGGGTTTCCCGGCCGCGGCGTTCTTCCCCACCGGGACGATGGCGCAGCAGGTGGCTCTCAGATGCTGGGCTGGGCGCACGGGCAATCACACGGTCGCACTGCATCCGCTGGCGCATCCCGAGGTGCATGAGCGGGGCGCGCTCGGCCTGGTGAGCGGGTTGCGCACGGTTCATCCGACCCGGGCACCCCGGCTGCCCACGGCCGATGAGGTCCGGGGCCTGGAGGAGCCGTTCGGCACCCTGATGCTGGAACTTCCCCTGCGTGAGCCCGGTTTCCTGCTGCCGGCCTGGGACGAGCTGGTGGAGGTGGTGGCGGCGGCCCGCGACCGGGAGGCCGTGGTGCACATCGACGGCGCCCGGCTGTGGGAGTGCACGGCCCACTTCGGGCGGGGCCTGGACGAGATCGCCCAGCTCGCGGACAGCGTGTACGTGTCCTTCTACAAGTCTCTGGGCGGGCTCTCCGGGGCCGTTCTGGCGGGTCCCGAAACGCTCGTCGAGGAGGCCAGGGCCTGGCGGCACCGCTATGGCGGGCAGCTCTTCCAGCAGTACCCGGCCGCACTCTCCGCGCTGCTCGGCCTGGACCGGGAGCTGCCGCGGCTGCCCTCGTACGTGGCGCACGCAGGGATCGTGGCGGGCGCGCTGGCGGAGGGGCTGCGGTCCGCACCGGAGATCGGCTGGTTCCGGGTCCACCCCGATCCACCGCACACCCACCAGTTCCAGGTGTGGCTGCCGTACGAGGCTGATGTGCTGTCCGAGGCGTCGCTGCGGCAGGCCGAGCAGACGGGGGTCACGCTGTTCCGGAGGTGGTTCGCACCAGAGCCCTGGGGGCCGCCCGGTGTCTCGGTCACGGAGGTGACCGTGGCCTCGGAGGGGCTGGAGTGGACCTCTGAGGATGTGCGGGCGGCGGTGGGTGACTTCATAGGGTTCCTGGTCCCGGTTGCCGATGGCGGCGGCGACGCAGCCGGTTGAGCGCCGCGCGGAGGATCTCCCAGTCGTGGCGTCCTGGAGGCGGAGGGAGCGGAGCACCCGTGCGGGTGGCGCGGCAGGAGTCGAGGAGGTGCTGCTGAATGGCGTCCATGGGCCCAAGGCTGCGTCGGCAGGCTCGGTGCGCGCGCACCGATTGACCAGCGCCGTCAATTGGGGCGACGTCGTGGGGACGACCGCGCACCATGGGGGGCGTGAGCGTCTCCATTGACATCGCGGGCCTGCCGCCCGAGCGCATCGTGTTCTCGATATCCCCGCTGGCCGAGCTGGGGGTGGCCCTGCACGCGCTGGCCGAGCCCGGACACCATCCGGGGCTGCACGGCTGGGCCACAGCCACCGCGGCAGGGCTGAAGCCGGATCTGGCCGACCGGCTGCACGAGGCGCACTTCCTGTGGAGCACCACGTTCTCCGACGTGTTCACGCCGTTCGCCGGTGTGCCCGGCCACGACGGAAGCACGGGCGTGACACTCGCCGAAGAGCTGGATCTGCTCGACCGGCTCTCGGACGAGCGCTTCGTCAGCGCGGCGCTGGAGCTCACATGCTCCACCTACGACAGCGGCGGTCCGGTCGACGCCTGCCGTGCGCTGGAGCTCGCGGCGGTCCGCGGCCCCCGGCCGCTGGAGTTCACCCGTCGGCTGCTGGACGATCCCGCTCCCGTGCGCGCCTGGCTGCGCCGCCTGTTCGAGGACTGCGACCAGGCGTTCTTCGCCGAGACCTGGCAGCGGGTGCGCATCCAGCTCGCCGCCGACGCCCGGCACAAGACGGAGCTGCTGCGCCGCAAGGGCCTGGCGGAGGCGCTGCGCGCCGTCTCGCCCGCGCTCTCGCTCGACGAGTCGGCGGGCAGGATCGCGGTGGACAAACTCGTGGAGGGCCAGACCACCGCCGTCGACCACCAGGTGGGGGCCGGGCTCACGCTCGTGCCTTCCAGCTTCGGCTGGCCCCATCTGATGGTGCTGCACGCCCCGGGCTGGCGCCCCGTGATCCACTACCCCGTCGGAGCCCCGGAGCTGCCCGGCCCGGCCTCCGTCGACGTGCTCAAGCTCCGCATGGAGGCGCTCGCCCACCCGATGAGGATGCGCCTGTGCCGCAACCTCGCCCGCACCTCGTACAGCACCGGCGAGCTGGCCGACGCCCACGGCATCACGGCCCCGGAGGTCTCACGCCATCTGTCGGTCCTCAAGAAGGCGGGCCTGATCACCACACGGCGCCGGGGCCGCTATGTGCTCCACCAGCTGAACGTCCCGGTGGTGGCCCGGCTGGGAAGCGACTTCCTGGAGACGGTCCTGCGCTGACCGGCTCAGGGCGGAGCCCGGCGGTCACCGCGTCACCAGGCCACCGGGCCCGGGCCGCGGGGTCACCGGGGCGACCGCGCCACCGGGCCGGGCGACCGCGCCACCGGGCCGGGCCACAGCGCCACCGGCGCTCGGGTCACCGGAACATCGGCGCCCGGGTCACCGGCGCTCGGTCACCGGCGCCGGGCGACGGTCACTCCGTCGCGCACCGGCAGCATCACCGCGTCCACCCGCTCGTCGGCCGCGATCAGGTCGTTGAGCCGACGCATCGCCATGTGACGCGGTTCCTGGTAGGCGGGGTCGAGCACACGGCCGCCGAGGAGGACGTTGTCCAGCACCACCAGCCCTCCGGGGCGCAGCCGGTCCACGATCTCCTCGTAGTACGCCGGGTAGTTGTCCTTGTCGGCGTCGATGAACGCGATGTCGATGACCGGCTCGGTGTCGAGCGCGCGCAGCGTCTCCAGCGCGGGGGCGATACGCAGATCGATCCGTTCGGCGACGCCGGCACGCTCCCAGTACGGCCGGCCGATCGCGGCCCACTCCTCGCTGACGTCGCAGGCGAGCAGTCGGCCGCCGTCGGCCAGACCACGGGCGATGCAGAGGGTCGAGTAGCCGGTGAACACACCGACCTCGACCGCGAAGCGGGCCCCGGTCAGCCGGGTCAGCATCGTGAGCAGCGTGCCTTCGTCGGCGGAGATCTGCATGCCCGCTGCGTCGGCGGTGGCCTCGCGGGTGGCGGCGGCCAGCTCGCTGAGGATCTCGTCGGCCGGTGTGTGATGGCTGAGCAGGTACTCGCCGACGACGGGCTCCGTGGGCTCCAGTTCGCCGCCGTCGATCGCGGCGCTCCAGTCGGCAACGAGCTCCTCCCGGGTGGCGAAGCGCACCAGGTGACGGGTGATGACGTCTTGGACCCGGGCCAGGGATTCGGCGTCAACCGCCGTTGCCGTCAGCTCCAGCCGGTCCATGGCAGGCGTGAGGACGCAGGTCCCGGAGGGGACCGTGATCGTGCCGCGGCCGTCGGGGCCGAGGGTGGTGGTGGCCTTGTGGCCCATGTGCGATACGAGCTGCTTGACGTAGCGGGCGGGGTGGGCGGTCGCGACACGGGCGGTGGCGAGGGGCATGGGACTCCTTGGGGTCTCCCGTTAAGTGGCGAGAATCCTCGCCACTTCCGAGGGGGATTCTGATCACGACGTGACGCGGTTGTCAAAAGTGTTTGGTTTCCTAGACACTTCCGTCATGGCACAAGATCAGCCCCCGCCCGGAAGCGACGCCGGTCGGGGCAGCCGGCAGCACCGCGATGAGCAGGACCACCTCGTGCTGCGCTCGGCCGAACAGTTCAAGGCCCTCGGGCACCCGGTGCGCCACCGCATGGTCAACGTGCTGCGCCAGCGCCCCGCGACGCTGCGTCAGCTCGCCGATGTGCTGCGCGTGAGCAAGGGCACCATCGGCTATCACGTGCGTGTCCTGCGCGAGGCCGGACTGGTCCGGCTGGCCGAGACCCGCCAGGTGCGCGGCGGCACCGAGCAGTACTTCGCCCTGGTCAGCCGCACCTTCAAGGTCCACGAGGACGCGCCCGTCGGGCCCGAGTTCCTGATCAACGCCGCACTCGGCGAGATGGCACCGGACCAGCCCGGCGAACCCTCCCACACCGCGCTGCGCCACCTCTGGCTCACCGACACCGAGGCGCACGCGCTGGAAGCCCGGCTCCGCGCGATGGCCTCGGAAGCGCATCCGGCGGACCCCGCGTACGGCCGGCCGTACGGGCTGCTGGTCAGCCTCTTCCGTGCCGATGTCCCCAGCCTGCCGCCGGACGACGCGCGCTGATCACCGGGGGTACGCGGTCCTCACCGCGGCCGTGCTCCGGCCACGTACCGGCGACGGCGTTGAGCACCGGGGTATGCGGCCTTCGCCATCACCGGCTCGCCGCGTAATGGACCGAGCGGCCCCGGGGCGTCAGGAGTGCGGCTCGTCCGCGAGTTCCGCGACGCCCGTGATGCGGTGCAGCGGATACGTACGCACCTCGTCGGCCGTGTGGTCGTAGGCGGTGACGAAGCCGCCCTCCACGCGCACGGGTGCGATGACCCGCTGGCTGGCGGCGCCCTCGGCGTTGACGTAGCCGATCCAGAGGGCGGAGCCGGTGAGGGCCGCGGCCTGGACGGTGGCGAGGGTTTCGGCGGGGGTGGTGCGGGGGAGCCGGCCGTCCGCCGCGGTTTCGGCGGGTGTGGGCTTGCGGGTGGCGGTGGCGGCCAGATCCCCGGCGCGGATCGCCTTCACGGCGGCGCCGAGCAGGGTGTCGTCCGGGGACGGGGGGCCGTCGGGGACCGGAACCGGTGGGGTGCGGGGCGGGGTGCGGCGGCTGTCGGCACGGGTGATCAGGACATCGCCTTCGGCGGACTCGGCGGCCGGTGCGTAGCCCATCGCGCGCAACCCCTCCAGCAGGCTCGCAGGGTCGGCCTGGGCGGCCAGCACCGTGGGGGCGAGGCGGCGCAGGCGCAGGGGCTGCGAGCGGCGGTCCGCGAGGATCTCGTCGAGCAGGGCGTCGTCGTCGCAGCGTACGTACGCGGAGGCCGCGCCGATCCGCAGGTGGCCGTGCTTGCGGGCCACGTCGTCGATCAGATAGCTCAGCGGCTGCGGCACAGGCGTACGGCTGTGCCTGGCCAGAAAGGCGTGCAGATCCGCCGCCGCCTGCCCGGCGTCGAGGGCGCGTCGTACCGAGGCCGGCGTGAACCGGTACACCGTCGCGCCACCCTTCGATTCCACGTCCGCGAGTACGTCGAGGGCGTCGGCGAGCGGTCTCTCCAGCGGGCCGGGGGCGACGGCCGTGAGGTCGGCCTGGAGCAGCACATGGTCCAGCGGGGGCGGGAACAGCGGCGCGATGGCCGCGGCCGCGAGCCTGGCCCGGTCGGCGGGGGTGTCCGCGGCGAGCAGGGCGCGCGCCGCGGCAGAGAGGGCGCCGCGGCCCGTGAGGCCGAGGAGTTCGGCCTCCATGAGGGTCCAGCCCGCGATCCGCGAGCGCAGATCCACGGCGTCCACGCGCACAGACCGGGCCGGCCGCTCCCAGCGCAGCCGGGCCAGCACCGAGTCCGCGTCGGCGCAAGCACCGGCCGGGAGCTCCGCCAGCAGGTGCAGCACCCTCAGCCGCACCTCCGGCGCCGCACCGCGGTCCAGATCCGGGCCGAGCGCCGCGAGAGTGCGCCCCTTGGCATCCTGCCCGCCCACGAGGCCCGGGATACGGGTCGCGGCGAGCCATGCCGCGACCAGTTCCGTCCAGCGGTCGGCGGCCGGGAGGTCCAGCCACGCGTCATACGCGGGCGTGGGCACGTAACGTTCATCGGCTTCCCCGTCGGATGCCAGGAGCCCCGCCCCGTAGGCGAGTTCGATCCAGAACGAGGCGATCGGCTCCGTCACGTCCAGCGCCGCCGCCGTCCGCTTCAGGTCGCGCACGCTCAGCCCGCCCGCCCTGAGCACCGCGGGCCCGCCCGTCTGCCAGTCCTTGAGCAGTTCCTCCATGGTGGCGAGCGCGGTGTACGCCTGCCCCGCCGCCGTACTGTCCACAACCTGTGGACGGTATTGGGTCGCGACCACCACCTCCGGAGCCACCGGCTCCGGCTCCCGGTGCGCCCGGCCTCCGCGCAGATGCAGTGCCGCCTCACGCGGCAGCACCACGGTGCGCGGCGACGCCGGCAGCAGCAGCCCGTGGTCCCGCAGCCAGCGCACGGGTGGCGCCGGATCCGCGGTCACCTCCCCGTACGGCGGCCCCCACACCAGCCGGTCCAGCACCGCCAGCGCCTCCGGCGGAGCGGTGTCCAGCAGCCCCGCCATCCGCTCCCGGTCCGTGAACAGCGCCGTCAGCCCGCCCACCGCTGACACGGAGTCATGCGTCGCCGGCAGCCCGACGGTGGCGAGGATCTCCTGGAGCCGCCCCGGCGACATACCCGCCGTGGACTCGGCGACGGTCGGCCCGAGCCCGGTCGGCGAGGGGTGCGACGGGGACGGGGTGAGCAGCTCGCGTGCCGTGCGCACCAGCCTCAGCTGGTCGTCGTCGCCCCAGACGAGAGCGTGTGCGCGCAGCACGGCGAGGGCGCGGGGCAGGGCGGCCGCGATCGCCGGATCCGCGGCCGGATCGGTGGTCGGCTCGCCCGCGTCGCCGGTGTCGCCCGCGAGCAGGCCGAGGACGGTGGCGTACGAGGTGGGCTCGGCGGCCACCGCCATCGCCTGCGCGGTCTGGAGCGCGAAACGGTCGAGCCGTTCCAGGGCCCGTACGACGGACGCGCGGGTGCCGGCGCGGGTGGCGAGCTGGGTGATGTCGTTCGGCACCGGGCTCAGCAGATCCGGGCGGGCCCGCAGGAGCTCCGCCAGCCCCCCGTCACCGCGGGCGCGCAGCGCCTCCGCCAAGGTGCGCGGCGCCGAGCGCGGCGCGCCGCCGTCGCCGCTGCCGCCGTTGTCACCTTTGACATCGTCTTCGCCGACCGTGCGTGCGGGCACGTGCGCCTCCCGATCGAGCTCACCGGTCCCCATCCGCCCCACGTTAGCCCCTGTTCGCGCGCTAACGTCGGGCCAGGGCGCCCACCGGTACGGGCGCGCTGCGGAAGGGCTGCTGTGGGGATCGAGAGCGACCAGCTTGTCTTCGACTATCTGAGCCGGGTCGGCGACCTCGCTCAGCGGCACCAGCTGTCCTCGGGGACCAGGATGCAGCTCGTGTCGTCGTTGCGGAGCGAGATCGACCGGCAGCGGGCGCAGCAGGGCGCCGACAGCCCGGCGACCGTACGCCGCATCCTGGGGCGTCTCGGCACGCCGGACGAGGTGGTGGCGGCGGCGTCGCCCGACGGTCCGGGCGGGACCAGCGCGGCCAGTGGGACCAGCCGGACCCCCAGGACCGCCCCGGTCCGGTCGCCACGGGTGCCGCGCGTGCCGCGTCCGCGCAGGGCTTCGGAGTCCGCCGCGTCGCCACCGCACCTGGCCGGGATGGACGAACTCGGCTCATCCGACAGCGAACCCGACTGGTGGCGCATCGGGCCCGAGCCGGGGGACAGCGGGATCGGCGGGTTCGTCGGCGGCGTGGAGATCCCCGAAATACTGAAGCCCCCGCCGGGCGAGGATGCGGAGGCGGACGGGACGGACGCGGTGGAAGCGGACGCTGAGCCGTCCGCGCCCGCCCGGCGCCGGTGGCTGACCCCTCTCCGGCGCCGTCGCGGTGGCGTGGAGGCGGTCGGGGCATCCACCGCCCGGCGCTCGCTCGGCAGCCCGTTCCTCCTCGTCGCCGCCGCCCTGCTGGCCATCGGCACGATCCTCGGCTCCTGGCTGGCGCTCGGCCTCGGCTGGCTCCTCGCCTACGCGTCCCGCGCCCTCAGTCGCACCCAGGCGAAATGGGCCGTTCTCGGCCTCCCCGGAGTGGTCGCCGGCGGCACGGCGGTCTGGCTGTGGGGACGCGTCAACGGCCGCTGGGGCGAACCGATCCCGGCCGGCGGCGACGCGATGGCGGATGTCCTCACGGGGACATGGCCGTGGGTGGTACGAGGCGCGGCGATCGCGACGGCGCTGTATTTGGTCCACCGCGCCCGCAAGTCCTGACCGTGCGGACGCGGGGTTTCGCGGTGCCCGTGACCCCGTCCGGAACGCCCTCCGCACGGGGTGCGGGGACACCGGGCGACCCGCCCCCGGACAATGGCACCATGCAGCCCCTCACCGTCGGTTTCGACCTCGACATGACCCTCATCGACTCACGTCCGGGCATCCACACCGTCTACCTCGCCCTGGCCGCCGAGACCGGGGTCCCCATCGACGCCGACCTCGCCGTCTCCCGGCTCGGGCCGCCGCTCGAGCAGGAGATCGCCTGCTGGTTCCCCGCGGACCGCGTCGAGGAGATGTCCGCCCGCTACCGGGAGATCTACGCCCTCCACGCCATAGCCCCGAGCCTCGCGATGCCGGGTGCGCGTGAGGCCATCGCCGCCGTCCGGGCGGTCGGCGGGCAGGCCATCGTGGTCACCGCCAAGCACGAGCCGAGCGCCCGGCTGCATCTGGACCACCTCGGGATAGAGCCGGACGCGCTGATCGGGTGGCTGTGGGCGGAGGCCAAGGCGGAGGCACTGCGGGCGCACCGAGCGCGGGTGTACGTCGGCGACCACGTCGGGGATGTACGCGGCGCCCGGACCGCGGGTGCGCTGTCCGTCGCCGTGGCGACCGGGCCTTGTGGGGCGGACGAGCTCAGGGCGGCCGGTGCGGATGTGGTGCTCCCGGACCTCACCGCGTTTCCCGAGTGGCTCGCCGCCTATGCGGCGGCGGACCGGGACGCGGTGGACCGGGCCTCACGGCGCTGACTCGCGATCGACCGCAGTATCCCCGCTCCCGCGATGAGGAACCCCAGACCCATCAGCATGCAGACGGCGTAGGCAATCGGAGGAAACGGCTCCGTGCCGAGAAACAATGGGGCCACTGTGACAAGAGTGGCCACAGCTCCGACGATGAAAACGATCCCTCCGACACGCACCAGCCCGTCCCCGGGCCCAGTCGCCGAACCGGCGCCTGAACTGGCGGCTGAACCGGCCGAACCGGATGAATTCGTTTGGGTTTCGAGAGTCACTCGACCAGGGTAGTTCCCAGCGCACAGGAATCACCGGGGACGTCTTGTCAGCGGGCCCGGGACCATTAGCCTTGGTTGGTGGCGGGTCAGACAACGACCCGCTGTAGTGCTATCCAGAGCAGTTTTCAGACCAGTTTTCCGTATTTACCACAGTTTCCCTAGTTTCCCGACGAGTACGAGGACGAGGACAGACGTGCCTACCGGCAAGGTCAAATGGTTCAACAGCGAGAAGGGCTTCGGCTTTCTCTCCCGCGACGACGGCGGCGACGTCTTTGTCCACTCGTCGGTGCTTCCTGACGGAGTCGACAGCCTCAAGCCCGGGCAGCGAGTGGAGTTCGGCGTTGTCGCAGGTCAGCGCGGAGACCAGGCGCTCTCGGTGATCATCCTGGACCCGACCCCCTCCGTCGCCGCCGCGCAGCGCCGCAAGCCCGACGAGCTGGCGTCGATCGTGCAGGACCTGACCACGCTGCTGGAGAACATCACGCCTCAGCTGGAGCGGGGCCGTTACCCCGACAAGGCGCACGGCGCGAAGATCGCGGGTCTGCTGCGTGCCGTGGCCGACCAGCTCGACGTCTAGGTCCTGTCCGGATCCAGGGACACGCAGGCAGAGAAATCCGGCCGTGGGGCAGCACAAGCCTCACGGCCGGAGCGCTGTCACGGGAACGTCAGCGCCTCCGGCGCGATCGCCGGCACCAGACCCTCGGCCGCGGCGCGGGTGAGCAGCCCGCGGACCGCCGCGTATCCGTGCTCCCCCAGATCCGCGGTGAACTCGTTGACGTACAGGCCGATGTGCTGATCGGCCACCGCGGGGTCCATCTCCTGGGCGTGTTCGAGTACGTAGGGCCGTGACGCCAGCGGGTCGTCCCAGGCCATACGGACGGACGTACGGGCCGCCTCGGCCAGCACCCCCAGGGTTCCGACGCCCAGCGAGCGCTTGGCGATGATCGCGCCCAGCGGGATCGGCAGCCCAGTGGTGGACTCCCAGTGCTCGCCCATGTCGGCGAGGCAGTGCAACCCGTAGTTCGGGTAGGTGAACCGCGCCTCGTGGATGACGAGCCCCGCATCCACCTTGCCGTCCCGCACGGCCGGCATGATCTCGTGGAACGGCAGGACGACGATCTCCCCGACGCCCTCGGGGACCATGTCCGCCGCCCACAGCCGGAACAGCAGATACGCCGTCGAGCGCTCGCTCGGCACGGCGACCGTCCTGCCCGCGAGCTGTGCCGCGGTGCCGGTGCCCGGCTCGCGGGTCAGCACCAGCGGCCCGCAGCCCCGGCCCAGCGCGCCGCCGCAGGGGAGCAGCGCGTACTCGTCCAGCACGTACGGCAGCACCGCGTAGGACACCTTCAGCACATCGAACTCACCGCGCTCGGCCATGCCGTTGGTGATGTCGATGTCGGCCAGCTTCACGTCGAGACGGGGCGCGCCGGGGACCCGGCCATGTGCCCACGCGTCGAAGACGAACGTGTCGTTGGGGCAGGGCGAGTAGGCGATCTTGAGGGTGGTGCTCGGTGTCATCGGGCCTCCTCCTCGAGTGCGGGTCCGAGCCTTGCGAACGCGTTCCGCAGGGCCTCCAGGGCCTCGCCGATCCGCCAGGCGGCGCGGTCGCGCGGGCCTACGGCGTTCGACACGGCGCGGATCTCCATGACCGGGACGCCGTGCGCCGCCGCGGCTTCGGCGACCCCGAAGCCCTCCATCGCCTCACCGGCGGCCCGCGGGTGACGTGCGGTCAGCTCGGCGGCGCGGGCGGCGGTCCCGGTCACCGTGGACACGGTGAGCACGGGGCCGTGCACCGCGTCCAGGGCCTTGGCGAGCGGTGCCGAGAGCGGGGACGGGGCATGGGCGGAGCGGCCGAAGCCGAGTTGGTCGACGGTGAGATAGCCGTCGGGCGTGTCGGCACCGAGATCGGCGGCGATGATCGCGTCCGCGACGACGATCGCGCCGAGCGGGGCCGTCGGGGCGAAGCCGCCGCCGATGCCCGCGGAGACCACCAGGTCGTACGCCGCGGCCGTCAGCGCCGTCGCCGCGGCCGCCGCGGCGGCCGCCGGACCCACACCCCCGGCCAGCACATCGACGGTGACGGTTGTGCCGTCCCCGCCCCCGTACCGGCTCAGCACGTACCCGCCCGGGAGGGAGGTGCCGCCGACGGCGGACACCAGCCCGGCGGCAACGGCGTCCGCTTCCGCCTGCACCGCGGTCACGACGAGTACGTGCATGGGCGAGCCCGTTCGGCTCAGCCTTCCTTCTTGAGCGTGAAGTGCCAGATGCCGGTCAGCCGCTTGCCCGTGGTCTCCACGATGCTGACCTGCGCCGTGTTGGTCGCCTCGCCGGTCTGGGTGGAGAAGAACGCGCTGGCGGGGATCGACCGGTACGTCTTGTGGTAAGGCTCCTGCTCGGCCTGCTGGCCACCGATGAACAGCGTCCAGCCGTTCTCGGCCACCTCGGGCTCGACGCCGAAGCGGACCCGGTCGTCCGAGCTGACCTCGACGGTCTTGCCGGTCTTCTTGTTGAGGCAGCCCTGGATCAGCGACTCCTTGATGGCTTCGCCGTCGTTGTAGCAGGCCGCTTCGGTGCTGACCGAGTTCGACCCGACCGTCACGGTCGCGAGCGGCGTCGGCTTGTCGCAGGCGGAGAGTACGAGGAGGCCGGCGGACACGGCACCGAGGGCGGCGACGGCCCGGCGGCGCTTGCCGGAAGAGAACGCAACGGTCATGGGCCGAAGGCTATCGGGCGCCCGGTGTCCCGCCGCGCGGGGGTGCGGCGTGGCGCGGCGGCCCGCGTCCCCCACATGCGTCACACGCATCACCGCACCACGTGACTCAGCGTCTTCGCACCACATGCCGCAGGCGCCACCACGGCACGCCGCGCTCACCGCACCCGGACCGCCCGCACCGTTCGCGGCGGCGGCATGCTCCGCCGGGAGGCCACCACCAGACCGCGCAGCGCCAGCACGGCGCCCATCACGAGGATCGCGGCCGCCACCGACATGCCGAGCACGCCGTTCAGCGGCAGAGCGATCCCGATCGCCCCGCCCACCACCCACGCCATCTGGAGCAGCGTCTCGGCACGGGCGAACGCCGATGTCCGCACCGCCTCGGGCACGTCCCGCTGGATCATCGCGTCCAGCGACAGCTTGGAGAGCGCCTGGGTCAGCCCGGCGACAGCACCGAGCACCGCCACCATCAGCGGACTGAAGAAGACCGCCGCGAGTACCGCGGCCGTCAGTGCCATCATCAGCCCGGTCGCGATGATCACCTCGGGCGGCCGGTGCCGTACCCATGCCCCGATCGCCGTACCGCAGGCGTTGCCGACGCCCGCCGCGATGCCCACCATCACCAGGGACGCCGCCGCGCTCTGCCCGGCCATCGGATGCACCCGCAGGAGGAAGGCGAGGAAGAAGATCAGGAAACCGGAGAGCATCCGGTGGGCCGCGTTCGCCTGGAGCCCGTGCAACACGGAGGGCCCGACGGTGCGCAGACTCGGTTTCCGCTCGCCGTGGGTCAGCATGTGCGCCTTGTGCTCGCCCTTCGCGGAGTCGACCTTGTGCGGCAGGGTGAACGCCAGAAACGTTCCCGCCACGAAGATGGCGCAGGCACCGTAGAGCGGCCACGCGGGCCCGATCTGCTGGAGCCCGGCCGCGATGGGCGCGGCGATGCCGGTGGCGACGAGACCGGCCAGGGTCACCCGCGAGTTGGCCTTCACGAGAGCGAAGCGCGGTGGGAGCAGGCGGGGCACGACGGCGCTGCGGACGACGCCGTACGCCTTCGAGGCCACCAGCACGCCCAGTGCCGCCGGGTACAGCTCGATGCCGCCCGTGGCGACCGCGCCCGACATCGTGAGGGCCAGCACCGCGCGGGTGGCCATCGCGGCCGCCATCGCGGCGCGCCGGCCGTGCGGGATGTGGTCGAGGAGCGGGCCGATGACCGGGGCGAGCAGCGCGAACGGCGCCATGGTGATGGCGAGGTAGAGCGCCACCCGGCCACGGGCCTCGTCGGTGGGGACGGCGAAGAACACGGTGGCGGCCAGCGCCACGGTGACCATGACATCGCCCGCGCCGTTCACGGCGTGCAGCTCGATGAGCTTGCCGAGCCCCGACTCGCCCGCGCCGTGCGCGTGTGTCGCCCGGCGGATACCGCGCGCCGCGCCGGTGAAGGGCCAGTGCAGGGCACGCCCGACCGACCGGGCCGTCCTGCTCAGCGGCCCGGGCACGGGGGACGACCTCGCGGCTGTCACGTCGTCATAGTGCCCTACGCGCCGCCATCCGGAACGGGTATGAACCGCTATTCGGACGGGCAGGTGGGCGGTACGGCACGGAGGGGGGTAGCGTGCGTAGCGCGCCACCGGCGGTGGTTCTCGGCCGCGCGCCTCTTCGTCATCCCGCAGAATGGGTGATGGTAGGTGCGTGCGCACGGGACCGATTGCCCGGGCGCGGACGTCGATGCGGCACTCCCCAGTGTTCCGGACCCATTCCGGGGCCCGGGTGGATTCCAGCCGCTCCGCCCGCTGCCCGTACATCGTGGATCCTCCGGCGCGCACCCGTGAGACGGCGTAGGAGAGAAGCGAGACCTGTGAGTGCTGCGACGACGCGAAGCCGTACCCCCGACCGCCTGTGCGCCGAGGCGGTAGACCTCGCCCGGGCGGCGGCCGAGGAAGCGGCGGCGCCGGGGGTGGTGGGCGAGCACGCCGGGGTCGCTTCGGAGGGCGACCGGGTGGTCACCCATTTCTTCGAGTGCAAGGAACCGGGCTACCGCGGCTGGCGCTGGGCGGTGACGGTCGCCAGAGCCTCCCGCGCGAAGATCGTCACGATCGACGAATCCGTGCTGCTGCCGGGCTCCGACGCGCTGCTCGCACCGGAGTGGGTGCCCTGGAGCGAGCGGCTCCGGCCCGGCGACCTGGGTCCCGGGGATCTGCTGCCGACCGAGGCGGACGACATGCGCCTCGAGCCCGGGTACTCGGGCGAGGACGCGCCGCCGCCGAACTCCGCGGTGTCGCACGAGATGGCCGACCGGGTCGACGCCGAGGACGCCGAGATCGTCTCCCGCGGCCCGTCGCGCGGCACCATCGGCGCGGTCGCGGAGGAGCTCGGTATGCGACGCGCCCGGGTGCTGTCGCGGTACGGGCTCCACACGGCGGCGGACCGCTGGGAGGACGCCTACGGCGCGAAGACCCCGATGGCGCAGGCGGCCCCGTCCACGTGTGTGTCCTGTGCGTTCCTGATGCCCCTCGGCGGGTCGCTCGGGCAGGCGTTCGGGGTGTGCGCGAACGAGTTCTCGCCCGCCGACGGGCGGGTGGTGTCCTTGGCGTACGGCTGCGGTGCGCACTCCGAAGCGGCCGTGATGCCGAAGCCGCCGCGTCCGGCGGCACCGGTACTGGACTCGATGCGCGCCGACGAGTTCCCCCTCCGCCCGGCCCCCGACAGCGGCTCGGTCCCGGACCACGCGGACACGGCGTCCCCGGACGACCTGGGCCACAGCTAGGGCCTTTCGTAGTGCCAGTGCCCTCACCGGGGCACCTTGCCGCCGGGGCGCAGGCGCGGGGTGGGCTCTCGTGGTCTGCCCCCCGCGGTGCCGGGAAGCGCGGGAGACCAGCCCGTCCGGAGTCTGAGGACGAGGACGGGCACCGCGTAACCCGGCCGGCCCCACCGCGAGGCCCCCGCGGAGCTCAGCCCGTGCGCGTGAGCGTCTCCTCGCCCCCGTCACTGCTGAGCGACACCCGCAGCCGCCCGACCCCCTCCGGGAACGCCTCGCCGAGCGAGATACGGATCTGATGCGTACGGGACGCCGAAGCGTCCAGACGTGCGCCCGCCGCGCCGGAGAGGTACGCCTCGTAGGCGGAGCCGCTGAGGCCGCCCACCGGGCGCCACGCGCCGGTCGCGGGGTCGCGCAGCGAGACGTTGACGGCTCCGGCCGGGAGGGTGCCTCCGGATTCGGGGGTGATCGTCAGGACGTCCGTCGCCTGCTCCACCGCCTCACCGACGTTGTTCGCGACCGTTGCGTCGAGGGCCGCGGTCCCACCGCCCGTGCGCAGGGTGAAGCTGCGGTCCGGCGGGCCGTAGACGATCGTGACCGCACGGCCGGACGGCTGCTCCGGGGCTTCCGGCGCCGAGGGCGACTGCGGAGGCACACCGCTGGGGCTGTTCCCCGGGGCGGGCGGGACGGTGGGCGCAGAGGAGACGACCCCGGGAGGGAGGTCCGCCGCGGGCGCGTTGCCGGGCCGCTGGGTCAGGGTGACCAGCGCCGTGCCCATGAGTGCGACCGCCGTGACGGCCGCGGCCAGGGCGAAGAGCAGCGGACCTCGCCCGCGCGCCGTCCAGTTGGGCTGGGGCGGTGCGGCGGGCCGCAGTGAGTGGATGGTGACCTGCTCGGCACGGGCCGAGAGGGCCCGGGTGAGCCGCTCCTCGACGCTGTCTGCGGAATTCATCGGGTTCCCCTCGCCGCCGTCGGTGTGTCGTTGGCCTTGAGCCTGCGTTCCAGTGCGTCCAGCGCCCGGCTGGCGGTCGACTTGACGGCGCCACGGGACAGTCCGAGCGTCTCCGCTATGGCGGCCTCGCTCATGTCCGACCAGTAGCGCAGTACGAGCACCTCGCGCTGGCGGGAGGTGAGGTCCTTCAGAGCGACGAGCACCTGCCGGTGCTCGTCGCTCAGCACGGCGTGGTCCTCGGCCGACGCCGCGTCAGCCTCGTGCGGTGGCACGTACTCCCGGGCCGTCTTGCGCCGACGCAGCGCCGAGCGGGCCGTGTTGACCACCGAGGTACGCAGATAGCCGAGTGCGTTGTCGATGTCGTCGAGAGTCTCACCGTGCCGCTTGTAGAGGGCGACGAAAGCGTCCTGGACGACGTCTTCGGCGGCCGCGAGGTCGTCCACGAGCAGGATCGCCAGCCGCACCATCGACAACCGGTGCGAGTGATAGAGATCCGTGACGGTCGGGCGTGCGCCGGTCTGCCCCCCGTGGACGGACCGGTGCCCGCCGGACGCCTCTCCCCCGAGGGAGAACAGCAGCCGCAGCGGCCTGGACCAGGGTCTGGACCAGGGCTGAGCCTCCGGCCAAGGGCCGGGCAGAGCAAGGGATGCGTTCAACGCCGTACCTCCGGAGCCACCTGTCGTTCGCGCTGGAGTATCCGGCGATCCCCACCCCCGTGACCTTCAGCCGGCGCATGGTACTCGGGGTGCTCGTCCCGGCCTGGCCGGGTTCGGCCCCGCACGGCCCTACTGGGCGCGGCGGCGGGCGATCAGGAGCCAGGCCGCGCCCGTGGCGACCAGCGCACCCGCGACACCGATCAGCAGCGGCGTGGAGTCGCTGCCACCGGTCTCTGCCATGCGCCCGCCCTGCGGGGTGGCCTCGTTCGCGCTCACGGTCCCCGCGGTGGGGGCCGGAGAGGGGGACGACGCCGCCGCGGTCACCGTGAACGGCCGGTTGACCCGGTGGCTGGAGAGCGACGCCCGCACCTCCATCTCGAACGTGAAGCCCTTCGCCTTGTTCGCGGAGGTCGCCGCGATCCGCATCCGGTAGCTCTCGGACCCGCCGGGGGCCAGGTCCAGCTCGTGGGGCGTGACCTGCGCCATCAGGTACCCGCCCTCGCTGGACGGGACCAGCTTGACGTCCTTCCAGCCGTCGGCGGCGGCCTTCACGTGCTGCTCCAGGCGGATCTCACCTGCCTGGAGCTTCCGCTTGACGTCCTGGTCGGTGATCTCCACGACGAAGTTCGCCTGCTGCGGGATGTTGCCCTTGTTGCGCACTGTCGCGATGAACTCCTTCGCCGCACCACCCTTGGTGAGCGGGGTGGTGGCGCCGAGCCCCGAGGTGGCGATCTCGAACGAACGGTCCACGGCCGGGTCGGGGGTGCCGGAGCCGTGCTGGTGCTTGACGGTGAAGTCGAAGCCGGCGCCGCCGTTGCTGCTGATCAGTTCGAAGTCACCGCGGTTCGCGCTCTTCGGGAAGTGCTTGGTCAGGCCCAGCCGCAGAGTGTAGGTACGGGATTCGCCCTGCTTGAGGGCGCCGCTGTCGAGGACGCCCGAGACCGCCTGGTCCTGCTCGCCGAGGCGCACCGGGGCCCAGGCACCGGAGCGGTCGCGGCGCTCGACGGTCACGTGCGCGGGATCGAGGTCGCCGGACTCGGTGCCGACGAAGAAGGCGTCGGCGGGGTCGAGGTCCTTGCCGGTGTTGTTGGTGACGGTGGCGGTGAACTCCACGGGCTTGCCGCCGGTGGTCAGCTCGGGCTTGCCGTTGATGCCGCCGATGCGGATGTCAGGGTTCTCGGCCTGTGTGCGTGCCATCCCGAAGCCGATGGAGTCCATGCCGGTGCCGTCCGTGTGGGCGCCGACGGCGACCTCGCCCATGTTCAGGTCGGCCGGGATCGAGCGGTCGATGGTGACCCGGAAGCGCTCCCGGGCCTCGGCACCGGGTGCCACCGTGCCGTTGAAGGCGTACGTGGCCTGGAGCGCGTCGTTCTCGCCCTTGCTGAGCGTCAGGCGCTCCCAGACGTCGCCCGAGAGGTGCTCCACGATGACCTTGGAGGGATCGGCCGGTACGGGCTCGAGCTCGGCGTCGACGTGCTTGCCGTAGGCGACGGTGATCAGACCCTTCTGGCCCTTCAGCGCGGTCGCGGTGCCATTGGTGATGTGCGCGTTGAAGGAGACGCGCTGACCGATCCGGAAGCTCCCCTGCATGTCGAGCTGGGTCGTGATCCCCGTGGCGGCGGCGGCCGGCGCGCCGGGGGCCTGAGCGAAGGCGACGCCCGGCACGGCGACCGGGGTGACCACCGTGAGCAGCACCGCGGCGGCGGCGACAGCGGAACGAGCGACAGCGGCAGAACGGGACGAAAGGTGCGTACGCATGATGCAGGTCCCCCAGGGATACACAGGCTCGGAGAAATACCGGAAAGCTGAAAGTGATCTCGGCGGAGGCTCTCGTCCCGGTCCCCCCGGTGCCGTCGGCCCCTACTGCCGCCTTCGTAGGGATAGACGTGCGGCCCCGGGCAAGGTTGCAGGTGGTTCGGAAAGTTTTTTTCGGGGTGTGCGAGACGGGCGGGAAGCGGGCCACAGCACCTGACGCGGTACCTTCAGGCCGCACCGGTAGGCGGTCAGAGGTACACCGGTATCAGGGACACATAGCTGGTGTCAGCGCGGACACAGAGAGCGGAGACGGGCGTGAGCGTCAGGACGACCGAGGGTGCCGACCCGTTCGGGACGGCGCGGCTGCGGCGCGGCGTGCTGGATGCGTGGGGGGCCAGCCCCGCACGCTTCCGGGAGGATGCCAACGCCGAGGAGGACCTCGCGCTCGGCGGCTACCGCGACCGCCTCATCGTCGAGCTCGCCCAGAACGCCGCCGACGCGGCCGCCCGAGCCGGGGTGCCCGGGCGGCTCAGGCTGACCCTGCACGGGGGCACCCTCGTCGCGGCCAACACCGGCGCGCCGCTCGACGCCACCGGTGTCGAGTCGCTGAGCACCCTTCGCGCGTCCGCCAAGCGGGAGCACGACCAGCGCGCGGTCGGCCGCTTCGGTGTCGGCTTCGCCGCCGTGCTGGCGGTGAGCGACGAGCCCGCGGTGGTCGGGCGGCACGGCGGTGTCCGCTGGTCGCTCGCCGAGGCGCGCGGGCTGGCGGCGCAGGCCGCCCAGGGCAGCCCCGGGCTCGGCGACGAGCTGCGCCGGCGCGACGGGCACGTACCGCTGCTGCGGCTTCCGCTGCCCGCCGAGGGCACCGCGCCCGACGGCTACGACACGGTGGTGATCCTGCCGCTGCGCGACGGCACCGCCGAGGACCTGGTCGCCCGGCTGCTCGAGGGGGTGGACGACGCGCTGCTGCTCGCGCTGTCCGGCCTCACCGAGGTGGTCGTGGAGACCCCGGACGGGGTGCGGACGCTGCGTCGCAGCGAGCAGGGCCCGTACGTCCACATCGAGGACAGCGCGCTCGGCGTCAACCGCTGGCGCGTCGTCACCCACCACGGAGCCCTCGACCCCGCGTTGCTCGCCGGCCGCCCGGTGGAGGAGCGGCTGCGCCCGCACTGGAGCGTCACGTGGGCGGTGCCCGTGGACGGAGACGGGGCGCCGGTGTACCCGGCCACCGCTCCCGTCATCCACGCCCCCACACCCACGGACGAACCCCTCGGGGTGCCCGCCCTCCTCATCGCGACGCTCCCGCTCGACACCGCCCGCCGCCATCACTCCCCGGGACCGCTCACCGACTTCCTGGTGCAGCGCGCGGCACAGGCCTACGCCGAACTCCTCGGCGACTGGCAGCCGGTGAGCACCGGCACCATCGACCTCGTGCCGGGGCCGCTCGGCAAGGGCGAGCTGGACGGCACCCTGCGGGCCGCGATCCTCGACCTGCTGCCGCGCGTCGCGTTCCTCGCCCCGGCCGCCCCCGCCACTTCGGCCCCGTCAGCCCCATCAGACCTGTCAGACCCGTCAGACGCGTCAGCCCCGTCGGTCGCTGACGACATGGTGGCGCTGCGGCCCCTGGAGGCCGAGATCGTGGAGGGCGCGGGCGCCGACACCGTCCGGGTCCTTGCGGACGTGCTGCCGACACTGCTGCCGGCGGGTCTCGAACGGCGCGTGGAGCTGCGCACGCTCGGTGTCGCGCGCGTCCCGCTGACCGAGGCGGTCGACCGGCTCGCCGGGATCGAGCGGGACCCGTCATGGTGGTGGCGCCTGTACGACAGCCTCGCCGGGGTCGACCCGGAGCGGCTCTCGGGGTTGCCGGTACCGCTCGCGGCTCCGGGTACGCGCGGCTACTCCCCCGACGGAACAGACGAAACGGCGGACGAAGCACGCCCGCCTGCCGCCCCCCAGCGCTCCCGCACCACGATCGGCCCCCGCCAGGTGCTGCTGCCGACCCCCGACACCCCCGCGGGCCTGGCCAGGTTCGGGCTGAAGGTGGCACATCCGGACGCCTCCCACCCCCTGCTGGAGAAGCTGGGCGCGTTGCCCGCGACCCCCCGCGCGGTGCTGACGACACCTCAGGTGCGGGCGGCGGTCGCGGCCTCGCTCGACGACGAGGACGCACCGCTGTGGGACGACGACGCTGCGCCGGACGCCGACGAACTGGCCGAGATCGTGCTCACGCTGGTACGGGACGCGGGGCTGGAGCCGGGCGACGAGCCGTGGCTCGGCGCGCTCGCCCTGCCGGACGAGGACGGCGAGCTGTCACCGGCCGCCGAACTGGTGCTGCCGGGCAGCCCCTTCGCGTCCGTGATGCGCGAGGACGAACTCGCCCTGGTGGAGGCCGAACTGGCCGAGCGCTGGGGTGAGCAGCCCCTCGCGGCGTGCGGGGTGCTGGCGAACTTCGCGCTCGTACGCTCCACCGATGTCGTGCTCGACCCCGACGAACTGGACCCCCGGGAGGGGGACTTCCCCGAAACGGACGACGCGGGGCTGCTGGACGCGGTGGACGTGTGGTGCGAGGACGTGCTGGACCGGCTGCCCGACACGCCCGTGCCGCCCGTGGCCACGGAGATCGTCGCCATCCGCGATCTGGACCTGGTGGACGACGACCGCTGGCCCCAGGCTCTCGCCCTCCTCGCGCAGCCGCCGCTGCGGGACGCGCTCACCCAGCCGGTCAGGGTGCTGCTGCCGGACGGCACGACGGAGACCATCCGCCCGTACACGGCCTGGTGGCTGCGCGACCACCCGGTGCTCGACGGCCGCCGCCCGGCCGGCCTGCGGGTCTCCGGCGGTGACCCGCTGCTGGTCGGTCTCTACGACTCGGCGGACGCGACGGGCTTCGAGGACGAGCAGGTCCTGCACGCACTGGGCGTACGCACCTCCGTCGCCGCCCTCCTCGACGAACCGGGCGGCGCCGCCGAACTGCTCGGCCGCCTCGCCGACCCCGACCGCCCGGTCGGCCCCGCCCAGCTGCACGCCCTCTACACCGCGCTGGCCGACCTCGACCCGGAGCAGGTGACACTCCCGGACGAGCTGCGTGCGGTGGTCGACGGCGAGGTGCGGGTGGTGGACGCGTCGGAGGCCCTGGTCGCCGACGCCCCCGACCTGCTGCCCCTGACGGCCGGCCGCGCCCTGCTGCCGGTCTCCCCGGACCGTGCGGCGGACCTCGCGGAGCTGTTCCAGGTCGGACGGCTCAGCAAGGCGGTCGACGCCGAGGTGACCACGGTCGGCGAGGAACACGACGTGCCCCCGTCGGTCCACGCCCTGCTCGGCCCGGCGACCCCGCGCTCGTACATCGAGCACGAGGAACTCCTGGCCGGCGGCACCGAACTCGACTGGCGCCGCACCCCCGACGGCGTCATCCACGCCGCCACCCTGGAGGGCGTCGCCGCAGGCCTCGCCTGGGCGGCGGGCCAGTGGCCGCGCCGCTTCGAGGTGGCGGCCCTGCTGGAGGACCCGTCCAGGACGGAGGAGCTGGCGAGGGACCGCTGGTTCGACTAGGCCGTGTTCGAGAGGTGATCATCGGGTGGTCCTGGTGAGGTCTTTGATCCAGATCATCGAGGCGTGCCGGTGGAGACTGGCGAGGTAGCTGTCGGGAGTCTTGTCGTATCGGGTGTACCACCGTCCCGGTTCCGGCCTCCTGGTACGTCACGCTCTGGGGCGGGTGAGGCACGTGGAGCCGACGTGAGCCGACCGGTGCACTGCTGTCCGGGCGGGGACTCATGGGACAGGGCCCGGCACCCGGCTCAGGTTCCGGGGAGGATACGGCGCGTTTCGTAGGCCCACATCGCGATCTCGACCCGGTTGCGGGCGCCGAGTTTGGCCATCAGGCTGGCCAGATGCGTCTTCACCGTGCTGAGGCTGATGTGCAGTGCATCGGCGATCTCGGTGTTGGTCAGCCCGCGAGCGACGGCGAGGAGCACCTGCTCCTCGCGGGCGGTGACGGGGGAGACCGGCTGGGCCACGGGCCGGCCGGCGGGCAGGTCCGCGAATGCCTGGAGAAGACGGACGGTGACGCTGGGCGCAATGAGCGCCTCACCGCCGGACGCCGACCGTACGGCCTGCGCCAGAAGGTCCGGTCCCGTGTCCTTGAGGAGGAATCCGCGGGCCCCGGCACGCAGCGCGCCGTAGACGTACTCGTCGAGGTCGAACGTGGTGATGACGACCACGGCCAGCGGGTCGGCGACGCCCGGGCCAGCGACCAGACGGGTGGCCTCGAGCCCGTCGAGTACGGGCATACGGATGTCGAACAGGCAGACGTCGGGGCGTAGTTCGCGGGCCAGACGTACCGCTTCCCGCCCGTCGGCCGCCTCGCCGACCACCTCGATGCCGAGCTGCGCGTTCAGCATGATCCGCAACCCGGTGCGGATGATCGTCTGGTCGTCAGCGACGAGGACGCGAATGGACACCGCTCTCGCTCCTCGCTCTCGGCAGTTCGGCTTCGACATGCCAGCCCCGGTCGATATCCGGGCCGGCTCGTAGTGTGCCGCCGAGCAGAGTCGCGCGCTCGCGCAGTCCGGTAAGTCCGTATCCGTCGCGACCCCGGCCGGTGCGCCGGCCGTTGTCGCGCACGCTCACCCGTACCGAGTGCCGTTCCGCGGCGACCCGAATGACGAGCTCGGTCGCTTCGACCGCATGGCGCAGCGCGTTGGTCACCGACTCCTGCACGATCCGGTAGACGGCCGCGTCCACGGCCGGGGGCAGCGCGTCCAGTTCACCGTCGAGCCCCAAGTCGACCCTGAGGCGACCACCTGGGGTGCGCACCAGGCGCTCCAGATCCGCGACTCCGGCAGGGGGCGCCAGCTCGGCGCCGACCCCGCGGTCGCGCAGCGCGGCGACCATGGCGCGCATTTCCTCCAGCGTGCGCGCCCCTTCCTCCTCGACCCCCTCCAGCGCCTCGACGGCGGCGGACGGCTCGGTGCCCGCGAGCACCCGGCCCGCCTGGGCGATGATCACCATGGCCGACACGTGGTGGGCCACCGTGTCGTGCAGTTCCCGGGCGAGCTGCTCGCGCTCGCGGGAGCGCACCTGCTCCAACAGCCGCTCGCGAGCGGTCACCCGGAACCGCACGGCAGCCCCGACCACGCCGGGCAGCAGCAGGAAGACGAGGCCCACGACGTTCTCGAGGAACGGGGTCTCGTCCGTGACGGAACACAGCGCGCCGGCCGCGAGGATCACCGCGGCGCCGAGCACGACCTCGCGTCCCGATCCCCACCGGGGCAGCGCGTACACCAGTACGAGCACGACCGCGCCGGTGTACAGGCCGACGGGCTCGCGCGGAGCGGCGACGAGCGAGGCCACCTGAAGCAGGATCACCGAGCCGAACGCCAGCGTCACCATCGCCAGCGGGCGGGTCCGGCGCCACAGGGGCAGCAGGCACAGCCATACGGCGAACACCACCGCCACCGGCCGCCACACGACGTCCTCGCGCAGGGTGGCCTCCAGCACCACACCGGCAAGGCCCGCGGCGAGCAGCGCCCAGTCCCGCCACACCCGGGCGGGCGCGTCGGGCGGCCGGGGTTCGGTCCACAGGGTTCGCAGGTCGTCTCGCAGCATGGTTCTCAGCCTAGGGACCGCGCCGTGCCGCGCATCGGCCGAAAGGACGGGGCGTCACTCCGCCCTGGGGCCGACGGATCCGCGGCCCGCGAGCCGATGCCGCGGAGCGCCGTGGCGACGAACCTCGGCATCGGCGGCCGTACAAGGACGGCCGACGAGGTGGTTGGAGGACCCGATGCTCTCGAAAGCCCTGTTGCGCCTGGGCGCAAGCGCCGCCCGCCATCCCTGGCGGGTGATCGCGGCATGGCTGATCGCCGCCACGCTCGCCGTCCTCGCCGCGATCACCATCGGCGGGCGGACCGCGGACTCGATGACCGCTCCGGGGCTGGACTCCCAACGGGCCGCGGAACTGATCGAGCGGGCAGGCACCGCCCAGGAGGGGATGACCGCCCAAGTGGTCGTCACCCCCCTCGACGACGGTGCGACGTTCTTCGACCACGGCAGCGCGCGCACCGCTCTCACGCGGCTGCAGACCGAGGTGAAGCGGCTGCCGCACGTGCTCGGCACGAGCGACCCGGCGGGGGCACTCGACGCAGGCGGGGACACCACCGTGCGCGGCGGCCTTGTCTCGGCCGACGGGCGGATCGCGGTCGTACGGGTGCAGTACCCCGACCAGAGCCGGCTGTCGGCCGAAGACCTCGACGCCCTCGTCGATCTCGGCGACCGGCTGCGCGCCGAGCTGCCCCTGCGCATCGAGATGGGCGGGAACCTCTTCTACGCCTTCTCCGACCCCGACGGCGGCGTAAGCGAGCTGATCGGCCTCCTCGCCGCGGCCACGATCCTGTTCCTGGCGTTCGGTTCGCTCGTCGCCGCCGCGCTGCCGATCGGCATGGCGGTCTTCGGGCTGACCGTCGGGGTCGCCACGATGACGGTACTGGCGGGGGTGACAGAGGTCCCCACCTTCGCACCGGTCCTGGGCAGCATGGTCGGGCTCGGAGTGGGCATCGACTACGCGCTGTTCGTGCTCGCCAGGCACCGGGAGTACCTCGCGTGCGGGCTCGATCCGCAGGCGGCGGCCGGACGAGCTGTGGCAACGGCGGGGCGGCCGGTGGTCTTCGCCGGCGGCACCGTCGTCGTGTCGATCCTCGGCCTGGCGGTCGCGAACGTGCCGTTCATGACGGTGGGCGGGCTCGCCGTCTCGATCGTCGTCCTGATCATGGTGCTCGCGTCGGTGACGCTGCTGCCGGCCTTCCTCGGCGCCGCCGGCCCACGCCTGGCCCGGGCCGGCCGGATCGGCCGGGCTCTGCAGACCAGGAAGCCGGGCCGACTCGCACGGCGGCGGGACCCGGATGCAGGCGCCGCCCACACCGCCGGGTGGCGTCGCTGGATCGGGCACGTCAGCCGGCACCCTGCGCCGTACGCGGTCGGCGCGGCGGGGCTGCTGCTGACCGCGGCGCTGCCCGTGCTCGGCCTGCGCGTCGGCCTGCCCGACGACGGCTCACTGCCCCAGAGCCGTACCGAGCGCCGCGCCTACGACCTCGTCGCCGAGGGGTTCGGCCCGGGCACCAACGGTCCCCTCGTCATCGCCGCGAACCCCGCCGGTGATCCGGGAGTGCTGGACCGACTCGTCGGGGCGGTCGCGGCGGATCCGGGCATCGCATCCGTCGCGCCGACGCAGATCGATCGGGCCACCGGCATCGCGACCCTCGTGGTGTTCCCGACCACCAGCCCTCAGGACAAGGCCACGACCGACACCATCGCCCGGCTGCGCACCGATGTACTGCCCACGGCGATCGGGCACGGCCCGGCCAGGGCCCACGTCGGCGGCGCCGCCGCGAGCCTGTCCGATGTGGGCCGGCGCACCAGCGAACGCCTGCCACTGTTGGTCGCCACCGTGCTGGCGACGTCGTTCCTGCTGCTGATGCTGGTCTTCCGCTCGGTACTCGTACCGCTCAAGGCGGTACTGCTGAATCTGCTGAGCATCGGCGCGGCCTACGGCATCATGGTCGCGGTCTTCCAGTGGGGCTGGGGAGGCGCACTCATCGGGCTGGAAGCGACGGTTCCGATCGTGTCGTTCATCCCGATGTTCCTCTTCGCCATCCTGTTCGGCCTGTCGATGGACTACGAGGTCTTCCTCCTCTCCCGCGTGCGCGAGGAGTACCTGCGCACCGGCGACAACCACACGGCGATCGTCGAAGGCGTCTCGCGCACCGCCCGGATCATCACCTCGGCCGCCCTCATCATGGTGGCGGTCTTCCTGTCCTTCGCCGTCGCCGACGACCCCTCCACCAAAATGTTCGGCCTCGGCCTGGCCACCGCGATCTTCATCGACGCCACGGTCGTACGCATGGTGCTGGTACCGGCGACCATGACACTCCTCGGCCGGACCAACTGGTGGCTGCCGAAGTGGCTGGACCGGATGCTTCCCCGCGGCCCGGTCGGCACCGACGCGGAATCCACGGGTGAGGCCCCGCGTCCACGGCTGGTTGACCGTTGACTCAACTCTGCCCGCCCTTGGCGTCCGGCACCTCAGCGCGTCACCTAGGGGCATATCGAGTCGTGATCATCGGGTGGTCCTGGTGAGGTCCTTGATCCAGACCGGCTAGGTGGCTGTCGGGAGTCCTGTCGTATCGGGTGGCGATGCCTCGTCATGCTTTGATCTTGTTGACCAGGCGTTCGACGGTGTTCCGCTCCTTGTAGAGGTTGTGGAGGGTCGACCAGGCGCCGAACTCCGTCGGCATCTCCCGCCACTGCCCGCCCGTCTTGAACCGCCAGATCACGCCCTCGAACTGCTGCCGCAGTCGCTCGGGGTACGGGCCGCACTCGCCGACACCGTCCGGGTCCGGCGCCGACCGCCGCATGGTCCCCGCCGTGCACCGGTCCGGCACGGGAACGGCAGAGGGGCGCCGGTCGGGATGACCGGCGCCCCTGCCCACGTCCGTGGAGCTATCGCACGTCGATGAACCAGACCGGTGACGCAGCCGCCCCGATCTCGCCCGTGCGTGGCATCAGCCACCGCCAGTTCGCGTCGAACGCGGCCTTCGGCGAGGCCTTGACGATGCCGGAGGGGTCGGCGGTCCGCTTGGCGGCGAGGCTCCAGGTGGAGACGCCCGGCTTGCGGTACTCCAGCTGGACCGGCTGGCCGCTCAGGGCCAGCCAGCGGCCGGTGGACCAGTCGGAGATGCCGGCGATGCCGCTGACCGTGAAGAGCTTGCCCTTGGTCGCCTGCTCGGGTGCGCTCATCGTCACCCGGCTCTGGCGCAGGATCAGCGCGGAGCCGAGTCCGTTCAGGTCCGTGTAGCTCTTGCCGTCGCGGGAGCGGGCCCAGGCCGCGACCTTCCACTCGCCCGCGAGGCTGTTGCGGCCGAGCTGGGTGAGGGCGTTGATGGTGAACGGCGCTTCGCACACGGAGGTGGTGGCGTCCTTCGCCGTGCATGTCGCCGGTCCGGCGCGCAGGATGCCGTCGGGGCGGTCGTACGGGCCCCGGTGGAGGACGGCGCCGGCCTCCGCGATGCCCGCGGGGTCGGACGCGGTGAAGCGCACGGTGTACGGCGCCGCGTTCAGGTCGTCGTACACGGGCGGGGCGATCACGCGGCCGCCGTTGACGACCACGTCGGTGATCTTCGTGGCGCCGCGGGTCTCGGCGGTCGCGGGCGCGGGTCCTGCGAAGGCCCGGATGACCGTGCGCCGGACGGTCGAGCTCTCGGTGTCCTTGCCGCTCACCCGCAGCGAGACGTACCGCGTGCCCTGCGGGACCGCCAGCTCCGCCGTGGCCGTGTCACCCGAGTCCGGCACGGGCAGGGCGGTCCAGGTCGCCCCGTCGTCGGTCGAGTACTCCAGGGCCGTCAGGGTCGCCGTGGCTCCGTCCGTACGGGAGGTGGCGACCGCCTCGACGGTCACAGGAGCGGAAGCGGTGCCCGCGGTGTTGCGGATGTCCAGCCCCTCGACCCGTACGTCCACGTCCACCAGCGGGGGATCGGTCTCGAAGGGGGTGCCGTTGTAGCCGTCCGCGATGAACGCCCACTCGGTCGTCTGCCGGGTGGACAGTGCGGACGGGGCGGCGTGGCTGCGGACCGTGTGGACGAGGCGGTAGGGGTTGCGCGCCGTCGGGATCGTGGCGGTCCAGGGCTTGGGGAAGCCGAGGTCCTTCGCCTCGGCGACCGTCGAGCCGTTGGAGGTGAGCAGGAGGTCCTGGGTCGCGTCGCTGTCCATGCCGCCGTGGCCGGACGAGTCGCTGAAGGCGTACGGCTCGTAGACCGACAGTTTCGTGCCGCGGAGCTGGGTGCCGGACGGCTCGTGGGTGCGGACCATGAGGGGCGCGGCGCCGAACTTCTCGCCCGGGCTGCTGCCCTTCGGCAGGGTGCGGGGCTCCGTGCTGAAGCTGGGGCCGCCGTCGTAGTTCACGAGCCGGTGGAAGGACTGGCCCGGTGTCGCGTATTCGGTGACGCTGGACGGGACCCGGACCGTGGACCCGACGTACACACCGGAGGTGTCGGTCTCCGGAGCGGACAGCATCCAGCCGGTGGTGGTCCCGCCGATCGCGCGCAGGGTGGTGGTGGTCTTCGCCAGGTCCGCCGTGAGCACCCGCGTGAGCGGCGACGCGGGCACGGTGCCGTCGTAGTGGCGGTAGAGGTCGTACCGGTACGGGCTCGGATTGTTGGCGCCGCTGCCGCTCTTCGTCAGTACGTCGTGGACGCGCAGGGACATGCCGGGAATCGAGAACGGCGTGACGTACACCTTGTTGCCCCAGCCGCCCGCGAAGCCCGCGATGTCGCCGTTCGGCGTCTTGATCCACACCGAGGAGCTGCTCCGGCGCGCGGTCGGCTCGTCCGTGGTGACGCCGGTCTCCTTGGCGGTGTTCGCGTCGAGCGTCACCGTCAGGCCGCGGTCCTTCACCGAGAAGGTCTTGGTGATGAGGTGGTCGGGCTGCTGCCAGTTGCTGAACAGACCGACCGTCACATAGTCGCCCGGAGGCAGGCTGACCTTGCCGTAGGAGTCGAACTGCTCCTCGTCGACGTCGTAGTACACCCAGGTCTTGCGGTTCCAGACGTGGATGAGCGGCCCGAAGTGGTCCGCGTTCGCAAGCTGGAGCCGCACGGAGTACGTGCCGCCGGCGGCGCGTGCCTGTGCCTCCCGCGTCACCGGCACGGCGGACTTCCGGGCAGGCGCGACGCGCAGCGTCGTGGCCTTCACCGGCTGCCTGCGGTCGGCCTGGGCCGGCTGCACCCGCAGCATTCCGTCCGTGGTGCTGTACGCGTAACGCCCCGGTTGCCCGCCCGCCCGTGCCGGTACGACGCGGAAGCCGGACGCCTTGCCGCTCGCGTCGCGTACCGCCTCGATCCGCTCACCCGCCACAGGAGCCGGAGCGGACGCGGCCGCGGCCTCCGGCGCCGCTGCCGTGCTCTGCCCGGGCACCAGCAGTACGGCCGCCCCCGCGAGCGCCGCCGCCAGCGTCACCCCTGTGGTTCTTCTCGTCCTTCGCCACATCCCGATCTGCCCCATGCCGTGCGGAACTCCCCTCCCCTGCCGGGCGCACCCCGCGCCACGGACGACGACGGTCATCACACTGATCACAGCGATCACCGTCGGGTGAACCTTAAACCTTCACAGGAAGTCCTCAGCCGGGTGGTGCTACGCGGGGAAGCGGCGGTCCACCCACCGCCACGCGAGCTCCAGCACCACCGCCGCCACCACCGCGATCCCCACCGCCGTCCAGGGCATCACCGTGCCCACCAGCCTCAGCGCGAAGAAGTCCTGGAGCCAGGGCACCGCCAGCACCAGCAGGAAGCCCAGGCCCATCGCCAGGACGAGGCCGAGCCGCCACCAGGTGTAGGGGCGGGCGATGATCGCCAGCACCCACAGGGCGACCAGGAACAGGGTCAGGGTCGCCGCGCTGGTCTCCGCCTCCAGGGCGTCCGGGCCGCCGTAATGGGTGCGGGCGAGCAGATAGGTGAGGAACGTGGCCACCGCGGCGATGACCCCGGCGGGGATCGCGTACCGCATGACGAGCCGTACGAAGTGGGGCTTGGCACGCTCCTTGTTGGGGGCGAGGGCGAGGAAGAAGGCCGGCACGCCGATGGTGAGGGTGGACAGCAGTGTCAGATGGCGGGGCAGGAAGGGGTACTCCACCTGCCAGCAGACCACCAGGACCGCCAGCAGCACCGAGTAGACCGTCTTCGTGAGGAAGAGGGTGGCCACGCGCGTGATGTTGCCGATGACCCGGCGGCCCTCGGCGACCACCGACGGCAGCGTGGCGAAGCTGTTGTTGAGCAGCACGATCTGGGCGACCGCCTTGGTGGCCTCCGAGCCCGAGCCCATCGAGACCCCGATGTCGGCGTCCTTGAGGGCGAGCACGTCGTTCACGCCGTCGCCCGTCATGGCCACGTTGTGGCCACGGGACTGGAGCGCGCCGACCATGTCCCGTTTCTGCCGTGGGGTGACCCGTCCGAAGACGGCGTTCGCGTCGAGCTCCGCGGCCATGGCGTCCCGGTCGGCGGGGAGGCGGCGGGCGTCGACGGTGTGTTCGGCGCCCGGCAGCCCGAGTTTCCCGGCGACCGCGCCCACCGACACGGCGTTGTCGCCGGAGATGACCTTCGCCGCGACGTCCTGCTCCTCGAAGTAGGCCAGGGTGTCGGCGGCGTCGGGCCGCAGCCGTTGTTCGAGCACGACCAGGGCGGCGGGGTGGGCGCCCGCGGCCACATCGGGGGCGTCCAGCTCGTCCGCCGGGCCGGCCGCCTGAGCCCTTCGCGCGGCACGCGCGAGCAGCAGCACCCGCAGCCCCTTCTCGTTGAGCCCGTCGGCGTCCGCGAGCACGGGGTCGTCCGGGGGCAGCAGCACATCGGGCGCACCCAGCAGCCAGGCGGAGCTCTGGCCGTCGCCCTCGCTGAAGGCCGCCCCGCTGTACTTGCGGGCGGAGGAGAAGGGCAGCGAACGCGTGCAGCGCCAGTCGTCGCTGTCCGGGTACGCCTCGATGATTGCCTGGAGCGAGGCGTTGGGCCGGGGGTCGGACTCCCCGAGCGCGCCGAGCACCCTGCGTATGTACGCCTCGTCGAAGCCGTCCAGGACGCGCAGCCCGGTGACGTCCATCCCGCCCTCGGTGAGCGTGCCGGTCTTGTCCAGGCAGACCACGTTGACCCGTGCGAGTCCCTCGATCGCGGGCAGTTCCTGCACGAGGCACTGCTTGCGGCCGAGCCTGATCACCCCGATCGCGAAGGCCACGGAGGTGAGCAGCACCAGGCCCTCGGGGATCATCGGGACGATCCCGCCGACCGTCCGGGCGATGGAGTCCTTGATGTTGTCGCCCTTCACCACCAGCTGGCTGATGATCAGACCGATCGCGGTCGGGATCATCATCCATGTCACGTACTTGAGGATGGTGGAGATACCGGACCGCAGCTCGGAGCTGACCAGCGTGAAGCGCGAGGCCTCCTCGGCGAGCTGTGCGGCATACGCCTGCCGGCCCACCTTGGTGGCGGTGAAGGCACCGCCGCCCGCGACCACGAAGCTGCCGGACATCATCTGGTCACCGCGCCGCTTCAGCACCGGGTCCGACTCACCCGTCAGCAGGGACTCGTCGACCTCCAGGCTGTCCGCCTCGGCCACCTCGCCGTCGACCACGACCTTGTCCCCCGGTCCCAGCTCGATGAGGTCCCCGAGCACGATCCCGGATGTGGACACCTCGGCAGCGACCCCGTCGCGCCGCACGGTGGGTTTGGCCTCGCCGATGACGGCCAGTCCGTCGAGGGTCTTCTTGGCGCGCAGCTCCTGGATGATGCCGATGCCGGTGTTGGCGACGATCACGAATCCGAACAGGGTGTCCTGGAACGGCGCGACGATGAACATGACCACCCACAGCACGCCGATGAGCGCGTTGAAGCGGGTGAAGACATTGCCGCGGATGATGTCCGCGGTGGAGCGGCTGCTGCGCAGCGGTACGTCGTTGACCTCGCCGCGCGCGATCCGTTCGGCCACTTCGGCGGCGGTGAGCCCGCCGGGGCGGTGTCTGACGGGAAGCTTGACGGGGTGCACGGGGTCGAGCTCCGCGCCCGCGTCGATGAGAGCCCGGCCTGGGGTGGGCCCGGGGCCGTCGCTCCCAGCCCGTTGCGTCATGTTCTCGACGGTACGGCGGGCCGGGCGGGTTCACCCGCCGAGGACGTCGGGATCAAGCCGGGTCAGGCGCCCCGAATCGGGCCGGTCATGCCGGTCGGGCAGTCGGCCGGTCACGCAGGTGCGGCTCGGCCGGGCCTCGGGTCAGACCGCGGGGTGTCCGTCCTCGGCGGCGGACCCGGCCTGGGCGGCGCGCTTGATCGCCGCGTCCCGCTTGCGCACGTACCAGATGCCGATCAGCCCGAGACCGCCCCCGGCCAGGCAGGTCCACACCCACCAGGTGAGCTCGCGCTCCGCGAACCAGCCGTAGAAGGGGAGCTGCACGAGGAACAGGACGAACCAGATGATCGTGCCGCCGGTGATGGTGGCGACGACGGGCCCCTCCAGGGGCTCGGGTGCCTCGTGCTTGGGGGTCCACTTCGCCATGCGGTCAGTGTAGGCGGCGGCTCCGAGCAGACGACTGGCCGTTACCCACGGGCGTCTACGCGCGGAGATACCGATCTTCCTCTTATACGTTCATACTGAAGCGGCTTGTGTCCAGCCCGAATCCTTCGTATGAACGTCCAAGGAACTCCCGAGGGCATGCAAGGAACTCGGCAAGAACCCTCCACGAGGTCCCGCATGCCCCCCACGGCCACCGCCCACGCGGACGCCCAGCCGCAGCAGCCGCCACAGCAGCCCGACTCCGGTCGCCCCGGCGCCCCCCTCGGCCCGCTCGACCGCTTCTTCAAGATCTCCGAGCGCGGTTCCACGATCTCCCGCGAGGTACGCGGCGGCTTCGCCACCTTCTTCGCGATGGCCTACATCATCGTGCTGAACCCGATCATCCTCGGCAGCGCGAAGGACATGTACGGGCATCAGCTCGACGGCGGCCAGCTGGTCACCGCCACCGTGCTCACCGCAGCCCTGACCACCCTGCTGATGGGCGTGATCGGCAACGTCCCGATCGCGCTGGCCGCCGGGCTCGGCGTGAACACCGTCGTCGCGCTCCAGCTCGCCCCCCGGATGAGCTGGCCCGACGCCATGGGCATGGTCGTGCTCGCCGGTCTCATCGTGATGCTGCTGGTCGCGACCGGCCTGCGGGAGCGCGTGATGAACGCCGTGCCGACGGGTCTGCGCAAGGGCATCGCCATCGGCATCGGTCTCTTCATCATGCTGATCGGCCTGGTCGACTCGGGCTTCGTCTCCCGTATCCCGGACGCCGCCCACACCACCGTCCCGCTCCAGCTCGGCCTCACCGGGCACCTCGGCGGCTGGCCGGTACTGGTGTTCGTCCTGGGCACGCTGCTCACCCTCGCGCTGATGATCCGCAAGGTACCCGGCGCCATCCTGATCTCGATCGTCGTGATGACGGTCGTCGCCGTCGTGATCCAGCTGGCCGCGGGGCTGCCGGGTACCGCCTGGGGCCTCACCGTCCCCGAGTGGCCGGGCAACCCGGTGGCGACCCCCGACTTCGGGCTGATCGGCCAGGTCAGCCTGTTCGGCGGTTTCGACAAGGTCGGCCTGCTCACCGGCGCACTCTTCGTGTTCACCGTGCTGCTGTCCTGCTTCTTCGACGCGATGGGCACGATCCTCGGCGTCGGCGACGAGGCGAAGCTGGTGGACGAGAAGGGCGAGTTCCCGGGGATCAACAAGGTGCTGATCGTCGACGGCATCGCCGTCGCGGCGGGCGGGGCCACCTCGTCCTCCGCCAACACCTGCTTCGTGGAGTCCACGGCGGGCGTCGGCGAGGGCGCCCGGACGGGCCTCGCGTCCGTCGTCACGGGAGCGCTGTTCGCGGTGGCGCTGTTCTTCACGCCGCTCGCCACGATGGTCCCGTCCCAGGCGGCGACGCCCGCGCTGCTGGCGGTCGGCTTCCTGATCCTCGCGGGTTCGGTCAAGGACATCGACTGGAGCGACCACACGATCGCGGTCCCGGCGTTCCTGGCCATGGTGATGATGCCGTTCACCTACTCGATCACCAACGGCATCGGCATCGGCTTCATCGCCTTCGCCGTGCTGCGGCTGGCGGCGGGGCGGGGCCGCGAGGTGCCGGTGGCGATGTACGTCGTCTCAGCGGTGTTCGTCTTCTACTACGCGATGCCGGCGCTGGGGCTCACGTAACCGGAACCATGCGGCCGGAATCCGCATGACCGGGACCGACGTGACCGGAACCCGCACGGGCACGGCTCACCTGATCGGATGAACCGGCCCGGGCCTCCCGGTGTCCTGGCCCCCCGGTCCGCCCCGGCTCCGCCCGGGTCGGCACCCCGGGCCGTAGAACCTCTCCGTCTCGTCGACCGCCGCCTTGAAGCGCTCGTCGAAGTCGTCGCGCATGAGCGTCCGGACCACGTAGTCCTGGACGCTCATGCCGCGTTTGGCGGCATGCTTCCGGAGCCGGGCAAGCAGCTCCTCGTCCATACGCAGGCTGAGCACTGTCGATGCCATGTCAGCCAGGGTCTCTGGCCGGAACCGCTCGGTGCGTCGTTTTCCGGACCCCTATCACCCGTTCGGGTGATCCCTCGCACACCTGACGGGCCAGCCGGGAATCGGTTGGTCTTTAGGCTACGTAATGAGTTACGCTAATGAACATGCCTGACCTTTCCCGTCCCGCGGCGTCCACCACCGCGGCCGACGCCGCCGGAGTGGACTTCACCGCCCTGGACGCGGCCGCGGTGGACTCCTTGCGCTCAGCCGTGATGCGGCTGGGCCGGCGCCTGAAGCACCAGCGCGTCGACGAGTCGCTGAGCCCCACCGAGATGTCGGTGCTCGGCACCCTGGCCCGCTGCGGTTCCGCCACCCCTGGTGAGCTGGCCCGCAGGGAGCATGTGCAGCCGCCGTCGATGACGCGCATCGTGGCACTGCTGGAATCCAAGGGCCTGGTCCGGCTGGAGCCGCACCCCGATGACCGCCGGCAGAAGGTGGTCAGCCAGACCGAGCAGGCCGAAGCCATGCTCGAGGAGAGCCGCCGCAAGCGGAACGCCTGGCTGGCATCCCTCGCCGAGGGTCTGGACGAGGACGAGTGGGCCAAGCTGCGCGCAGCGGCCCCCGTACTGGAGAAGCTGGCGCATCTGACACCCCCGTCCGGGAGCTGACAACAGCCGACCACGGCCCCGGACCTTCACCCGATCGGCGCAAGGAGGCGAGCCCTTTTGAGTACGGGACCCGGAGCAGACTCCGCACCCGGACCGAACCCCCACCGCAACCCGAACCCTTCACCCGAGGCCGAGCCGGGGCCGACCCCGGAAAGCGCCTCCCCCTCAGGGACGTTCTCTTCCCTCAAGGTCCGCAATTACCGGCTGTTCTTCACCGGAGCCATCGTCTCCAACACGGGCACCTGGATGGCCCGCATCACGCAGGACTGGCTGGTCCTGAGCCTCACCGGCTCCGCCGCCGCCGTCGGTATCACGACGGCCCTCCAATTCCTGCCGATGCTGCTGTTCGGCCTCTACGGCGGCGTCATCGCCGACCGCTACCCCAAGCGCAACATCCTGCTCTTCAGCCAGGCCGCGCTGGGTCTGTGCGGGCTCGCGCTCGCCGTCCTCACGCTGTCGGGCCATGTGCAGGTCTGGCATGTGTATCTGATCGCGTTCCTGCTCGGCATGGTCACGGTCGTGGACAACCCGACCCGGCAGTCCTTCGCCTCCGAGATGGTCGGCCCGGACCAGATCCGCAACGCCGTCAGTCTGAACTCCGCGAACTTCCAGTCGGCCCGTCTGATCGGTCCGGCCGTCGCCGGTGCCCTGATCAGCGTGGTGGGCAGCGGCTGGGCGTTCCTGCTGAACGGCCTGTTCTTCCTTGCCCCCGTCATCGCGCTGCTGCGGATGCGCACCAGCGAACTGCACAAGGTGGAGCGCGCCCCGCGCGGCAAGGGCCAGCTACGCGAAGGGCTGAAGTACGTCGCGGGACGGCCCGAGCTGATCTGGCCGATCGTGCTGATCGGCTTCGTGGGCACCTTCGCCTTCAACTTCCCGATCTGGCTCACGGCCTTCGCCGACCAGGTCTTCCACGTCGGCCCGGGCAGCTACGGCCTGCTCAACACCCTGATGGCGGCGGGCTCCCTCGCGGGCGCGCTGCTGTCCGCCCGCCGCGGCTCGTCCCGGCTGCGGATGCTGGTCGGGGCGGCGGCGCTGTTCGGCGCCCTGGAGATCGTGGCGGCGCTGTCACCGTCGTTCTGGCTCTTCGCGCTGCTGCTCGTACCGCTCGGCATGGTCGGTCTGACGGTCAACGTCACCGCGAACTCCTCGGTGCAGCTGGCCACCGACCCGGCGATGCGGGGCCGCGTGATGAGCCTCTACATGATGGTGTTCTTCGGCGGTACGCCGCTGGGCGCACCCATCGTCGGCTGGATCACGGACACCTACGGCGCCCGCACCGGCTTCGCCGCGGGCGGCGCGGTCTCGCTGCTCGCCGCCGCGGCGATCGGCCTGATCCTGGTCCGGGTCGGGGGGCTGCGGATGCGCGTGGACCTGCGGCAGGGCCGCCCCCGCGTCCGCTTCGTACCGCGCGAGCAGCGGCAGCTCACCGCGGTGGCCTGACGGGGTCCCGCCGCCGCGGTGCCGGGGGCGGGGCATGCGGGGCGTGTCGGGTGTTTCCCTCACGTCGCACGCGTGCGCTCCCGCTCGGACGCCCGCTGTCGGAATACGGAAGAACGGAACACCCCGGTATGCAGCGACAGGCCGCGCAGGACTTACCGAGCCGGCGCCACAGCCCGGTACAGAAGAACCCGGTGCAGAGCCGGAGCCCGGTCAGGACCATCGCGCTGGCGGCGCTCCCTCTCTACGTGACCATGATCGCGTCATCGGCGGGTGCGCTGGTGGACACCGCCGTGCTCGGCAGACACGGCACGGCGTCACTGGCGGCCCTCGGCCTCACCCTGGCGTTCTCCCTACCGGCCACCGCGACCGTCGCCGGTGCCATGCGCGGCCTGATGCCGTTCATCGCGGCGAAGGAGAGCGACCCCGACGCGCTCGTACCCGTGGTGCGCGACGGCATGTGGCTCGGCATCTGCACCGGGCTGCTCGGCGCCGTGGCGGTGGCGGCGGTGCCGTTGACCGGCCGGGCATCCGGTGTGCCCGCCGGCACTCTGGCACAGCTGGGCGCACTGCCGGCACTGCTCGCGTGCAGCGTGCTGATGGCCGCGCTCGGGAATTCGGCCACGTCCGCGCTCATCGGTCTGGGCCGGTCCAGGCTGGTGATGCGGGCCGGCCTCGCGGGTACGGCAACGGCCGTGGTGCTCTCACTCGTCCTGGTCGGCGGCGCCGGGTCGTGGCACGGGCTCGGGGCACCGGGGGCGGGTATCGCGATGCTGGCCTCCAGCACGATCAGCGCCACGGTCGCACACCGGGCCCTGCGCCGCTCCACGGTGCTGGCCGGACGACGACTGGGGATCGGGCGCCCCCAACTCCGGGCGCTGCTGGCCCTCGCCCGGGTCGGGCTGCCGCTCGCGGCCACCGTGCTCATCAAGTTCGGCGTGCTCGGCGTGCTCGCGCTGGCCGCGGCCCGGGTCGGCAGCAGCAGCGCGGCGGCGCACAGCATCGCCGTCTCCCTGGTGGGCGTGGTGTTCACGGCCGCCATCGCGATCGGGCAGGCGACGATCCCTCTGATGGGCCCGTACGTGAAGGCGGGCGATGCCTCAGGCGTGCGACGCGGAGTGGCGGCCGGGCTGAAGGTGGCGCTCGCGACCGTGCTCGCCATGGGTGTCATGGTCCTGCTGTTCCGCTCCCCGGTGGTGTCGGTCTTCACCCATGACCCCGAGCCCCGCGGCCTGGTGACCGCGCTGCTCCCGCTGATCCTCGTCGTGGTCGTCCTGGACGCACTGCAAGCAGTGCTCGGGTTCGGTCTGATCGCCATCAAGGACACGGTGCCGAGCCTCGCCGTCTTCGCCGTGTGCTACGGGGCGCTCGCCCTGGCGGCGATCCCCCTCGCCGCCTCAGGCGGCCTGTGGGCCTTGTGGACCGCCCTGGCCTGCGCCAACGCCTTGCTGACAATCGGCCAGGCGTGGTTCTTCCACCAGCGCAGCGGCAGGCTCCGCCCAGCGCACCACGAGTCCGAGACCCAGCGACGCGGCGACGAACAGCCCGCCCAGCAGGAGCCAGCCGGACACACCCCAGCCGACCAGTAGCACCGACAGCACCAGGGGCCCCGCGGTACGGGCCACGGTCAGGCCGGTGCCGAAGAACCCCTGGTACTCCCCGGTGCGCCCGGCCGGGGCGAGGTCGAAGCTGATCTGCCAGGACCCGGCCGAGTGCAGCATCTCCCCGGCGAGATGCAGCACCGCGCCGGCGCCGAGCACGGCGACGACCACCCACACCGGCAGCGCGGCACCCGACAGCGCCATGACGGCGCACGAGGCGAACATGATGAGCCCGGACCGCCGCACCGCGCGCGTGGCCGTGCCCAGCGAGTGCACCCCCCGCGCGGCCCTGACCTGGAACGCCGCCACGCCCAGGGTGTTCACCACGAACAGCGCCGACGCCACCCACTCCGGTGCCTCGGTCCGCTCGCTGATCCAGAGCGGGATGCCGAGGCCGAGCAGCGGCATCCGCAGCAGCATCACGGCGTTGACCAGGGTGATCAGGACGTACGGCCGGTCACGCAGCACGCCCCGCCCGGCGGCCGGCCCGGCCATCGTCCCGGCGCCCCGCACGACGGGCAGCCGCGCCAGCACCACCGCGCACACCGCGAAGCTCACCGCGTCCATCGCGAACACCGCGAGATACGCCCCCCGGCTGCCCGCGTACAGCGCCAGCCCGCCCGCCCCGGCTCCCAGGGCGAGCCCCGCGTTCAGCGTGGACTGGAGGTGGGCGAGCACGGCCGTACGCTCCTGCTTCGTCACGAGCCCGGCGAGCAGCGCCTGCCGGGCCGCCGCGAGCCCCGACACGGCCGCGGCGTAACAGCACGCGGCGACGAGGAACGGACCGAAGGACCGCGCCACGAGGAACGCCCCGATCGCCGCACCGGCCGCGAGCGCCAGCAGCACCGCCGTCCCCCGCGGCCCCCGCCGGTCGGCGAGCCGCCCGAGCGGCACCCCGACCGCCGCGCCGAACGCCCAGGCCAGGGTCAGCCCCAGGCCGATCCGCGCCGGGGAGAGCCCGACGACATGGGAGAAGTAGAGCGCGGACGTGGTGTAGAAGGCCCCGTCGCCAAGGGAGCTGACGAGTTGCGCGAGCGCGAGCCGACGGGCAGCCGGACCTGCGGGCGGAAGGATGCGGATCATCGTCACGGCCGCAACGCTAGGCTCCCGATGCCCCTTTCCCCAGGTCCATTTCGCCACCTTCCGACTGGGCCACTCACCGCCGGCCGATGACGGCGGTCGCGTACCACTCCTCGGACATGGCGACCCGCGGCTCCAGCCCGCCGCGCCTCACGGCCCCGACCGCTGCCGCCGCCTGTCGTTCGCTCGTCTCGAACAGCAGACACCCGCCCGGCGCCAGCCACCGTCCGGCCTCCGCCGTCACCCGCCGCAGCACGTCGAGCCCGTCCGCGCCGCCGTCCAGCGCGACCAGCGGCTCATGAACCCGCGCCTCGGCGGGCAGCAGCCCGACCTCTTCGGTGGGTACGTACGGCACGTTGGCGGCCAGGATGTCGACCCGCCCCCGCAACTCACCGGGCAGCGGAGCGAAGAGGTCCCCCTCGTACACCCGCCCCCCGTACGCCCCCACGTTGCGCCGCGCACACCGCACCGCCGCCGGGTCCACATCGGCGGCGTACAACTCCACCCCGCCATCCGCCCCGCCGTTCAGCCCGGCTGCCAGCGCGGCCCCCACCGCCCCCGTGCCGCAGCACAGATCGACGACGAGGCCCGCGTCCGGCCGGGCGTCGAGCGCCTGCCGTACGAGGAACTCGGTACGGCGCCGGGGCACGAACACCCCGGGATCCACAGCGATCCGGAGCCCACGGAACTCGGCCCAGCCGAGGACGTGTTCCAGCGGGTGCCCGTCGGCGCGCCGCTCGACCATGGCGGAGAGTTCGGCGGGGGTCCGGGCGGTGGAGAGGAGCAGTGCCGCCTCGTCCTCGGCGAAGACACAGCCTGCGGCGCGGAGCCGGGCGGAGACGGCGAAGGAATCAGGAGAAGAAGCGAGTGACACGGAAGCGGGAGCCTTTCGGAAAGCCGAGCGGGGCTCCCTCAGCCGTCTAGGACGACGGCGGCACGGAGGCGAGCACCCAGCCTGCAACAGCGGTAATGGGTCCCACCTCCTCTTTCCGGTCGTGACACGACGGGCAGTCACTCTACCCGAGCACACCCGGCATTCACGGAACCGCGCCTTCGACTCATGGCAGGCGCCCCTCCCGGTTGACCTCCCTGACCCGCGCCCGCAGCATCTCCCCTGGTGTCGCGGACCGCAGCGACTCCGGCGGGCAGTCCCACTCCCGGCCGCCGCCCGGCGGGCGGAGCTGGACGTAGGGGCCATCGGCGTCCATGACGCGGCCGATGCGGCCGTCACGGGAGTCGACGGCGAAGTCGCCGCGGCGGGGGCGGGGCGACGAAGGGAGAGCGCTCATCAGCGGACCTCGTGCAGGACGGCGGCGAGGCGCAGCGCCGTGTCCAGGTTGCACCGGCCCAGGTCGACCAGCGGGTAGTCGGCCGTCTCGCTGGTGAGCGACAGCAGGTCCACGCGGATGGACGGCAGGCTCACTCCCTTCGCGTCGAGCTCCGCCCTGAGCTGGGCGATGACCACTTCCGCGGCACGGATTCTGTCCTCCGGTGGGACGGCCATCGGATACCTCCACTCTGAGTGTTCGCGTTCTGTACACAGCGTGGCGGGCCGAGGGCTAGCCTGGCCAGTATTGGCAGCCCAACAACCCCAGTTGCGTGACAGGGAGTTGACATGCCTGGACCGAAGTGCCTCGACCCGTTCGCCTCTCCCCGGGCCCTGATCGGCTCGGAGTTGAGGCACGCCCGCGAGCGCGCCGGCCTGAGCCAGCGCGAGCTGGGGGACATGCTTCATGTGAGCGCCACGTTCATCGGCCAGCTTGAGGCGGGCTCACGACGGATACAGGCCGGGCTCGCGTGCAGGCTCGACGAGACGCTCGGCACGGGCGGGTTCTTCGAGCGGAACTGCAAGGCTCCCGGCAAGTCGAAGTATCCGGACCACTTCGCCGAGGCGGCGGAGATGGAAGCGGTCGCGACGACCATCAAGGCGTACGACCCGGCGCTGATCCCGGGACTGCTCCAGACGGCTCCATACGCAAGGGCCGTGTGCCGGGCGTACCAGCCGACCGCGCCCGAGGAGTACGTCGACCAGCTGGTCGCGGCCCGGCTGGAGCGGGCGGTGATCCTCGCTCATCCAACAATGCCGTTGTTGTGGGCTGTACTGGACGAGGCCGCGCTGCGGCGCGAGGTCGGCAGCGCGGCGGTGATGGCGGAGGCGCTCAGGCACATCGCCGCGCTGGCTCGACGTAATCGGGTGATCGTGCAGGTGCTGCCCTTCACAGCGGGGGCCCATGCGTCCCTCGAAGGCTCGCTCAAGCTGATGGCCTTCAGCGACGCACCCCCGGTCGCCTACCGCCAAGGCTTCGGCACGGGCCAACTGGAGGACGATCCGACCATCGTGGCCCGTTGCGAGCTGGCCTACGATCTGGTCGCGGCGAGCGCATTGGCACCCCCGGATTCCCTGGCCTTGATCGAGTCGGTGGCGGAGGATTACGCGCATGAAGAGCACCAGCTTTGAGCACGACCTGAGCTCGGCCATCTGGTACAAGTCCAGCTACAGCGACGGCAGCGGCGGCGACTGTGTCGAGGTCGCCACCTGGCGCAAGTCCTCCTACAGCGGCGGCAGCGGCGGGGACTGCCTCGAAGTCGCCGACGACCACCCGGGCATCGTCCCCGTCCGCGACTCCAAGAACCCCGAGGGCCCGAAGCTCGTGTTCCCGGCCGCCGCCTGGTCCGCGTTCGTCGCCGACGTCAAGCGCGCCTGAGCACCGTCACCCCCTCTCAAGCCCCCGGCTCACACCGGCCGGGGGCTTGTCGCGTAATCGGGCAGGCCGGGGATGCTGCTGACCTTCTGGCCTTCCTTGAGCATCCAGTTCAGCAGCAGCGGCCTCGACAGCAGGCCGTTGCGCAGCCGCAGCCCCCTCCGGGTCCTCGGGGCGAGGAACGGGCCCGTGCGGTCGCCGCCCTTCTGGCAGCCCTGGGCGTAGTCGCGCAGCAGGGCTTCATAGCGGGTGAAGGCGGCCCGGTGGTCGCCGTTCGCCCGGGCCAGCTCTCCGGCCAGGACGTACGCGGCGACGATCGCCGTTCCCGTGCCCATGCCGCCGATGGTGGCGCCGCAGGCCGCGTCGCCGATGAGGGCGATCCGGCCGGTGGACCAAGCGGGCACGTCCGAGCGGCTGATGGAGTCGAAGTACAGCTCGGGGGACGCTCGCAGCGAGTCCAGCAGGCGCGGCACCTCCCAGCCCAGGTCCGAGAAGGCCCGGGTGACCAGGGACTTCTGCTGTTCGAGGTCCTGGCGGTCGTAGTCCAGCCTCGGTGAGGCGAACAGCAGGAAGGCGCCCGCCTGCTCGGGGTCCCGGTAGTCGGCGCCGACGGCCGCGAGCCTGCCGGGGGTGTTGAGGCCGGTCACCCCCTTGCCGCTTTCCAGGCCCAGGTAGTTGGGGAGCCGCCAGGTGGCCGCGTAGTAGCCGAGGTGGCTGACGTACTGCGCCTCGGGGCCGAAGGCGAGGCGGCGGACGTGGGAGTGGATGCCGTCGGCGCCGATGACGAGGTCGAACTCGCGTGGCGCGGAGTGCCGGAAGGTGACCCCTACGCCGGTCGGGGTCTCGGTCAGGGAGGTGAGGGAGTCCCCGAAGAGGTACTCGGTGTACGGGGCGCTGTGCTCGTACAGCACGCGCGAGAGATCGCCGCGCAGGACCTCGATGTCGCCCCCGGCGAACTCGGCGGGCAGGTGCAGACGCTGCCGGCCGTGTTCGTCGATGAAGGTCATCGGGCTGCCACCGGTCCGTACGCGGCGCAGGTCGGGCAGCACGCCCATCCGGTCCAACACCGTCATGTGTGTGTCGCCCCGGAAGTCGACGGCCTGGCCGCCCTCACGCAGAGCCGGGGCGAGTTCGACGACGGTCGGGGTGAAGCCGAGGCGGCCCAGCCAGAGGGCCAGGGCGGGTCCGGCGATGCTCGCCCCGGAGATCAGGACGGTCTTGTGCTCCTGGTCATGCATGTGCGGTTCCCCCTCGCGGACAGAAACTGTGTCCCATGGACACGGTTGAATACTGTGTACCATAGACACAGTTTTCCCGCAGGTACAACACGGCAGGCGGCATGACCGACGAACACACCCATACGGCACGGCTGTTGTGGGGACCGCACCCCCAGCCCACCCGCGGCCCCAAGCCGAAGCTGGACCTCCGGAGCATCGCGCGCGCCGGGATCGGGATCGCCGATGCCGAGAATCTGCCGGCGGTGTCGATGCAGCGCCTCGCCGCCGAGCTCGGTGTCACGAAGATGGCGCTGTACCGGTATGTCCCGGGCAGGGCCGAGCTGGTCGCGCTGATGCTGGAGGAGGCGGTCGGCCCGTACCCCGCACCCGATGCACCGCCCGGCGGCTGGCGGGAGGAGCTCGACCACTGGGCCCGCCGCTTGCTCGAGGTGTTCTGCCGCCACCCCTGGGCGGCGGAGGTCGCGGTCCGCCCCCGGGTCATGGGACCGGCAGAGCTGGGCTGGATGGAGTACGCGGTCTCCGCGCTGGACGGCACGGCGCTCACCGGTGCCGAACGGCTGGACGCCGTGGTCCTGCTCGCCGGACACGTCCGCGCGACGGCCCAGCACGTACGCGCGGCAGGCCCGGTCGGCAGTCCCGAGGCTCAGCTCGGTTCACTCCTTGCGGAGTTGCTCGGAGCCCACGCGGAACGCTTCCCGGCCCTGTGCGCCGCCTTCGCCTCCGTGGGCGAGTCGGGCGGGGGCGACCAGGCATGGGAGTTCGGACTGCGGAGCATCCTGGACGGGCTGGCGGCGCTGATCGAGCACGACGGCGACTGACGGAGGCGCCACACGCATCCCGCGCCGGGGTGCTGGTCGGCGAGATCCCTCCCGCGGCGCATCCGTCCCGGACGGGCCGCTGCTCGGGTCGGTCCGCCTTGGGCCGCCAGGAAGCGCTCTGCCGTACCGCCACCACGGCGCCCCGGAGCCAGACGGCGAGCCCCCGGCACGAGTTCATGGCCTTGGCCATGGCCGACGAGTTGCCCAGCACGGCGCCCACGCCCATGAGGACGGCGGCGGTCCTGATGGCAATCGTGCGCCGCATGCGCGCGTTCCCTTTCCCCTGTGAAACCCTGGCTGATCTGGCGCACGGCATAGGTAAGGGCGCGGCCAGGCTCGGCGAGTGGCGGCTGACCGGCTGCGCGCTCGTCGTGACCCTTGAGCCCTGCACGATGTGCGCGGGCGCGCTGGTGGTGGCGCCTCCTCGCCGGCGAGTGGGGCGATGACGCATGCCCCCTCGGTCGCAATTGCGAACGTACGCGCGGACGCCCCCCGTTGGAAAGATCATTATCTGGTCGCGGAATTCAGTCGCGGGATTCGACGCTCCACCGGTCCACGGGAGCCCGCGCTCGCGCGGTCACGTCGGGTCGGGCCTGGAGAACACGCCGACAGTTGGCCGGTTTTGGTCATACAGAACGACCACCACATTGCACACCGGTCATACCGGAGCGACGGGGCGCGCCGCCATGGCCCATGCGGCGGCGGCCAGTTGAGCGATACACAGGAGTCGCCACCGTCACCCTGACCTGCGAGGACGCGACACCAGCACACCAGCCGAGGCATATGCCCCATTCGTATCGTCCGCGTGTTCTGACGCTTTGGATTGACTTGTCCGCTCATGATCTTTCCGTCCGGATAACCCGGTTACGGCTTGGTTTTTCGGTGATCAGCGGATGTTCGATCTGGTACGAACGGAGCCCCAGCCTGATGACACTACAAACCCGCACCGCAGCCCGCAGGCGAGACGCCTCACGACTGGTCGCCGCGACGGCGTGTGCGGTACTGCTCCAGGTGGCCGGTGGCGTACCGGCCGCATCGGCAGCCGTCGCCGCCGCCGGGCACAGCGCCACCACCCGCGTCGTACCCGCCGACTGCCTGGCGCAGAACGCCTACATCCTCGCCGGGCCCAAGGGCCGTTCCGAGGGCACGTCGGTGCAGCAGGTGGATCTGGGCACGGGAGTGCGGACCGAGATCGGGAACTTCACCGCGCCCGCCGGGGTCGCGGTGAACGGGCTCGGAATGATGCCGGGCGGCCAGGTCGCCTGGGCGGTGTCCGAGGAGGAGGACTCCGGGACCGGGACGCAGACCGTGTTCCGGCTCGACCTGAACACCAACACCACGACCACCTTCGCCGGTGCGGCCAAGATCGGCGACGGCAGCGCGCGGGAAACCGTGCGCGGGGCGATGAACCCGACCAACGGCTGGTTCTACTACTCCCACTCCACGGAGAACCCGAACGACGATAACCGCCCGACCACCCAGATCATCTACGCGTTCGACACCGTGAACAACGTCAGCGTCGGCGTTGTCGGCACGCTGACCGACCCGCGGTTCAACGGCAGCTCCGGCGACATGGTCTTCGACTCCGCGGGCAATCTGTACATGGTCATCTCCACCCCCGAGAAGCTCGCCCCCGGCGGGGTCAACTCGGCCCTCGTACGCATCAACGAGGATCTGCCCACCACCCCCGACGACATCGCCCTGACGGCGGACATGCTCGCCGACCTGCCCGACGGCGCCGCATACGGCGTCACCCTCGGCGCGGACGGATACCTGTACACCACCCGGGCCCGGGTGACCCCGGCCGGCGAGCTGTTCAAGATCAACCCGAACAGCGGGGCTCTGGTCTCCAGCACGCAGATGACCGCCCCGACCGGCAAGGAACCGACCCCGGTCGACGCGGGCAACTGCTCGTACGGGCCCAACATCACCTCCCAGGCGGACATCCCCGAACGTGCTCAGCCGAACGACCAGTTCACGGTGACGATCACCGGGAACGGCATCACCTCCGGCAACACCGGCACCACGACCGGCTCGGACACCGGCCCCCAGAACACCCCGCCCGAGATGGCGGGCCCGCTGCCCGGTGTCGTGGGCGCGACCTACACCTTCACCCAGGAGCCGGCGAGCGGCACCGACCCGTCGGACTACACCACCACCTACCAGTGCGTGGACACCGCGCACGGCAACGCGCTGCTGACCGAGGGCTCCGGCACCTCGTTCCAGTACACCGTCCCGGCGTCCTCCGACACCCGCGGCGTGGCCGTGCTCTGCACGTTCACCAACACGCCCGACGCGGCGCCGCCCGAGCCGTCCACGCTCCAGGTCGGCAAGACGGCCGTCGTCCAGGACACCGCGACCGGCCGTACGGTCACCTACACCCTCACGGTCACCAACACCAGCGCCAACCCGGCCACCGGGGTCCGGGCAGAGGACGACCTGTCCGACGTGATCGACAACGCCACGTACAACGACGACGCGGCGGCGTCCACGGGCGGCGTGATCTACGAGGCCCCGAAGGTGATCTGGAACGGCGACCTCGAGCCCGGCCAGACCGCGACGATCACCTACTCGGTGACCGTCGAGCCCGACGACCAGCTCGTCAACCACGTCAGCGTCACGGCGCCGAACAGCAACTGCCCCGGTGACCCGCAGTGCACCACGTCCACCACGACGCCCGTCGCCGACGATCCCGACCCGGGTGTGACGGCAGCCGACTGAACCGGCCGGCAACGACTGGACAGCCTTGGCGATCCAGGGGCCGGCGGTGGCGCGGGAAGCGTCACCACCGGCCCCCTTCGGCATCCCGTCGCCGTATCCGCCCACCTCATGCGGGCAGCAGCTCCGATCCCGCCTGAAGCACGGCTTCCGCCTCCTCCGGCGTCAGCACGTCCTCGATGGAGAGCACGGCACGGCGCAGCGCCTCCCCGCTCTGGTACGGGAAGTCCGTGCCGAGCATCAACCGGTCGGCGCCGTAGGAGTCCGCCGCCGCCCGCAGCGCGGCCTCATGGCCGTGCGCGACGGTGTCGTAGAACATCCGGCGCGCCGCGACCGTCGGCATCTCGATGATGTCCGGAGCCTCCCACGGGATGTGCTCGTCCGCGCGCGGCAGCAGCATCGGCAGCGCACCCCCGAGGTGCGCATGGACGATCCGCAGCCTCGGGAAGCGGCGCGGGACTCCCTCCAGCATCAGGTGCATCGCGCAGATGGTGTCCTCCATGGGCGCGCCGACCATCCACCGCATGTGGTTGTCGGCGATCAGCGGGGTACCCGCGTCCTGGCCCGCCGGGTGGAGGCCGAGGACCGAGCCCCGGTGGTCCAACTCCTCGAAGAGCGGACGGAAGAAGGGGTCGCCGAGGCTGCGCCCGAGGACCGATGTCGTGGCCCCGACGCCGACCAGCCCGAGGTCGTCCAGCGCACGGGTCAGCTCCTCGAAGGAGGCGTCCAGATGCGGCAGGGGCAGCGCGGCGAAGCCGGAGAAGTGCGTGGGCCACTCGTGGACGACCTCCGCGTAGAGGTCGTTGGCGTGGCGCGCGGCCGTCACCGCCTGCTTCTCGTCCGGGAAGTACGGGGCCTGCGGGGAGACGGACAGGATCTGGTGATCGATGCCGGCGGCTTCGATCATCGTGAACCGGGCGTCGAACTCCGCCGGACTGTCCCCCGCTCCCAGGCCCCGCTGAGTGGCGGTGTCCTCGCGCCCGTAGGACTCCAGGAGGCGGAGATAGCCCTCGCTCCACAGGTGGGCGTGCACATCGGTCCGCATCATTCCCAGCTTCATGCCGGTGTCGGGCGGTGTCCACCGGAGGCCGGCTCATCGCTCCCTGACCGGCCTGAGACTTGAGCTTCGGGCTTCGGGATCCGGGCTTCGAGCCCTGCTCTGACGGAATGGGATGGGGGCTTCAACCCACCCACCCACCCCGCGAGTTGACTTTGCGCGATGCATTTGCCACACACGGTCATCAGGGTCTAGCTTGTCCGCCAAACGAATCAGCCCCCGGCAGGTGCGCCAACACCTGCGGGGGCTTGACCAACGAGATCGACAGGACCGATCCGATGGCTGACAGCCAGTTTAGTTCCACGTCCCTGCCCGCGCACGAGTCCGGGCACCCCATGGCCAAGCCGGGATACGGCAAGCGGCCGGTTTCCGGCCAACCCGCGCCCTCGGCCCATGACTTCGCCCATCTTCCGCTGCGGGAAGAAGGCATCGCCTGGTACATCGAGCGGCTGGACGACGGGTCGGACATCTCCGCGAAGACCCTGGCCGCAGAGCTTCCGTACGGCCAGTGCGCCATGCGCACCGCCCTCAACCGCCTCCAGGCTGCCGGTCATCTTCGGCGCGGACGTGAGCATTTGTGCGGAGGGCGCTGGATCACCCGAACGTGGTGGTCGCGCGTGCCCCGCGACGACGGATGGTGGGCGGCGTTCCGGAGGGGCGACGTCCCGGAGGGCGCGTCCCGCGACGTACCCGGGAACATGGCCGGGGACGTGGCGGGGGACGAGGCCGGTGACACGCTCGCACAGGACCGGGCTCGGCCGACCCGCTCCCGCGCGATGATCCTGCTGGTGGCACTGGCCCGCGAAGCCCCGGCACTGACCCTCTCGGCCATCGAGTGCGCCCGGCTGGGTCCTCTGGTCAAGGAGTGGTTCGAGCGCGGCGCCACCGAACGGGACGTCCTGCGCGCCCTGACCGACGGCCTGCCCTCCCCCATCCACCACCCCGCGGGCCTCGTGCGCTCCCGGCTCATCAGCAAACTCCCACCCGAACCGGCGCCCGCTCCCCCGCCCCTGCGCCTCCTCGAATGCGGCAGATGCGGCGCCCCCGCCCTCGCCGAGGCCCTGCGCGACGGCGACTGCGGCCCCTGCCGCGGCGCGCCGGCACCGCCATCCCGGGGGTACGCCGCGGCGCTGTCCCCTGCCGAGGTGCGGGCCCACATGTCCCAGGTCCGTGCGGCGGCGGGCCGACCACGGGACATGCGGACCACTCACCCTGAGGAGCTCACACCGACCCGGGCCACCGTGGACATGGAACAGTAGTAGAAGTCGCGGTCCCAGCCGGGCGAGGGGAAGCACACGGACTGCATCAGGCTCGGCACCCGGGCCCGGCCGAGCTCCGCCCCGGTGGTCAGGTCGAGGAGCACGGCGTCCTCCCCCGTCAGACGCCCCAGTGCCCCGGAGAGCGCGGGCGCGCGCAGGGCGAAGGCGATGGCGTCTCCCGTCGCCGCCAGCACGCGCGCCCCGGCGCGGGTCCCCCTGGGGGGACGCTGCCGCTGGTCGTACGCCATGAGTTCGCCGGTGTCGGCCCAGCGCAGCAGATGGCCGGCCGTGTTCATCCGCTGCGACCACAGGTGCGTCAACGGCTCCCCGGGGCGTGCGTGAAACGCCGTCAGGACGCCGTTGGCGGAGTCGTAGCCGACGGCCACACCGCGCTCGGGGTCCACCAGCGGGGGGTTGGTGGCGGCGCCCCACGGCAGACCGCAGATCTCGGCACGGCGGTGGTCGGCCGGATCGGAGAGGCTGACCGCATGCAGGCGCACCGGGCCCCGGTCGCGCGCGGCTCCGCGCATGGTGCCGCGGTACCGGTGCCGTCCCTGGTCGAGGAACCAGATGCGCTCGCCGGCGAGCACGGGATCCCATCCGTGCCCCTGCCCGGGGGCGTCGCGGTAGGCCACCGACCAGTCGTCGTCCCTGACGAGCCTGCCCGCGGCGGAGTCCCAGCGCACCCGGTGGACGCGGTGCGAACCCACGGCGTACACCTCGTCGCCGCGGGCCGCCAGCCTGGCTATCACGGGTTCGCCGAGCGGCAGGGTGTCCCGGTCCTTCAGAGTCAGGGGGTCCAGTGCCCGCAGGGTCGCGGGGGCGCCCTCGGTGACGTCGAAGTCCTTGAGCACCAGCGTGCCGTCGGGCATGGCCACGAAGGAGTTGTGCGGCCGCGGCGCGGGCAGTTCGCGCCGGGCGAGGACGTCGAGCGTCTCGGGATCCAGGCGGTGCGCGTGACGGCCGGCGACCACGACGACCGCGCCGTCGGCGACCGCACCGATGCCGCCCATCCAGAACGGGCCTGCCGGCAGGTGCCCGGAGGAGGCCAGCGGTTCCAGGGTGCGCGGGTCGAGGCGTTCGACGACCGTCCTGGACGGGCTGCTGGAGATCCGCGCTCCGAACAGCCCCCGCAGCAGGTACAACTGGCCGGGGGCGCGCTGGATGAGCATCTGCGCGCCGCGCGCCGCGCGGCAGGCCCGTACCCTCAGCTGCTCCCCCGGCGCGATCCGCGGCCCTGCGGCGGTGGGAGCCTGGCCCCGCGTGGGACCGCCGTCCTCGGCCGGCCAGGGTGAGCCGTAGTAGCCGCTGCCGGCACCGTTCATCGTGTCTCCCGCTCGTCACGCCCCATTGCTGTTACCTGCGGTAATCCAACCCCTTCGAGCGGGCTGAAGGAAGGGGTCGGCCGGCATCGGATGCCACGCCCGAAGCGCCCCGGCCCCGCACCAGCAGGGTCCCCATCGCCGTCCTGCGGTGCAGGACCGCGCGGCCCGCGCGGGTGGTGGCGATCAGACCCGCGGCGCGCAGAGCCCCGGCGTGGGCCGATGCGGTGGCGTTGCCGACGCGCAGGCGGCGGGCGAGCGCGCTGGTGGTGTGCTCGTCGGCGAGCACGAGCAGCATCTCGGCGCGGGTGCGCCCGATGACTCCGGCCAGCGGCTCGACGCCGGTACCGGTGGTGTCCGGGGTGAGCGGCAGACCGGGGCCGGCCGCGTAGGTCAGGGCCACGGTGGCGCCGTCGGGTGGGGTGGCGATGAGCGGGTGGCCGGTCCAGTGGAAGGTGGGCAGGAGCAGCAGGCCCCGGCCGTCGAGGGGGAGGTCCCGGGCGGTGGGGGACGGGAGCTCCCAGATGTCGCCGTCCAGGCGGCTGCCGGGGACGAGGGCCGTGAGCGCGTGACCGACGCCGTGTGCGGCCGTGACGACGGCGTGGCGGGTGAACTCCTCCTGATGCAGGTCCTGCACCCGGGACCAGGTGGGTGCCAGGGCCGTCTCGAATGCGGCGCGCTGGGCGCGGTGCAGGAGGCGCCAGGCGCGGGGGTCGCCCCGGCGCAGGTCACGGATCCAGGGCGGGGGCGGGGCGGGGTGCCGTGCGTACACCCGCTCGGTCTCGGTGCGGACCAGCTCTGCGGGAGTGGCCCGGGCGGCGTCCAGACCGTCCGTGAGGTCGTCGCTCAGGATGTCGAGGAACACGGGGGCGACTCCGGCGGGCACCAGCTCGCCGAGCGCACCGGCCGCGGCGGGCAGGGCCGCGAACAGCCGTCGCCGCCAGCGGCCGAAGAGCAGTTCGTCAGCGCCACCCGAAGCGGGGAGGCACAGTTTCATCAGGGCCGAGTTCAGCTCCTGGAGCGGGGCCGGGCGCGGGGCGAACCGTACGCGAGCGAAGTCCGCGGCCGTGAAGTGGATGCGTAGCACTGATGTCCCCGTACTCTCCCCGTTGGTGTGGCGCCAGCGTTTCGGGCAGGGACGAACAGATCGTCCGCGCGCCTCCCCCACCAGCAGCATGGTGATCATGTTCGCTTCATTCAACGGAGTCGACCGGCGCACCGTAACCGCATCCGTCGCCCTCTCAGCCGCCGCGCTGCTCCTGCCCGGTGGCACCCGCGCATACGCTCGAACGGCAACGGCAACGGCAAGCGGCATCACGCTGCGGCTCCCACCGCCGACCGGGCCGTACCGCACCGGCATCACCACGCTCTACCTGGTCGACGACACACGTCGTGACCCATGGACGCGCACGCTCCCGGTCCGCGAGGTCATGGTCACGCTCTTCTACCCGGCTGTACGCGGCTGCCGTGTCGCCCCGCAGATGACACAGGCCGCCGCCGCGCTCTTCCCGCAGCTCGACGCCGCCTTCATCCACCCCCTGCTCCCGAAGTCCGGGGTGAACTGGGCGGCCACACCTACCCATTCGCTCGTCGACGCGCCCGCGCTGCCCGGACGCCGGCCCGTGCTGCTGTACAGCCCGGGGGCCGGGGATCCCCGCACGATGGGGACGCATGTGGCCGAGGAGCTGGCGAGTCACGGGTTCGTGGTGGTGACCGTCGATCATCCCGGCGACGCGGGCGAGGTCGAGTTCCCGGTGCCCCGGGAGGGCCGCAAGGGGCTGATCCGCGAGACGGAGCTGCGCCCGGACGCGGCGACGGATCCCGGGGTGTTCCGCACGGTGGTCGGGACGCGGGTCACGGACATCCGGTTCGTACTCGACCAGTTGGCGCCGCTGGCCTCGGGCCGTTCCGACGCGGCCGGGCGTCGGCTGCCGCAGGAGCTCGGCCGGTCGCTGGACCTGCGCAGGGTCGGCGTGTACGGGCACTCGGCCGGGGGTACGACCGCGGCTCAGGCGATCCACGAGGACAGGCGCATCCGGGCCGCGGTCAACCTGGAGGGCTACCTCGACCTCCCGCCCCGGCAGCCGGGTACAGACGGCGAGTTGTTCCCGGTCGCGCGGCACGGCATCGACCGGCCGCTGCTGCTCCTCGGGACCGACGGCTTCCATGACGAGCGGTTCGAGCGGTCCTGGTCGGCCCTGCTGAGCCGATCCCCGGGATGCGTCGCCCGTCGGCGTCTCGGCCGCGCCGACCACTGGGTGTTCACCGACTACGCAGCCCTCGTACCCCAGTTGGAGGCGGCGGGGCTGATGACCGCGGAGGGCCGAGCGGGCATGGTCGGCGAAGTCGACCCGGCCGTGTCGGTGCCGTGGGTACGGGAGCGGCTGCGTGCCTTCTTCGTCCGGTACGTGGGCGAGGCGATGCGCTGACGGGACTGTGACGGCGACCTGGCGGGGCTGACGGCTCCCTGGCATGGGCCGGGCGGAGGCCCCGCGTCGGTCAGGCGGAAGCCCAAGACGGGATCAAGCCACCCGTGTGCACCAGAAGTTCAGGCCAAAGCACGCTGCGTCCTGAACCGGATCAGTGCCGATCAGAATCGGACTCACGGAGGTACGCCGGAACAATCTGCGCTGGGATGGTCCGGATACGGCAGTTGTGGGCATCGCAGTCGGCAGTATCCGTCCTGGAGGCAAGTATGGAAGGCTTCACCGCTCCAGTCTCTTTGGAGTCCGACCTAGGGGCCTCGGCCCTGGGGACTTCGGTTTGCCGGTGCGGCGCCCGGGCCCCTCTGAGCGCGACCCCGCCCGGGTCGGCGGAGGAACGGTTCCGGGGACTGCTGGAGTCCGCGCCCGACGCGATGGTGATCGTGGACGACGCCGGGACCATCCGACTCGTGAACGCCCAGACCGAGGCACTCTTCGGCTACCAGCGCGACCAATTGCTCGGACGGCCCGTCGAGATCCTCGTACCCCAGCGCTTCCGCGACACCCACGCCAGCCACCGCAACGGCTACACCGACAACAGACAGGTACGCCCCATGGGCGCCGGACTCGAACTCCACGGCCTGCGCAGGGACGGCACCGAGTTCCCCGTCGAAATCAGCCTCAGCCCCCTCGAAACCACCGACGGACTCCTCGTCTCCGCCGCCGTACGCGACGTCAGCGAACGCAAGGCGGCGGAGGAGCGGTTCCGTTCGTTACTGGAGTCCGCGCCCGACGCGATGGTGATCGTGGACGACGGCGGGACCATCCGGCTCGTGAACGCCCAGACCGAGGCACTCTTCGGCTACCGGCGCGACCAATTGCTCGGACGGCCCGTCGAGATCCTCGTACCCCAGCGCTTCCGCGACACCCACGCCAGCCACCGCAACGGCTACACCGACAACA
>NZ_JBHWIW010000017.1:0-54265 GCF_042731955.1 Streptomyces sp. NPDC059828 | reverse complement strand
TCCCCGTCGAAATCAGCCTCAGCCCCCTCGAAACCACCGACGGACTCCTCGTCTCCGCCGCCGTACGCGACGTCAGCGAACGCAAGGCGGCGGAGAACCAGCTCACCGCCCTCTACGAGCAGCAACGGCATGTCGCCCTCACGCTCCAGCGCAGTCTCATGGGCACCCCGCCCGACGTTCCCGGACTCACCACGGCCAGCCGCTACCTGCCCGCGACGCAGGGCGCGGGTGTCGGCGGCGACTGGTTCGACCTCGTGCCGCTGGGGGCGGGACGGGTCGGCATCCTCATCGGCGATGTCATGGGGCGCGGACTCGAAGCCGCGGCGATCATGGGGCAGTTGCGCTCCGCGGCGCACGCCCTCGCGAAGACCGGGATGCAGCCGCGCCAGCTCATGCAGTCCCTGGACGCCATCGTCGCCGAGCTGGACGGCCCCGACCAGCTCGTCACCTGCTGCTATCTGGTCCTGGCCCCGGACGCGGCCGAGGTGACCGTGTGCTCGGCGGGCCATCTGCCCGCCCTGGTCGCCGAACCTGGCCTGCCGGTGCGGGCGCTCGACGCGCCGGTGAGCGTGCCGCTGGGCGTGGGGGACCACCTCCACCAGCAGACCACCCTGGCAGTCGCGCCGGGCTCCAGCCTCGTTCTGTTCACGGACGGGTTGATAGAGACCCCGGAGGGCGATATCGAGGACCAGCTCGACGCACTGGTCGCCGCACTGGACAAAGCCTTCATGTCCACGTCCGACCTGGAGGGCGCGGTGGACGACGTGCTCTCCTCCGTCCTGCCCGCCACCGAACACCACCACGACGACGTGACCCTGCTCATCGCCCAGCTTCCCGCCGCTCCCCTGGCCACCGCCTCGACCGAGCTGCCGGCCACCGCCGCCTCGGTGTCCAAGGCACGCGCTTTCCTCACCACCGCGCTTCGCTCCTGGGGCTGCGACGACCTGGTCGACAACGCCCAGCTCCTGGTGTCCGAGGTGGTCACCAACGCCATCAGGCACGGTCAGGGCCCGGTACGGCTGTGCATGCGCCGCAACGTGACGGAGCTGACGGTGGAGGTGAGCGACAGCAGCCACCATCTGCCGCAGCCGCGGATCGCCGAGGCGGACGACGAGTCGGGGCGCGGACTGATCCTGGTCGAGACCCTGGCCGGGAGCTGGGGGGTACGGCCGAACGACGACGGCAAGACGACGTGGTTCACGCTGCTGCTTCGGGGCACCTCACCGCTCGCCGTGTGAGCGCGGTCAGCGCGGTCAGCGCGAGAGCGGGTGACGAAAAGGCGGGTCACACAAAAGACGAGGGCGGCACCCCCTGGGAGTGGGGGTGCCGCCCTCGTTTCAGGACGGTCGATCAACCTTCGCTCGAAGCTCGAGGGCGTGCGGCCCTGAGCCCGGAACGCTCAGGTCGATCAGAAGTCCATGTCACCGCCGGGCATGCCACCCGGAGCAGCCGCAGCGGACTTCTCCGGCTTGTCGGCGATGACGGCCTCGGTGGTGAGGAACAGCGCGGCGATGGAGGCCGCGTTCTGCAGCGCGGAGCGCGTCACCTTCGCCGGGTCGATGATGCCCTCGGCGACCAGGTCGACGTACTCACCGGTCGCGGCGTTCAGGCCGTGGCCCGGGGTCAGGTTGCGCACCTTCTCCACCACGACACCGCCCTCGAGGCCGGCGTTGACGGCGATCTGCTTCAGCGGGGCCTCGAGCGCCAGCTTGACGGCGGCGGCACCGGTGGCCTCATCGCCCTCGAGCTCCAGCTTCTCGAAGACCTGGGAGGCCTGGAGCAGGGCCACGCCACCACCGGCGACGATGCCCTCCTCGACGGCCGCCTTCGCGTTGCGAACGGCGTCCTCGATGCGGTGCTTGCGCTCCTTGAGCTCGACCTCGGTCGCGGCACCGGCCTTGATGACGGCCACGCCGCCGGCCAGCTTCGCGAGGCGCTCCTGGAGCTTCTCGCGGTCGTAGTCCGAGTCGGAGTTCTCGATCTCGGCGCGGATCTGGTTGACGCGGCCCTGGACCTGCTCGCTGTCACCGGCACCGTCGACGATGGTCGTCTCGTCCTTGGTGATGACGACCTTGCGGGCGCGGCCCAGCAGGTCGAGACCGGCGTTCTCCAGCTTGAGGCCGACCTCCTCGGAGATGACCGTGCCACCGGTGAGGATGGCGATGTCGCCGAGCATGGCCTTGCGGCGGTCGCCGAAGCCCGGGGCCTTGACGGCGACGGACCGGAAGGTGCCGCGGATCTTGTTGACGACCAGGGTCGACAGGGCCTCGCCCTCGACGTCCTCGGCGATGATCAGCAGCGGCTTGCCCGACTGCATGACCTTCTCCAGCAGCGGGAGCAGGTCCTTGACCGAGGAGATCTTGGAGTTGACGATCAGGATGTACGGGTCCTCCAGCGAGGCCTCCATACGCTCCATGTCGGTGGCGAAGTACGCCGAGATGTAGCCCTTGTCGAAGCGCATACCCTCGGTGAGCTCCAGCTCCAGACCGAAGGTCTGGGACTCCTCGACGGTGATGACGCCTTCCTTGCCGACCTTGTCCATCGCCTCGGCGATGAGCTCGCCGATCTGGGTGTCGGCGGCGGAGATGGAGGCGGTGGAGGCGATCTGCTCCTTGGTCTCGACCTCCTTGGCCTGGTCGAGCAGCGCACCGGAGACGGCCTCGACGGCCTTCTCGATACCGCGCTTCAGAGCCATCGGGTTGGCGCCGGCCGCCACGTTGCGCAGGCCCTCGCGGACCAGCGCCTGGGCGAGAACCGTCGCGGTGGTCGTACCGTCACCGGCGACGTCGTCCGTCTTCTTGGCGACTTCCTTGACCAGCTCGGCGCCGATCTTCTCGTACGGGTCCTCGAGCTCGATCTCCTTGGCGATGGACACACCATCGTTGGTGATCGTGGGGGCGCCCCACTTCTTCTCGAGGACGACGTTCCGGCCCTTGGGGCCAAGAGTGACCTTGACGGCGTCGGCGAGCTGGTTCATCCCGCGCTCGAGACCGCGCCGTGCCTCCTCGTCGAACGCGATGATCTTGGCCATGTGAAGTGGTCCTCCCGGACTTGGGGGTCTCCCCGTACCCGCGCAGGGCTACGGGGGAGGATGCTTCCGGACCGCGCTGGTGCCCGCGACGGACGGCCTGCACGCCTTGTGGTTCCTTGCCCCCACACGGCCTGCGAGCCTCACCGACCCGGTCCTTCGTTGTCACTCTCACTAGTAGAGTGCTAACGCCAATGATTAGCACTCGTACCCCTCGAGTGCAAGCGGCTTCGAAGAAGCCTCGAATAGGGGTGGCGGTCGGGCGACGGGCGGCGGCGAGCGGCTTCGAAGAACCCTCGGCGGAACCACCGAGGTGCAGGACGCGGGCAGCACGGAGGGCCCGCACCCCCTTGGTACGGGCCCTCCGTGACGTGATGCGCAGTTCTCCAGTCCGGCGCTTCAGCCGGCCAGCCGGACCATGTCCGCCTGCGGCCCCTTCTGACCCTGCGAGATCTCGAACTCGACTCGCTGGCCCTCCTCCAGGGTGCGGTACCCGTCCATCTGGATCGCGCTGTAGTGGACGAAAACATCCGCACCACCGTCGACCGCGATGAAGCCGTACCCCTTCTCCGCGTTGAACCACTTGACGGTGCCCTGAGCCATGCCTAACTCCCCTATTACTGGCCCTTGCACAGGACCGCACTTCGCGGACCCGGGTCAGAACTCGCCCACGAAGAGTTCCCCTGAGTTCCCATGCAGGAAGCAGCGAGGAACCCCTGTGAACGTGCGCCGGAACGCGTCGACCGCGGCTGAATGTATCTGTCCAACTGCCCTCTGCAACAGGTCAAACGGACGAGAAATCTGAGCATGGCTGATCGGGCAACCATGCCCAACTCCGAGCAATCCCGGGCAAGTCAGGCCGGGCAAAGCGCACAAAAAGCGCAAGTAGCTCGAACACTTTGGCTGTTTCTTGTCGTGCGCGGTCGCATTCTCATATGCCCACGGCACAACCCAGCGAGGGGAGATGACGCCAACTCTACCGCGCGGCGCTCAACGGAATCGCCCCCTCCGCAGAGCTTGCGGAGGGGGCGCACCGGGTGACGGAACGTGCTGTACGCAGGGTCAGGAACGTGCCGCGCACGGGCCGGCAAGGGCCGTTCAGGGGGTGTCTGAGCGCGGCTCACCCACCCGCGACGGCGGGGATGATCGACACGCCGGCGCCGTCCGGCGTCGCCGTCTCGAGGCCCTGCTCGAAGCGCACGTCGTCGTCGTTGACGTAGACGTTCACGAAGCGGCGCAGCTTGCCCTGGTCGTCCAGCACCCGGGCAGCGATTCCGGTGTGGTTCTTCTCCAGGTCGGCGATCACCTCGGCGAGGGTCGCGCCCTCCGCCGCGACCTCGGACCGGCCCCCCGTGTAGGTGCGCAGGATGGTGGGGATGCGGACGTTGACGCTCATACGAGGCCAGCCTCTCGGAAGGAGTCCAGGTTCGGGCGGATGACGGCGGACATACCCGTGGTCGGGACCACCGCGTCGAGGGTCTTGAGGCCATCACCCGTGTTGACGACCACCGTGGTGAGCGACGGGTCGATGACTCCGGCCTCGATCAGCTTCTTCGCCACGCCGAGGGTGGTACCTCCCGCGGTCTCGGTGAAGATGCCCTCCGTACGGGCCAGCAGCTTGACCGCCGCCACGATCTCCTCGTCCGTGACGTCCTCGACTGCTCCACCCGTGCGGCGGCAGATGTCCAGGACGTAGGGTCCGTCCGCCGGGTTGCCGATCGCGAGCGACTTCGCGATGGTGTCGGGCTTCTGCGGCCGTACCACGTCGTGGCCCGCCTTGAAGGCCACGGACACCGGGGAGCAGCCCTCGGCCTGAGCGCCGAAGATCTTGTACGGCTTGTCCTCGACGAGCCCCAGCTTGATCAGCTCCTGGAGCCCCTTGTCGATCTTGGTGAGCTGGGAGCCCGAGGCGATGGGGATGACGAGCTGGTCGGGCAGCCGCCAGCCGAGCTGCTCGCAGATCTCGTAGGCCAGGGTCTTGGAGCCCTCGGCGTAGTACGGGCGCAGATTGACGTTGACGAAGCCCCAGCCCTCGCCGACCGGGTCGCCGATGAGCTCGGAGCAGAAGCGGTTGACGTCGTCGTAGTTGCCCTCGATGCCGACGAGCTCGCCGCCGTAGACCGCGGCCATGACGACCTTGCCCTGCTCCAGGTCGTGCGGGATGAACACGCAGGACCGGAATCCGGCCCGTGCCGCCGCGGCGCCGACCGCGCCCGCGAGATTGCCGGTGGAGGAGCAGGACAGGGTGGTGAAACCGAAGGCGCGGGCGGCCTCGATGGCCTGCGCGACCACACGGTCCTTGAAGGAGTGGGTCGGGTTTCCGGAGTCGTCCTTCACATACAGCGCGCCGGTGACGCCCAGCTCACGGGCGAGGTTGTCGGCCTTGACCAGCTTGGTCCAGCCCGGGTTCAGATTGGGCTTGTCCGCCACGTCGGCGGGGACGGGCAGCAGCGGGGCGTAGCGCCAGATGTTGGCGGGGCCGTTCTCGATCCGCTTGCGCAGGCTCTCCGGGTCGCCGGTCGGCAGGTCGTACGCCACTTCGAGGGGTCCGAAGCAGAGCTGACAGGCGAAGACGGGGCCGAGCCGGACGGTCTCGCCGCACTCGCGGCAGGAGAGGCCGGAGGCGGACCCCAGGTCGACGGTAGCGGGGGTTTCGGGAGTGGCGTCGGTCTGTACAGCCATGGAGGCGAGGCCCTTTCTCCTCATCTTCCTCATGGCGCATCTCGCCATGAGACGGATTTGGCACCTTCCCTAGCCGGGAGCCTCGATTGCGCCGCGGTGACGACACCGAGCAACGAGACCGGCTGGAGGGTTGCCGGGGCTTCAACGGGCCGTATCCCTCTGCCCCTCTGGATGAGCGGTATGTGATTGTCGGCGGGTGCGACGTGCACTGGTGCGCGATGCGCGCTGTGCTATCGGTGCGATCGGCATGCGATGGTCGTCCGCGTTGTTCAAGACTGTAACCGACCCCCCGGGCCGCTGAGACGGGTCGTCCGATCCGCGAGACAGAGAGATGGAGATCACGTGCTGGAAGAGGTGGAGCGCTGGCTTGCCCGGCGGTCCTGGTCCGTGGCCGACCGCCCGCTCGACCGGCTCGTCGCCGCGAAGCGCACGGCCCGGCACGGCGGCACGGTCAGCGTGGTGCTCCCAGCCCTGAACGAGGAGGCGACGGTCGGCGAGATCGTCGGCGTCATCCGGCGCGAGCTGATGACGGACGAGGTGCCGCTCGTGGACGAGCTGGTGGTGGTGGACTCCGGCTCGACGGACCGTACGGCCGAGGTGGCGGCGAAGGCGGGCGCGCGGGTCGAGCACCGCGACGCGATACTCCCGCGGCTTCCGGCACTGCCCGGCAAGGGTGAGGTGCTGTGGCGCTCACTGCTGGTGACCAGCGGGGAGATCGTCTGTTTCGTGGACGCGGACCTCAGGGAGTTCTCGGCGGACTTCGTCACCGGGATCGTCGGCCCCCTGCTGACCGAGCCGGACGTGCACTTCGTGAAGGCGATGTACGACCGCCCGCTCGGGGACACCCCCGGCCAGGGCGGGCGGGTGACCGAGCTGGTGGCCAGGCCGCTGCTCAACCTGCACTGGCCGCAGCTCGCCGGCTTCGTCCAGCCGCTGGGCGGGGAGTACGCGGCCCGGCGCTCACTGCTGGAGCGGCTGCCCTTCCCGGTCGGCTACGGGGTGGAGCTCGGGCTGCTGGTGGACGCGCTGCACACGGTCGGGCTCGACGCGCTGGCCCAGGTCGACGTGGGCGAACGGCTGCACCGGCACCAGGACGGGCAGGCGCTGGGCAGGATGGCGGCGGCGATCTACCGAACGGCTCAGCTGCGGCTTTCACGTGGGCATCTGGTGCGTCCGGCGCTGACGCAGTTCGAGCGCGGCGAGGGCGGTTTCGTACCGCGGACGCATGAGGTGGACACGGAGGAACGGCCGCCGATGGTGGAGATCGCGGAGTACGCGGCGCACCGGGCGGCGTGACGCACGGAGGCGGGCGCGCCGCGGGGCGGCGGGCGTGACGGGCGCGGGCGCCGGGCCGCAGGGCGGTGTGACCGCGGAGGCTCCGAGCCGCGGGGTGACGGGCGCGGGCGCCGGGCGCGGCGGTGCACAGCAGGAGCAGTGAGATTGTCTACCTTGCCCAGATATGACCCCTTCGCCCAAATCTCTCCGCCTATCCCTCTTCTTCCTCTCCCTCCTGGTCTGCGCCTCGACCGTGCTGCTGACCCCGGGCCCGGCAGCCGCGGACACGGGCGGACTCGCCGCCCCCCGTGCCAGGACCGAGCGGCTGTGGCTGCTCGGCGGTGTCGCCGTGACGCTCACGGCAGCCGGGGTGATCGCGATGGTCGCGACCCGTGGCAACCGCCGCCGGGACCCCTGAAACCGGACAGCACACCTGGTCGGGCCGCCGTCCGGGCCTCTGTACGTTTGAGCGGATACATCACGGGCTAGGTTGCCGACATGGTCTCCGAGCGCGCGGCGCAGGTACTCGTCGCCTCCAACCGCGGTCCGGTCACATACGCCTTCCGTGAGGACGGCACGCTGGACGCCCGGCGCGGTGGCGGCGGTCTGGTCTCCGGACTGTCGGCCATCGGCCCCGACGCGGGCGCCCTGTGGGTGTGCTCCGCGCTCGGCGACGGCGACCGCGAGGCGGTGCGCCGCGGGATCGCCGAGCCGGGCGTGCTGATGCTCGACATCGACCCGGCCGTGCACGCGGACGCGTACAACGGCATCGCGAACTCGGTCCTGTGGTTCGTCCACCACATGCTGTACCAGACCCCGCTCGAGCCGGTGTTCGACCGGGAGTTCCGGCGCCAGTGGATCGCCTACGAGGGCTACAACCTCGCGTTCGCGCAGGCCCTGGCCGAGGCGGCCGGGCCGGGCGCGGCGGTGCTCGTGCAGGACTACCACCTGGCGCTGGTGCCGGGGATGCTCCGGGAACTGCGCCCCGACCTGCGTATCAGCCACTTCTCGCACACCCCCTGGGCGCCGCCCGAGTACTTCCGGATGCTGCCGGACGACATCGCGGAGCAGCTGCTGCTGGGCATGCTCGGGGCGAACCAGCTGGGCTTCCTGACCCAGCGCTGGCTCGCCGCCTTCGAGAGCTGCTGCGAGGCGGTGCTCACGGACTACGACGTGGCCGCGTACTGGCCCAAGGACGACCAGCCGCACCTCGACTACCGACTGCCCGATCACCGCCGCCGGCGGACCATGCTCGGGGTGCACGGACTCGGCGCGGACGCGGACTTCCTGCGGGAGCGGTCCCGGCAGACGGACGTGGACGAGCGGATGGCGGCGCTGCGCGAGCAGATCGGCGGGGACGGCAGCCGCAGGACGATCGTCCGGGTCGACCGCACCGAGCTGTCGAAGAACATCGTGCGCGGACTGCTGGCCTACCGCACCCTGCTGGACGAACACCCCGAGTGGCGCGAGCGCGTGGTGCACATCGCGTTCGCCTATCCGTCCCGCCAGGACCTGCCCGTCTACCGCGACTACACGGCGGAGGTCTCCCGGGTCGCCGAGGAGATCAACGCGCAGTACGGCACCCCCGGCTGGACCCCGGTGATCCTGCACGTCAAGGACGACTTCGCGCGCTCACTGGCCGCGTACCGGATGGCGGACGTGGCACTCGTCAACCCGATCCGGGACGGGATGAACCTCGTGGCCAAGGAGGTCCCGGTGGTCTCGGACGCGGGCTGCGCGCTGGTGCTGTCGCGCGAGGCGGGGGCCTGGGCGGAGCTGCGGGACGACGCGCTGGTGGTCAACCCGTTCGACGTCACCGGCACGGCCGACGCGCTGCACAGCGCGCTGACGATGCCGGTTGACGAGCGGGCGGAGCGCGGCAAGCGGCTGGCCGCCGCGGCGACGGCGCTGCCGCCGCAGCGGTGGTTCCTCGACCAGCTAGCGGAGCTGGACGCGCTCGGCGAGGGCGGCGAGGAAGCCGACGAGCGCGGCCGGGCCTGACAGGACCAGATCCGCACGCTCGGCGAGCTCGGGGACCTCGGTCCCGCTGGCCAGCAAAAGCCCGGGGACCCCGTCGGAGCGAAGCTTCTCGACGGCGGCATAGGCGGCGAGATCACCCAGGTCGTCGCCCGCGTACAGCACGGCTCCGGCCCGCTTCTCGCGTACGTAATCGGTGAGCGCGACGCCCTTGTCCACCCCGGGCGGGCGCACCTCGAGGACCAGCCTGCCCGGCTCGACGATCAGCCCATGGCGGGCTGCCAGCTCGGCGATCGGAGCGCGCAGCGCCTCGAACGCGGCCTCCGGGTCATCGGCGCGGCGGGTGTGCACGGCGACCGCGCGCCCCTTCTCCTCGATCCAGGTGCCCTCCCCGGCACCGACGGCAGCGAGCACCCCCGGCAGCTCGGCGCGCACGGCGTCGACGCCCGGGTCCGGGGCGGGGGCGTGCACCTCTCCGCTGACGGCATCCCAGCGCTCGGCGCCGTAGTGCCCGAGGACGACGAGGTGCTCGAGCCCGGGGACCCCGGCGAAGCCCCCGTACCGTACGGCGACTCCGGCCGGGCGCCCCGTCAGCACGGCCACGGACGCGACACGCGGCGCGAGCGCGGAGAGCGCGGGGACGGCGCCGGGGTGGGCGCGGGCCTGCTCGGGGTCGGGCACGATCTCGGCGAGGGTGCCGTCGAAGTCCAGCGCGACCACGGTGTCCTGCGGCCGGTCGAGAATCACGGCGAGGGCGTCACGCCCTGCGGGGGTACGGGGCTCCGGCAGTGCGGCGTCGGCTTCATACGGGTGGCTGCCCATGGCACCGACCCTAGCGGCGCTCCCGCCGCGCGTCCCGGACCCGGCGCAACCGGTTGACGGTCACGGGGTCGTGTTCGGCCGCGCGGGGGTCGTCCAGCAGCGCGTTCAGCAGCTGGTAGTACCGCACCGGCGACATCCCGAGCCGCTCCCGTATCGCCCGCTCCTTGGCCCCGGGCCCGGGGTGGTCGCCCCGCTCCAGCGCGAGCACGGCGAGGGCGCGCGCGGAGAGCGGCTGAGCATCGGTCATACGAGCACGATAACGGTGCGCGGGTGTGGGCGGGTTTGCGGTGCACCGCACGGCACATGCCCCCGCGGAGCGGGCCGAGCCCGCACACCCGGCCCGTCCGGGACTCGAGGACGGACACCCCGGAAGCCGTCCCGGGGAGCGGCACGAACCGGGCCCACCCCTCGCGCCGCATACCGAGCCCGTCCGGCGCTTGAGGACAGCAGGCCACCCCCATAACCACAGGGCTAACCACAGGGCGAGCCCGCACACGCAGCCCGTCCGGCGCTCGAGGACGGACACTCCCGATGCCCCCGCAAGGCACCGCCCACCGCGCAACCCGCCCACCCCGCGCCGCAAGCAGAGCGCACAGTGGACTAGACCTTTCCGAGGGTTCCGCGCCAGACTGTACGCGTGAGACACGTCATCGCCCTCGATGTGGGCGGCACCAGCATGAAGGGCGCCCTCGTCGGACCCGACGGAGCACTGCTCCACGAGGCACGCCGGGCGACCGGCCGCCACCGCGGCGCGGACGCGGTCGTCGGCGACGTACTGGACTTCGCCGACGAGCTCCGCGCACACGGCGAGGCCCGCCACGGCCACGCCCCCCTCGCCGCCGGACTCGCCGTCCCCGGCATCGTCGACGCCGACCACGGCATCGCCGTCTACGCCGCGAACCTCGGCTGGCGCGACGTACCCCTGCGCGACCTGCTGACGGAGCGGCTCGACGGCGTGCCCGTCGCCCTCGGGCACGACGTCCGCGCCGGGGGCCTCGCCGAGGGCAGGCTCGGGGCCGGTCGCGGCGCCGAGCGGTTCCTGTTCGTGCCGCTGGGCACGGGCATCGCCGGGGCCATCGGCATCGGCGGCGCCATCGAGGCAGGGGCCCACGGCTGCGCGGGCGAGATCGGCCATGTCGTCGTACGCCCCGGCGGAGCCCTCTGCGGCTGCGGACAGCGCGGCTGTCTGGAGACCCTCGCCTCCGCCGCCGCCGTGTCCCGCGCCTGGGCGACCGCGAGCGGCGCCCCCGACGCGGACGCCGCCGACTGCGCCAAGGCCGTCGCGTCCGGTGACCCCCGCGCCGTGCGGGTCTGGCGGGAGGCCGTCGAGGCGCTCGCGGACGGGCTGGTCACGGCGCTCACCCTGCTGGACCCCGGCACGCTGATCATCGGTGGCGGTCTGGCGGAGGCGGGGGAAACCTTGTTCTCACCCCTGCGGGAAGCCGTCCGGGCCCGGATCACGTTCCAGAAGCCGCCCGGGATCGTCCCGGCCGCGCTCGGTGACACCGCCGGCTGCCTCGGCGCGGGCCTCCTCGCCTGGGACCTGCTGGCCGCAACCGCAACCAAGGAGGTAACCGCCTGATGGCCGACCGGATGGTTCTCCAAGGCGCCCGGGTCGTACTGCCCACCGGGATCGCCGAGAACGGGCGGGTGATCGTCGACGGGCCCCGGATCGCCGGGCACGCCCCCGCCGGCACCCCCGCCATCGACCTGTCCGGCCACTGGCTGGTCCCCGGTTTCGTGGACCTGCACAACCACGGCGGCGGCGGTGCCTCCTTCACCTCCGGCAGCGCCGATGACGTCCTCACCGGCGTACGGACCCATCGGCGGCACGGCACGACCACGCTGGTCGCCTCCACCGTCACGGGCGACATGGACTTCCTGACCCAACGGGCGGGGCTGCTCTCCGAGCTGGTCGAGCAGGGGGAGCTCGCGGGCATCCACTTCGAGGGGCCGTTCATCTCCCCCTGCCGCAAGGGCGCGCACAGCGAGATGCTGCTGCGCGACCCCGACCCGGCGGAGGTGCGCAAGCTGCTCGACGCGGCGCGCGGCACGGCGAAGATGGTGACGCTGGCCACCGAACTGCCCGGTGGCATCGAGTCCGTACGGCTGCTCGCCGAGCACGGGGTGATCGCGGCGGTCGGCCACACGGACGCCACGTACGAACAGACGGTCGAGGCGATCGAGGCGGGCGCCACGGTGGCGACGCACCTGTTCAACGCGATGCCCGGGCTCGGGCACCGGGCACCGGGACCGGTCGCCGCGCTGCTCGAGGACGAACGTGTGACCGTCGAGCTGATCAACGACGGCACCCATCTGCACCCCGCCGCCCTCGAACTCGCCTTCCACCGCGCGGGGCCCGCCCGGGTCGCGTTCATCACGGACGCCATGGACGCCGCCGGCTTCGGCGACGGCGTCTACCACCTCGGGCCGCTGGAGGTCGAGGTCAGGGACGGGGTCGCCCGGCTGGTCGACGGCGGCTCGATCGCCGGGTCCACCCTCACGCTGGACACGGCCTTCCGGCGGGCGGCGACCGTCGACGGGCTGCCCGTCGAGGACATCGTGCGGGCGATCTCGGCCAATCCGGCGCGGCTGCTGGGCGTCTACGACCGGGTCGGCTCGCTCGAACCCGGCAAGGACGCGGACTTGGTCGTGCTGGACGCGGACTTCGCCCTCAAGGGCGTGATGCGCAAGGGCGCATGGGTGGTCGAGCCGGGCGTTTCCTGACACCGCGCCACCGGAAGGCGGGCGTACGAACGGGCGGGGTCTGGGCCAACGGCCATCTCTTTGGCATGATCAGGCCCCGTCCCACCATGGCAACTCCAACCATGGCAACGCAGCCTCCGGGGGTGTCAGCAGTGATTCTCACGGTCACACTCAACGCCGCCCTGGACATCACCCACCGGGTCCCCTCGCTGCTCCCCGGCGCCTCCCACCGTGTCGCCGAGGTCACCGAACGCCCTGGCGGCAAGGGCCTCAACGTCGCACGGGTGCTGGGTTCGCTGGGACACGAGGCGGTCGTCACCGGCTTCGCGGGCGGCCCGACGGGCGCGGTGCTGCGTGAGCTGCTGGCCGGACAGCCGCAGCCCGTACACGACGCACTCGTACCGATCGCCGCGAACACCCGCCGCACCCTCGCCGTGGTGGACACGGCGAGCGGCGGCACCACCCAGCTCAACGAACCCGGCCCACACGTCAGCGCCGCCGAGTGGGACGCCTTCCTGATGACGTACGAAGGACTGCTGCGCGACGCCGAGGCCGTCGCCCTGTGCGGCAGCCTGCCCCCGGGCATCCATGTCGGCGCCTACGCCTCGCTGATCCGACGGGCCCGCGCCGCGGGCGTCCCCACCGTCCTCGACACCAGCGGCGAACCCCTGCGCCGGGGCATCGCCGCCCGCCCCGACCTGGTCAAGCCGAACGCCGACGAGCTCGCCCAGCTCACCGGCTCCCGCGAACCCCTGCGCGCCACCCGCGACGCCCGCCGCCGCGGCGCCCACACGGTGGTCTCCTCACTGGGCCCGGACGGCCTGCTCGCCGTCACCCCCGACGGCACCTGGCGCGCCACCCCACCGGCCAAGGCCACCGGCAACCCGACCGGCGCCGGCGACGCCGCCGTCGCGGGCCTGCTGTCCGGCCTGATCGACTCCCTCCCCTGGCCGGACCGCCTCTCCCGCGCGGTGGCCCTGTCCACGGCCGCCGTGCTCTCCCCCACAGCGGGCGACTTCGACCCGGCCGCGTACGAGGACCTCCTGCCGAGGATCGCCGTCACGGAACTGCTGCCCGCGGCCTGAAGAGCCCCGACCGAACCCGGGGCGCCGGGCCCGCGCTGAGTGCGGGCCCGGCGCCTCGGAGTTCGGCAGCCTGTGGGAGCCGGGTCAGTTGTAGGTGTTGAGGAGGGTGGTGTTGCCGTAGAGCCAGCTGGTGGCGGGTGCGGTCCAGCCGGCCTTGGGGCTGTTGAGGGTGGCGTCGGACTTGGTGGTCCAGGTCCAGAACTTCACGGCGTTGTCGGGCTGGTGGTTGAGCATCGCGAGGTCGTCGCGGCCGTCGCCGTTGTAGTCGCCGATGACGATCTGGAAGCGCTTGGCGTCGAGGTTGCCCTTGGGGCTGTCGAGGACGACCTTGGCGCCGCCGAACCGGTTCGCGCCGTCCACCTTCTGCACGAGGATGGTGGAGGCCTTGTCGCTGCCGTCGGCGTAGTCGTACCAGATCAGGGCGTCGTCGGTGCCATCGCCGTTGAAGTCTCCGGAGTGCGGCTCGGTCCGGTCCCAGTCGATCGAGGTGCTCTCCCACCACACGGTGGGGTTGGTGAAGCCGCCTGCGGGGGTGGTGGTGAAGACGTAGGTCTTCACGTCGTTGTTGCCCTGGCCGTAGAAGACGCCGATCTCGGTGCGGCCGTCCTGGTTGAAGTCACCGGTGATGAACTTGACCCGGTTGCGTGTCCAGGTGCCACTCGGGGATGACCAGGAGCTGGTGGGGGCGTTGAGCTTGCCCTTGTCGGTGGCCAGGTAGGTCCACAGCTTGGTGCTGCCGTCGCCTGCGGCGTACCAGATGGCGAGGTCGTCGCGGCCGTCACCGTTGAAGTCACCGGCCTGCGGCGTGATGTAGCTGATGTGGAACGGGCCGCCCGCGGGCGAGCTCCACGTGGCCACGGGCGCGTTGAAGCCGCCGTCGGACTTGCCGAGCGCGATCCAGATCTTGACGCTCGTGTCGCTGTAGCCGCGCACCGTGGCCATGTCTCCGTGACCATCGCCGTTGAAGTCGCCGCTGACGAACTTCATCGCCTTGGCGTCCCACTCATCACCAGAAGTGAGGTACGACCGCTCGGGAGTGCCGATGGCCCCGTCCTCGCTGCTGGGGAAGGTGTACATGCCGTCGTTGCCGGCCGTGTAGCTGTACCAGGCTCCGAGGTCGCTGCGCCCGTCACCGTCCTGGTCGTGGCGCGGCGCACTGTTGCTGGACCACTGCGACTCGCCCTCGCTGTTGTAGATGACGAAGTCACCCCGGTCGTTCAGGACCGCGTAGCCGTTCGACGCACTGGTCTTGGACTCCCACAGCGTGGCGGTGTCGGCGGCGTTGCGCACCATCAGGTTGCCCTTGCTCAGACGCGCGAAGGCACCCGGGTTACCTCCGGTGCCGGTGGACCACAGGGTCTTCCCGGTATTCGAGGCGATGACCAGGTCGCCGTCGCTGCGCATGGTCAGCTGGGCGGAAGCGGAGACGAGGGTGTCGCCGGTGTCAAGCCGCTTGGCAGCGGTAAGCCGGGAGCCGAAGAGGATGTCGTCCACGCGCGTGGCGACGGCTCCGGTACGGGTCTCGTCGAACTCCCCGAGGCAAGCGCCCTGCCAGGATCGGCTGGCGATGCCGACGAGTTCGGCCTTGCCGTCCTTGGTGCGCAGCACCGGCGCACCGGCGTCGCCCTTGCAGACGGCGGATTCGGACTTCGCGTCGAGGTTGACCTCGGTGGCGGTGACGCCGGCAACGGTGAACCCGCTGGTGTGACGCTTGGTGGGCGCCCACTGGTCGGCGGTGCGACCGAAACCGACGACATCCGCCGCCTCGCCCTTGGCGGCCGCAGAGGTCGCGAGCGGTGCGGGGGTGATGCCGGTGGCCGGCTCGGCGAGCCGGGCCAGGACCAGGTCGCGGTCGCCGCGCGGGGCAAGGGTGGTGATCTCGGTGGTGTGCCCGCCTCCGAGGGCGAGGTCGCTGCGGCCGAGGGTGAGCGTGGTCTTCTCGCTCGGCGGGCCTGCGGGGATGTCGACGCTCTTTGCCGGGTCCTTGGCGAAGCAGCTCTTCGACGTGGCGACCCACTGCGGGGCGACCAGCGTCGCGGTGCAGGAGCGAACGTTGCCGATGGTGAGCTTGCCGGTGAAGGGCAGGCTGGTGTCCTTCTGCTCACCGGTGGGCGGCTTCGCCCCGGGGCCGGAGACCCGGAGGTCGAGCAGCACGGCCTGCTTCGGGCCGTCGACCTCGCCGAAGCCCTCGGTGGTGTCCTTGGGGACGTTCAGGGTCTCCGTCTCGCCGTCGATGCTGATCTCGGCCCGGATGTCCCGCCCGAAGGTCTGGATTCGGAAGGCGCGGGGGATTTTCACGGACAGGTAGCCGGTATCCGCGGCCTTGAGGCAGATACGGCCCTGGTTATCAGGCTCGACGTCCCGGCCCCAGACCATGATCTGGAAATCCTCGGAACACGAGGTGAGAGTGATGTTTCCATCACCGGCGATGAGCTGAGCCCCCGTCGCCTCGAGGATCGAGTCGGCGTCGGGGTAGGCGCCGTCCTCGACCGCGTAGGAGGCGCCGGTGGCGGTGGGATTCTCGTCCGCGGCGACGGCAACGGGAGCTGGCATCCCCACGGTGATGGCTGCGATCACGATCGCCGCAGGCAGCCAATTGCGTATACGCACAGATGTTTCTTTCATGAAAGGCCCCCGACCAGGCGGGAGGGAAGGCGGAAGCACAACGGGACCGTCAACGCTGCACTGCGGACGGTCGTCATCGCCTGGGGGCCGAGGAGGCAGCATAGCCGCTCCCGGCAGCGGCAACGGTCACCGACTCCCGCACGGGTGCGCTTCGGTAAAGGGCTCATAACGGTCGGATTTTGGCGTACAACCATCTTCCCCTCGGATGCATCTGTCTTCTCGTTCAAGCAGTGCCGTACCGGACCGAGAGGTTCGGGAACGGGTCTGTCGTCCTCCGGCCTGGGGAAGCCGATTCATGGAGGGCGACTGCCCTGCGGCGTGTGCAGGAGGCAATGGCGCCCACCTGCTCTCGTGCTCAGCCCGGGGGTGGTCCTGCCGCGTCGGGTGCTGCGACCACGCAGACCATTGAGGGGAAACAACTCCGTGCTTCTCGACAGAAGCCGGCGCACACGGGGATGGCAGAGGGGGTACGCGGCAGCCGGTAAGGCTGCTCGTGGCCTGCTTCCGCTTGCCTTGGTCGCCGGGCTGGTATCCGCAGCAGGGCCAGCTGCCGCGGACGACCCGGCACCACCATTGTCCGATCGCGTACAGGTTCTCGAGCTCTACAAAAGCGGTGGGCCGGCGGTGAAGTCCGCCGCAGGCGCCGCGCTCACAGGTAGCGACGAGCAACTCCGCGAGTATTTGGCTACCGGTCAGAAGATCGCCGAGGACCTCGACCTGCGTGAGGCGGCGCTCACGCTTGTCACCGACGCCGGACCGGGCCTGAGCGAGGCCGCCCGAAAGGCCCTGGACGGCACGCCGGAGGACCTGGCCGCCTTCATGGAGGACGGCTGGCAAGAGCCGCTCGCCGACGACCAGCGGGTCGAGGCAGCGCGGATCACCGAGGGCGGTGGCACCGGCCTGCGCGAGGCGGGCGATGCGGCAATGCGCGGGTCGCTCGATGACATCCGCGATTTCCTCGCCGATGGGCAGTACCGCCAGCGTGACGACGACGCCCGCGTGAGGGTCGCCCAAATCGAGGCGACCGGTGGTCCCGCGACCAAGCGGGCCACGGCCGCTGCGTTGCGGGGCTCCATCGAGGACGTTCGTGAGTTCCTGCTCTTCGGCCAGCACATCGCACGTGCACAGGACCAGGAACACGCCACCATCAGCCAGTTGGCCGAGCAGACCGAGGAAGCCGGCGCCGCCGCTGAGAAGGCGAAGAAGAGCGCGCAGGAACAGGCCCAGAAAGCCAAGACCGCCGCCCGTCTGGCCAAGGCCGAGACGGCCAAGGCAGCCGCCGAGACCAAGGCGGCCAAGAACGACGCGATCAAGGCCGCAGACGCGGCACGTCGTGCGGCTGAGTCCAGCCGCCGCGCTGCCGCAGCCGCGCGGTCCGCGATCGCCGCCGCCCGCGCGGCCAACGCCGCATCGCAGACCGCGGCGATCGCCGCCCACAATGCCTCAACCGCGGCGCTGCATGCCTCCCGGGCTGCGAGCGAGGCATGGCGGGCCGCTGCCTCCGGGAAGGTCAACGAGAAGATCGCAGCTGATGCGGTCAAGGCCGCCCAGCACGCGGAGAAGATCGCGGATGCCGCGGACGCGATGGCGAAGACCCTGGATGAGGCCAATGTCGCCCTGCGGGCGTCGATCGCGGCAATCCAGGACATGACCGACGCCGCTGACAGCGCCGACGCCGCAGACGGATTCGCCAAACAGGCCGGCGCGCACTCAGCCGAAGCCCAAGCGGCAGCGGCGTCGGCACGGCGGCACGCGGAAGAAGCACGGCGCGCCTCCGCCGCCGCGCAGGCCCACGCGGCCGATGCCGCCGAAGCAGCCCGGCAGGCTCGCGACAGTGCTCGTTCGGCAGCAGCTCACGCCCGTAAGGCGGCCGAGGCCGCGCGCAAGGCGGCCGACCACGCCAACGACGCCCAGCAGGCGGCGAACCGTGCGAAGACCAATGCCGATGAGGCCCTGAAAGCCGCCAAGGCGGCCGGCGACGCGGTCAAGCAGGCTCAGGGTGTTCAGGAAAAGGCCCGCAAGGCCGAGGCGGAGGAAATCGCTACTCGGACCAAGACCCAGGTCAACCAGGCCAGAGACGCAAGAGAAGCGTTCGACGTCGCCAAGGCCGAGGTGAAGCGCCTGACTCAGGAAGCGGTCGCGCTCGACGCCGACTTCGCCAAGCTCGCCGAACAGGCGAACCAGCCTGGCTCGGACACCGAGCAGATCGTGTCCACCGGCCGGACGATGGCCCTGACCGCGACGAAGATCCGCGGCCCCTGGAGCCGCGCCGCCGCCGAAGCCGCCCTCGCCGGCGATCAGGCGGCCGTCGTCGAGTACGCCCGCGGGGCTTGGAAGAACGCTGAAGAGCAGGACGAGCGCGACCAGGTCCACACCCTGTACCAGGAATCGCCCTACGAGGATGTGCGCATCGCGGCGGGCAACGCCCTCAAGGGCGACGCCACTCAGGTCCACACCTTCCTGACCACCGGCCAGTACAAGGCTGCCGCACCCGACAGCCGCATCGCGGTCGCCCGGATCGCAGACGCCGGCGGGATCGGTGTCGAGGAAGCCGCGAAGAAGGCCCTCGACAACCCCGACCCCAAGGCACTCGCCGACTTCCTCAGCACCACCCAGCACCAAGCGCGTGTCGTGGACGACCGCGTCGAGGCAGCCCGCCTCGCCGAAAACGGTACCCCCGAGGTCCAAGCAGCTGCTGAGACCGCACTGGCCAGCCCCGACACACACCTGCGCGACTTCATCGAATCCGGCCAGTACCGGGCCCAGCGCCGCGACCAATTGACCGCCGCTCACGTCGCCCAAATCCAGGGCCTCATCGCCACCTCCAGCGGCATCGCAGCCCGCGCCTACCAGGACGCCTACGAAGCCGCCAAGACCGCCGCCACCGCACAAGGCCACGCCGACGACGCCACCGGCCACGCCAAAACAGCGAACAAGTACGCCGCCGAGGCAGCCGACTGGGCAACCAAGGCCAACGACTCAGCCGACCGCGCCGGCAAGTCCGCCGCCGACGCGGCGAAGTCCGCCGATACCGCCCGCAACGCCGAAGCCAACGCGGAACTCAGCGCGACTCAGGCGAACATTTCAGCCGCCTCAGCCCAGGCCAGCACGCTGGCCGCCGAGGAATATGCCCGAAGCGCCTACAAGGCGGCGGAACAAGCGCGCCAGTCCGCGATCAACGCCGGCTCCAGCGCCGAGGCAGCCAAGGGCATCTACAAAGACGCCGTCGAGCGCTACATGATCGACCAGTACCAGAAAGAGGCACAGGAACGACTCAATAGGCGGCAAGACGAGGCAACGGGCGGCTTCCTCGACAAGATCCTTCCAACCCTCAAGATGATCACCGTCGACCCGTCCTTCCGCACCAGGCTCGACATCACCCACGCCATTCTCGACACCCTCGGCATGATCCCTGTAATCGGCGAACCCGCCGACGGCATCAGCTGCGCGGGCTACGCCATCGAGGGAATCTGGGACTTCTTCTCCCCCACGGGCGGCGAAGACATATGGTCGGACGCGGGCCTCGCATGCGCATCGATGGCACCAGTTGCCGGATGGTTCACCACACCGGCGAAACTGGCAAGATACAGCGAGAAACTCGGCCCGAAAGCCAAGAAACTCTTCGACGAACTCTCCAACCTGTGGAAGAAAAAGCCCTCCTGCCCCGCGCTTAAGCAGAACAGCTTCCCTGCCGGCACCCGTGTCCTTATGGGAGACGGTTCCATGCGGCCGATCGAACAGGTCAGAACCGGTGACTACGTCTATGCGGCCGATCCACTCACCAGGTCCAAGGGAGCACGCCGTGTAGATGCCACCATCTACACACCGGACGACCGGGACTTCACCAACCTCACGCTCGATCCCGCAGTCGGGGGCGGCTCCGTCACAACAACCGATCACCACCCCTTCTGGTCTGAGAATACTCAGAAGTGGACCGACGCCGCCGACCTCAGCCCTGGCGACAGGCTACTCAAGGCCGACGGCACAACTGCAGCGATTTCCACTGTCCGTCATTGGAAGACGCTGCAACCGGCATACAACCTCACAGTCAATGACCTCCACACTTATTATGTGCTGGCGGGGGCCACGCCGGTCCTAGTGCACAATGATGGCGGTTACACACCTCCGCCCTTCGATAAGATCCTTCCCGGTTTTCCCGACGCGAAGTATGTTGGCAAGGGATCTCCGAAATCGGGTGGCGGCTATCGAGCCCGTTGGTCCCTGCCAGATGGCCGGATCCTTGAGTGGGATTCCGCACATGGCACGATCGAAATGTGGACCAATGGAAAGAAGAATGCCAAGCACATGGGGGAGTTCGACCCGGAATCAGGAAAGCAGCTCCCTGGCAATAAGGGAAGGCCGGTTCCCGGGCGCAAGTTGGGAGGATGCTGATGTCTAATTGGATAATAGAAGAGTTCAATCGCGAGTCCGGCGAGCTTCGCGGGCGCCATAGACTCAGGGGACTATCGGACGATGATGCGAGATCTTTGCTGGGACTGACCGATCTCGGCAGTGGAGATCTCTACGATATTCCCGGAGACTCTCTCGTTGAGATCTCACTTCGATTCGACCTTGCAGTGTTTCCGAAAGAGTTCGAATATTTGCTTGGGCGAGAGTCTTGTAATTCTTCCTGAGCGGGTAGACGGGCTGCGTTGTTCTTGATCCATCCCGCTGATTAGATCCACAGAACCGGCGGGCCAGCGGTCCAGGACGGCACAGTTGCGCGAGGCGCCCTGAGCACAGGGGCTGGATCCCGTAGCGGACTCGGCACACATGAACGGCCCGTCGGTTCGCCGACGGGCCGTTGCAGTCTTCGTCCGAGCAGGAGTCCTAGTCGGGGTTCTTCGCCTCGCCCTGCTTCAGCGACACCTGGTCGAGCAGCGCCTCGCACGAGTCGCCCTGCTCACAGGAGATCTTCAGGGTGTTGGTGCCCTTCTTGAGGTTGACGTAGGAGTAGGTGCGGGTCCAGCCCTTCTCCCAGTCGCCCTCCTTGGCCTTGGCGAAGTTCGACATGTTGATCGAACGCGGCTTCTCGGTGTTGACGGTGAGCGAGGTCTTCGCGTCCTTGCCGGGCACGCTGTAGGTGATGAACAGCGTGTACGTGCCGTCAGCCGGGACGTCCACCGACCAGCTCGCCGCGCCGCCGGCACCGTTGAACTGCACATAGGCGCCGTTGGTGCCCTTCGCGCCCTTGATCTCGGTGCCCAGCGTCGCCGGAGGAGCGAGCTGGAGCGTCGCGGCGTTCTGCTTGGGCAGCTCGGCGGGCGGGCTCTCCTGGTCGCCGCCCTTGGACGGGTCGTCGCTCGGCTTCACCTGGTCCGCGGGGGCGCCGCTCTGGTTGGCCTTCGGGTCCTTGTCGTCTCCGCCACTCGTGATGAGGGCCACGCTGATGCCTATGACGACCACCGCGACGACCGCGATGGCGCCGGCGATCAGTCCCCGGGTGTTGGGGCCGCGGCTGCGGCCACCGTCGTCGTAGCCGCCCGAGCCGGGGACCGGTGTCTGGCGGGTGGGAGCGCCACCGGGGTAGGTCTCCGGGGCCGCGTACTGGGGGGTCGGCTGATGCGCGTAACCCTGGGTCTGCTGGCCCTGCTGCCCGTAGGACTGCTGCTGCGGGACCTGGCCGTACTGGCGCTCGCCGACCGTCCTGACCTGGTTGTACGAGGTCCTGGGCACACCGGGCTGCGCGGCCGGACCAGGGTAGCCGTAGCCGCCCTGCCTGGGAGGTGTGGCGCCCGTCTGGCGCTGCCCGTCCGCATACAGGTAGCCGAACGGATCGTCGTCCTCAGGCGTGCTCGCGCCGCTGTTCCCGGCCGTCATCCCTGGGTCACTCCTATCCTCGCTCGCCAGCCGTCGCCGACCGGGCGAGCCTACCCCGTCCTGGTCACTCCAAGGACGGGCCGGACGCGCCGCTGGTTCCCACCCCGGTCCGGCTTCGGGGAACTATCCGGCGCGACGGTGGATCTTCGAGCGCGACCGCTTCTCGATGTACATCCGCTGGTCAGCCGATTGCAGGACTTCCTCGACGGACATCCCGCACACCGCCCAGCCGATACCGAAGCTGGCCCCGACGCGGACCGCCCTGCCGTCCACCCGGATCGGCGGGATGATCGCGCTACGCAAGCGTACGGCCAGGTCAGCGGCATCCGCCGCGGCGAGCCCGTCGGCGAGGACGACGAATTCGTCACCCCCGAGCCGGGCGACGGTGTCCCCGTCGCGTACGCAGGTCGTGAGGCGGCGGGCGACCTCGATCAGGACGGCGTCCCCGGTGTTGTGCCCGAACCGGTCGTTGATCGATTTGAAGCCGTCGAGGTCGCAGAAGAGCACGGCCAGGCCCTTGGCGCCGTCGTCGTGCTCACCGTCCGGTGCGACGGCGTGCACATGGTGGTCATACGACCCGCCCGAAACATGCAGATCGAAGTCGAAGCCGTGCCCGTAGCCGGGGTTGTGGCCGTCCGCGGGACCGTTGCCGTAGCCGTGCTGGCCGTAACCCTCCGTGTCCCCGTATCCGCCGTACGCGGATCCGTACCCCGCCCCGGGGCCGGACCGCCCGGGGTTGTCGCAGAGCCGGGCGCTGAGCCGGGCGCGCAGCTCCGCGTTGTTGGGCAGGCCGGTCAGGGCGTCATGGCTGGCGCGGTGCGCGAGCTGGAGCTCATGGCGCTTGCGCTCCTCGATGTCCTCGACGTGGGTCAGCAGGAAGCGGGGCCCGTCGGTGGTGTCGGCGACGACGGAGTTGCGGAGCGAGACCCAGACGTACGAACCGTCCCGGCGCCCGAGCCGCAGCTCGGCACGGCCGCCCTCGGCCGAGGTACGGAGCAGGGTGCCGACGTCCTCCGGATGGACCAGGTCGGCGAAGGAGTAGCGGCGCATCGCGGACGCCGGGCGGCCGAGCAGTCGGCACAGGGCGTCGTTGGTGCGCAGCAGCCGCCCGTGCTGGTCTCCGCCCATTTCGGCGATGGCCATGCCGCTCGGGGCGTACTCGAAGGCCTGCCGGAAGGATTCCTCACTGGCGCGCAGGGCCTGCTGCTCGCGCTCGAGACGGACCAGGGCGCGCTGCATGTTTGCCCGGAGGCGGGCATTGCTGATCGCAATGGCGGACTGCGAGGCGTACATCTGGAGGGCTTCCTGCCCCCAGGCGCCCGGCCGGCGGCCGTTGCGGGGCTTGTCGACCGAGATCACACCGAGGAGCTCACGGCCGCCGCCCGACGCGTACATGGGTGCGTACAGCCGGTCCTGGGGGTGCCATTCGCCCTCGAAGCGGGGCTCGGGTCCTTCGGTGTACCACTGCGGGACGTCGTCCTCGAGGAGCACCCAGCCCTCGGTGTGGGGTATGAAGCGGAGGTCACCCCAGGCCTCCCCCATGGACAGCCTGCGCTCCCAGGAGGGCCGGGAACCGACCCGGCCGGTGATCAGGGCTTCGGCGGCGGAGTCACCGGCGAAGGCGGCGACCACGAGATCCCCGTCGGGACGTACGAGATTGACGCACGCCAGCTGGTAGCCAAGGCCGACGACGATGCCGTCGGCAACGGTCTGCAACGTGTCCGCCAGGCTGCGGGCCGTATTGAGGTCCGTCACGACCTGATGCAGCTGCCGCAGAGTCGCAAGACGGACGTACGGCTCCGACTCGGTCTCCATCGCTCGCTCTCCCCGAGACCTCTACAGCTAACGTGACTCCAGGGTTCTCAATCGGTCCTCTCGATGGTCTGTCCACGCCACTGAATCACAGCGCGCTGCCCACTCGGTACACAGGGTCAACAAATACCGCCCTCTGTGACTCAAGTCACATTAAATGATGAGCGGTTGAATCGGGGAGCTCGCTGTTTCTCAACGTTCAACGAACGTTCGTCAACGCAAATTCCGGACCGTGGTCCTACCTGTGGTCCTAGGACCCGGCTGGTCCCCTGGCCCGATGTGGCCGCAATGGAGACGAGGTTAGCGTTCCGGTTGTGCTCCCGACGACTCAAGCCCCTTCCACCGAAGCCATCCCCCATCCTGAGGGGGTGAGCAACGACGAGTTCCGCGCCGCCCTCGCCCGCCTGGCGGCAGGCGTAGTGCTGGTGACCGCCCATGAGCCCGCCCTGACCGAGGACGGCCCACGCGGCGAGGACGCCGGCATGACCGCGACCTCGTTCACCTCGGTCTCACTGGACCCGCCGCTGGTGCTGGTGAGCCTGCGCAACGGCTCGCGCATGGACGACCTGCTCGCCGAACAGCCCCTGTGGGGGGTTTCGCTGCTTTCCGAGAACCAACGGCAGATCGCGGGCCGGTTCGCGATGAAGGGACGCATCAGCGACCGGCTGCTGTTCGAGGACATCCCCTGGACCAGGGGCGAGGTGTGCGGGGCGCCGCTGATGGAGGGCGCGCTGGCGACGCTGGAGTGCCGTACCGAACAGCGGGTGGAGGCGGGCGACCACACGCTGGTCATCGGCCGCGTATTGAAGGCGGGCCTGCCCGGCGGGGACGGGGCCCCGCTGGCCTACTTCCGCGGAAGGTACCGCCACCTGGGCTGAGAGCCCGCGGCCCGGGAGACCTGAGAGGCCGGGCCCACCGAAGAGCCTCCGGGCCCGGGCTCGGAGTCCGAGGGCCTGCTGTCTGCGGGCACGGGCTGAGAGCCTGCGCGGCCCGAGGGCCTGCGGGCCTGCGGGCCCAGCCTCACCAATCCCGCCCGCTGCGCCCCCGCTTCGTATCCGCGCGCTGCTTCTTCTCACGCAACCGACGCTCGTTGATCCCGCGCGGAATCTTCGTGGCCCGCCGCGGGCGCGGCGGCGGCGCCGTGGCCTCGGCGAGCAGCGCGGCCAGTCGCACCGCGGCCGTCTCGCGGTTGCGCCACTGCGAACGGTGCTCGGACGCGCGTACGGCGATCACGCCGCCGTTCAGCCGCGACGCGAGCCGCTCGAGGGCGCGGGCCTTCCACACCTCGGGCAGCGCCTGGGTCGCGGCGAGGTCGAAGCGCAGCTCGACCTGCGAGTCGCTGGTGTTGACGTGCTGACCGCCCGGCCCCGACGAGCGCGAGAAACGCCACATGAGCTCGGCCTCCGGGAGGGAGACGGAGCCACGGATGGGATAGGGACCGGACATGCGTCCTATGTTCGCCCCGGCGAGCGCGCCCCGTCACTCCCTTTTCGCGTATCCGCGGGTAAACCGCCCCGCGGGGAACCACCTCGTCCGACATCTGCGTTAGGAAGGGTGAGGTACCCACTCGACCAGGAACCAGGAAAGGGACTTCCCCATGGCTGTAAGCCTGTCCAAGGGCGGCAACGTCTCGCTCACCAAGGAGGCACCGGGCCTGACCGCCGTCACGGTGGGCCTCGGCTGGGACGTCCGCACCACCACCGGCACCGACTTCGACCTCGACGCCTCGGCCATCGCGGTCAACGCGGGCGGCAAGGTCGTCTCCGACGGCCACTTCGTCTTCTTCAACAACAAGTCCACCCCGGACCAGACCATCGTCCACACCGGCGACAACCGCACCGGCGAGGGTGGCGGCGACGACGAGCAGATCAACGTCAACCTCCAGGGTCTCCCGGCCGACGTCGAGCGCATCGTGTTCCCCGTCTCCATCTACGACGCCGAGAACCGCACCCAGAACTTCGGCCAGGTGCGCAACGCCTACATCCGCATCGTCAACCAGGCCGGCGGCACCGAGCTCGCCCGCTACGACCTGAGCGAGGACGCCGCGACGGAGACCGCGATGGTCTTCGGCGAGCTCTACCGCAACGGCGCGGAGTGGAAGTTCCGCGCGGTGGGCCAGGGTTACGCCTCGGGTCTGGTGGGTATCGCCCAGGACTTCGGCGTGAACGTCTGACCTACCCCCGCACGGGTGAGGGGCCAGACCTCAGGATCTGGCCCCTGCCGCCTTTCCAGGAGCCCGACGCACCGTCCGGAAAGGGACGAGCCGGTGGCTCATCCGTCCGAGAGCCGTTCGTGAAGGTCCGTCGCAAAACGGGTGCGATAGACCCCGTGGACGATGGATTCCGGGGACTGATACCCCCGATGTTCCGGATCAGAGACCTCCTGATCCCACCGAGTCACTTCTCCGCCGAGCGGCGAAGAGCGCCCCAGATATGCCCGCGCGGCCTCTGCCAGCTCCCACTCGCCTGTCATCACCGAGTGCCAGAACCCGCGGCCCTGACCGACCACCCACATGCACAGATCCTCGGTGCTGTCCTCGGACCAGACCTCTCCGTCGACACGCACGCCTTCGGAAAAGTCGACCAGCGAGCCCGCCGCATCCAGGTAGGCCAGTGCGAACGCCTCAAGGGTCTCTGCCGGCCGTGACTCCAGCCATGCCTCCAGGGCGGACAAACGCGGTCTGGTCGCATCCAGCGTTTCCCAGAACCACTCAGGCACCACCTGGCCCAATCCCGCTCACCCGCCCTCGCCGAGGTGGGGCGAGACTCTACCCGGCGTCATGGCGGATTCGCCTTGCCGTTCGCGGGCACCGCCGGGACCGGCCCAGGCGCCGTTCCGGGAGGAAACCCGGCTCGAGCAGTCCCGCGACGGTCGTCCGCGGCGTCCCCACGCTGAGAGCGCGGGCGTTCCGTTGCCCGTGTCCGGCGCCGCACACCATCGCAGCGTCCCCGCGCCGAGAGCGCAGGCTCAACGGAATCACGGCTGCTTCGGCTTGCTCTCCCCGTACAACCAGGTGTCCCACAGGGCCGTCAGGTCCTTGCCCGACTTCCCCTCCACATACGCGATGAAGTCGTCCGTCGACGCGTTCCCATGGCGGTGCTCCTTCGCCCAGCCCTGCACGATCTCGTAGAAAGCGTCGTCCCCGACCGCCTCGCGGACCTTGTGCAGCACCATTGCGCCCCGGTCGTACACCGGCTCACCCAGGAAGTGCTCGGCGTCCGGCTGCTCCGCGGGCGGGAACTCCCAGTTGGACTCCGTGTCGTACGCCTCCCGGAAGCTCTCGCTCGCCGGCGTGTTCCCGAAGTCCTCGCGGTACAGCCACTCCGCATACGTCGCGAAGCCCTCGCTGAGCCAGACGTCCTGCCAGGTCTCCGGGGTGACGGAGTCGCCGAACCACTGGTGGGCGATCTCGTGGACGAGGGTCTCCGGTTCGAAGGACGCCTCCGGCAGCACCGCACGGCTCTGGGTCTCCAGGGCGTAGGCGACGTCGTCGGAGCGTTCGACGATCGCGCCCGTCGAAGAGAAGGGATACGGGCCGAAGTTGTAGACCGCCCAGTCCATCAGCTCGGGGATGCGGGCCAGCAGCTTCGCGGTGCGCGGGGCCACGGTCTTGTCCACGGCCGTGTAGACGGGGACGCCGCCGTCCGCCGGGCGGTACGACTTGGTGACATACGACCCGATGCCGACCGTCGTCGCGTGGCTCGCCATGGGCTCGGCCGAGCGCCAGACGAAAGTGGTGCGCTTCCCGTCCGATGTGGGCCGCTGCGAGCGCAGTTCCCCGTTGGAGACTGCGGTCAGGCCCTTGGGGACGGTGACCGTGGTCTCGTACGTCGCCTTGTCACTGGGGTGGTGGTTGCCGGGGAACCAGGCCATCGAGCCCGTCGGCTGGCCCAGGGCCACCGCGCCGTCCGCGGTCTTCAGCCAGCCCTCACGGGACTTGTCCGGGTCGGTGATGGTCAGCGGAGAGCCGGAATAGCGGACGACGGCACGGAAGGTGCTGCCCTTGGCGATCTCGTCCCGCGGGCGCAGCGTCAGCTCGTCGCCGGAGCGGTTCACGGCGGCGGGGGCCTGGCCGACGGTCGCGGCGTGCACGGTCATGCCGTGGAGGTCCAGGTTGAACGCGCTCAGGTCCTGGGTGGCGCGCGCCGTGATCGTGGCCGTGCCGGAGAGATGGCTCGTCTTGGGCTCGTAGTCGAGCGTGAGCGCGTAGTGGCTGACGTCGTACCCGCCGTTGCCGAGCTTGGGGAAGTACGGGTCGCGCAGACCCGCCGCGCCCGGTGCGCCCTTGACACCGGCGCCAAGGCTCTCCGGTGCGGTGCACGCGGTGCCGCCGAGGGTGATCAGGGCGAACACGGAGACGGCGGTACAGAGGAGGGATCGCTGACGCGGGTGCACGTCAGCGATCCTATGCCTGGAATGTCGGATTCCGGCGATCGGGTCGGTTCAGACCTCGATCTCCACGTCCGTGAGCGGATAGGCCACGCAACTGTGCGTGTAGCCGAACCGCTCGTCCGCCGTCCGCAGCCGCGCCTCCTCCGCCGTGTGCACCTCGCCGCTGACCACCCGCACCAGGCACATCCCGCACTCGCCCGACCTGCACGCCGCCTCGGGTCGTACGCCGTGGTCCTCCAGGGCGTCGAGCAGCGGGCGGTTTCGGGGCGAACGGAAGCGCGTACCGCGCGCGGTGACCGTCACCGGCTCCGTGCCGTCCGTGCCGGACGGCCAGTGCGGCTGGGCCTCGGGGCGTGCGGGCGCGCCGTTGGCCTCGAAGCGGACCCGGCGGCGAGGGTGGCCGAGCCGCGTGAGCTGTTCGAGCGCGTACGGATACATCGCCTGCGGCCCGCAGACGTACACCATCCGGCCGCGCAGCGGACCGGTCAGCTCGCCGATCGTCGCGGCCGTGAGCAGTCCGCCGATCACATGGTCCACCCGGACGCGGTCGGGGTGGACCTCGGCGAGGGCGCCGAGTTCGTCGCGGAAGATGACGTCTTCTGTGTCGCGCGAGCCGTAAACCAGGTGGAGGCGGCGCGAGGAGTCACTCGCGGTGATCTCGCGGAGCATGCTCATGGCGGGGACCACGCCCGAGCCCCCGGCGAGGAAGACGAGATCATCGCCGTGGAAGAGCGGATTGTGGTGGAAAATGCCCATGGGGCCGGTGGTGGTGAGCCGGTCACCGACGGCCAGGGTGTCGATGAGCAGGTTGCTGATCCTGCCTCCGGGGACGCGCCGCACGGTCAGGTCGTAGTGCCGCCCGTGCTCGGCAGGGCCTGAGGCGATGGCGTACGGGCGGCTCGTGCCGTCCGTGAAGACGTTGACGTACTGCCCGGCCAGGAACGGCGGCAGCGGCTGCCCGTCCTCACGGCGCAGCCGGAAGGTGCGGGTGCTGGACGTCTCGATGCGGATCTCGTCGACGACGAGCCGCAGCCGCCTGGGGTGGTGGCGCTCGACGGCCCCGGTCGGCACCTCCTGGACGGGCCGGGCGGCGCGGCGGTCGATCTCCGCCTGGATCTCGTCGTGGCCGTCGTAGCGCGCGGCCAACGGGTGCTTCATGCGTACGCTCCCTTGGACTCGAGCAGTCGGCCCGCGACAGCGGCCCCCGACTGAAGGGTCGGCTGGAACCCGCCCATGCCCACCCAGGAACCCGCCAGATGCAGCCCGGGCACATGGCTCTCGCGCCGGATCCCGCGGAACGGCCAGCCGTCGGCGGCGTCCTGCTCGTATCCGTAGAAGGCTCCGCCCGGATGGCCCAGGTAGCGCTCCATGGTCAGCGGGGTGGCCACGTCCACCTCCTCGATCGCGTCGCGCACGCCCGGGGTGACGGTCTCCAGGAGGTCCAGCAGGCCCTCGGCGTAAGCGAATTTGGCGAGGGCGTACTCGGCCGGCGGCAGGGCCTGCCAGGCGTCCGCGTACTGGAGCGTCATCAGGCTGACATGGCTGGCGCCGGGCGGTGCGAAGCCGATGGGCTCGACGTCGTACGAGGACGCGACGATCCCCCGCACCGGCTCCAGGCCGCGCATGGCCGCGAAGGTGCGGTCGTCGTCCATGTCGACGTTCACGAAGTTGGTGCTCGCGGTGAAGCCGAGCTCCGCGGGGGTGGCGTCCAGGCCCATGTGCAGCACGAAGCCGGAGATGCCGGGGCGCCGGGTGCCGAGGTCGCGGGCGACGGCAGCGGGTGCGGGCAGGCCTTCGAGCATGGCGTAGGTCGCGGGGAGGGACACGTTGGACACCACCTCGGCGGCGCTCACGCGCTCGCCGGTGTCCAGCCTGACGCCCGCGACCCGCCCGCCGCGGGTGCGGATGGCCGCCGCCGCGGTGTGGAAGCGGACCTCGCCCCCCGCGCGCAGGAACGAGTCCAGCAGTGCCCGCGAGAGCATCTGCGAACCCCCGCGTATGTGCCAGGGCTTGAACTCCAGATACGCGAACAGCACCAGCGCCAGGTCCTGGAACGGCAGCCGGGACGGGGGCAGCCCGAGATAGCCCCAGTAGGCTCCGAGCACCGACTTGAGGCGCTCGTCGTCGAAGTGGTCGTCCAGCACGTCCTTGAAGGGCCGCAGGCCCTGGCGGAACAGCAGCGGGTCCACCTGCTCGGCGGGCAGACCGTCCATCGCGGCCACCTGCCAGAAGGTGACGTTGCGCACGAGGTCGAAGAACCTCTCGATACGGCTGCGGTTGCCGGGGAACTCCGCTTCGAGCACGTCGATCGCCCCCGCCCAGTCCGCGGGCAGCGTCACGTCGTACACCCCGGGGACCACGGCACGGTAGAGGTCGCGCTCCTCGACGAACTCCAGGTGCTCGGCGACGCCCAGCGAGGTGAGCAGCGGGCGCAGGGAGAACGCCTGGCCCTCCGTGCCGAGCCCGGACAGCTGGTGCAGGGCGACCTCGAACTCGTACCGGCCACGCCGGAAGGAGGTCGCACAGCCGCCGGGGACACTGTGGCGCTCGACGAGGAGGGTGCGGACGCCGGCCCGCTGGAGGGTGGTGGCCGCGGTCAGGCCGGCGTTGCCGGCGCCGATGACGACGACGTCGAAATCGAGGTCGCTGTCGCTGTCGCTCATGACCCGGACGCCCTGGATTCGGCGTCGCCCTCGGCTTCGGCTTCGGCTCCGGCTTCGCCCTTGGCTTCGGCCAGGGCCGTGGCCTCACGGCCGATCTCGTCGAACTGGGCGCCCATCGCCTCCGCGAGCGCCTGGGCCGCCGACAGCGGCCGGACCATGACCATGAAGTCGTCGATGAGGCCGTCCTCGTTCATGTGCAGGAAGTCGCAGCCGTTGATCTCGCGATCACCGACCCGGGCGGTGAAGACGAGCGCGTGGTCACGGCCGTCGGCGCCGTTGATCTCGCGTACGTAGCGGAAGTCCTCGAACACGCGGATGACGCCGCGCAGGATCGCGGTGGTCATCGCCTTGCCCTGGTACGGGCGGAAGGCGACGGGGCTGGTGAAGACGACGTCCTCGGCGAGCAGCGCGGGGATGTCGGCGTGGTCGCCGGACTCGACGGCCTTGCGGAACGGATGCATGACGGATCCTTCCTTGCCCCTTGGGCTCCGTGGGTTCCCGTGGGCTCCATGGGCACCTCGGCTGGAAGCGGACCCTTGCCCCTGAGGCACCCTGGATAGTCACTTTGTTGAGTAGGTGCGAAGGAGAGTAATCACTTCGGTGTTAGCGTGTCCAGGTGTCTCTCAAGTACGCGGTCCTCGCAGCCCTCCTGGAGGGCGAGGCGTCCGGCTACGACCTGGCCAAGGTCTTCGACGTGTCCGTGGCGAACTTCTGGCCGGCCACGCCGCAGCAGCTGTACCGGGAGCTGGACCGGCTGGCCACGGACGGGCTGATCAGCGCACGCGTCGTCCAGCAGGAGCGCCGCCCCAACAAGCGGATGTTCAGCCTCACCGAGCCCGGGCATGCCGCCCTGCGCGCATTCGTCGAGGCCCCGCCACGCCCCACGACGATCCGCGACGAGCTGATGGTCAAGATCCAGGCCGTGGACGAAGCCGACCCTGAAACGGTGCGCGGACTGCTCGAGGAGCGTCTGGAGTGGGCCCGCGGCAAGCTGGCCCGCTACGAGCGACTGCGCGACCACATGCTGGACGGCCGCTCCGAGGAGGAGTACCTGAGCGAGGAGGACCGGGTCGGCCCGTATCTGACGCTGATGCGCGGACGCGCCTTCGAGGAGGAGAACGTCCGCTGGTGCGAACGGACACTGGAGGTGCTGGCCACCCGGGCGGCCCGCCGCGGAGCGGCTGAGGCCCCCCGCGCCTGAGGGCCCGCCGCCGCTCCGGAAGCCGGGCGGGCCCGGTTCCCGGAGCTCGGGAGATCACGGGCACGCGCGTGACAGCCGGCCGAGCGGGCGTGACACCATCAGGGCGTGCTCGACATCGGCTACTCCCTCTCCCGCCGCTTCCCGGACCCCCCGCAGACCGACTACCGGCACGCCGACGTGCACGCCCTGCGGCACGACCTCTTCTGCGGCGACGTCTACCTCGCGGACACCAAGGAGGACCGCGAGGTGTCCACAGCCTGGGGATGGGTGCCGGTACTCGACTTCGCCTGGGCACTGTGCGACATCGTCGAGCTGCTCGACCGCGACCCCCTCGGCTCCCGCGCGTCCCGGCCCCAGCACGCCGAGCTGGACTTCACCGAGTCGACCGACCGCATGCTCTTCGAGCGGCGCTTCGGCTGGGTGGACATCGAGGCCGACTGGATGCCCGGCGACGAACAGCCGCTCACCTTCAGCCACGCCGAACTGCGCCGCGAGGCACGCGACTTCCTGCACGATCTGGTCGGAGACCTCACCGATCTGCACGACGGCCTCGCCGACAACCCCGTGATCTGGGACCTTCAGAGCCGCTTCCCGCGCACCCCGCCGGCCCGCCCGTAACCCGAGCGCCCCGCCAGCCAGCCCGTAAACCCGAGCGCCCCTCAGCCCTCCACCCGCACCCCGATCTGCGCCGCCAGCGCCGGTGCCAGATCAAGCAGCTGGGCCGGGCTGATCACCGCACCCGCCAGCCGCTCCACTCCCCGCGCGATGTCCAGCTCGGCCACCTGCCGCAGATCCACGTCCTGCATGCTGGCCCCGCTGAAATCCGTCTGCCGCAGCACACAGTCCCGGAACTCCACGCGCACCAGCTCCGCCGCGCCGAAGTCGGGTTCGGACAGCACGCACCCCTCGAAGACCACGTCCTTCAGCCGGGCGCTGCGCAGATTCAGGTAGTCGAACTTCCCTCCCCTCACCAGCACTCTCTCCAGCACCGCACCGTGCAGCTGCACCCCGCCCATCCGCGCGTCCACCACCTCCGCATCCCGCAGCGATGCCCCCGAAAGATCGGTCCCCACGCCCCGGACGCCCGTCAGCACCGAGTCGATGAACCGGGCGCCGACCAGCGAGGTCTCGTCCAGCACACACTCGCGCAGCGCACAGTCCAGGAACCGCGCCCCGGCCCCCTCCTGGCCCGACAGATCCAGCCCGGCCAGCTCGAAGCCGTCGTAGTCGCCGTCGGGCTCCAGCCGCCGCCCGTCCCCGTACGGAAGCAGCGGCGGCAGTCTGACCTCGGGCCGCCGGGCCGCCGCCACCTGGGAGCCGCCCGCCTTCTTCCTCGTCCTGTGCGCCATGGGCCTCATGGTGACGCACACCACTGACAACACCCGCTCCGGACCGCGCCGCATGTCACAAAGCGGCCCGCCCGCGCCGTCTCCTCTGCGACACCGCGACACCGCGACCCAACGGAGCGTCCAGTGAAGAACGTGAAGAGCAAGCCCCGCATCAGCGTCATCGGCGCCGGCCTCGCCGGTCTCACCGCAGCCATCACCGCCGCCGAAGCGGGCGCCCGGGTGACCCTGTACGAGGCCCACCAGACCCCTGGTGGCCGCGCTCGCACCGACACCGGCCCCTACCGCACCAACGACGGCCCCCACGCCCTCTACAGCGGCGGCCCGCACTGGAGCTGGCTCGCCCGGCGCGACCTGATCGGACCGCTCGCCCCGCTTCCACCCCGCGAGGTCACCCGGCTGCGGCTGCACCACCGCGGCACACTCCGCAGGACCCCTCCCCTCGCCCTGCTCCGGCTGCTGCGCCGCACACCGGAACAGGCGCCCGTGGACTGCGATTTCCTGAGCTGGGCCACCGGACAGGTAGGCGAGGACGGCGCCCGCGCCGCCGCCAACCACGCCGCCGTGGCCCTCTTCCACCACGACCCCGGCTCGCTCTCCGCCACCTTCGTGCACGCGCGGTTGCGGCGTGCCGCCAAGCTTCCGCCCGAGGCTCGGTACGTGCGCGGCGGCTGGGGCCCCATGGCCGAGCGGATGCTCGCGCACGCCTGGGACAACGGCGTACGCATCGAGATCGGTGCCCGCGTCCAGACCCTCCCCGAGGACGGCCCGGTCATCGTCGCCACCTCGCTCGACGCCGCCCGCCGGCTCACCGGGGACGACGGCCTGCGCTGGGACAGCGGCCGTACGGCCCTGCTGGACCTGGCGCTCAGGAGCCGCAAGGGCGACCTGTTCGCCATCTCCGACCTCGACGCTCCGGGCTGGATCGAACGGTTCACCGCTCAGGACCCCGGCCTCGCCCCCGAAGGGGAACAGCTCGTCCAGGCGCAGCTCCCCATCGCCCCCGGGGAGTCGAAGGCCGACGGCGTCGCCCGCGCGGAACGCCTGCTCGACCTCGGCTTCCCGGACTGGCGCGCACGCACCACGTGGCGGCGGGCGTCCGTCGCGAACGGTCGCACGGGCGCCGTGGACCGGCCGGGCACGACCTGGCGGGACCGCCCCCGCGTCGACCGCGGCGACGGTGTCTTCCTCGCCGGTGACCAGGTCGCGGCCCCCGGCGTGCTCTCCGAGGTGTCGTTCAACAGCGGCATCGAGGCAGCCATGCTCGCGGTCCGGGCGGTGAACCGTGGCCTCGTACCCGCGCGGGTATGAACAGGCAGCCGGAGCGGCTACCCCTACCCCTTCTCCGGCCCACCACCCCGGTACTCGTTCCTGAGCACGTCGCCTAGGTCGCCCAGGGACTCGTCCGACAGATCGTCGTACGCGTCCTCACCCGGCGTCTCACGCGACGCCCCATCGCCACCGGCACCGGCACCGGCACCGGCACCGGCACCGGCACCGGCACCGGCAGGGGAAGCACCCGCCTCCCGGGCGTGCCGCTGCTTCTCCTCTTCCAGATGCTTCCGGATCTGTTCGGGCTTGTCTCCGAGCTGGTCCATGACCATCTCCCTCGTCAGCACCCCCGCCCCCCGGCCACGCCGCAAGACTCACACAGCCCCGCCAACCCCGCACCCGGAAGCCGCACTGCCCGGCACTGCCCGGCACTGCTCAGCGAGCGAGCATCGTCCGCGCGATGAACACCTGCTCCGGCTGGAGCCGTGGCGCACCCTCCGCCACATCCCACAGCCCGTTCTCCAGCACCCGCCCCAGCGTCCACGCCCGTGCCCGCTCCCGTCCCTCACGGTCCAGGCCCAGCCGCTCCGTCAGCAGGTCGAAGCGCCACTGCGTCGCACCCGCGTCGGACCGGAACCGGTTCACCAGCGCCGGCAGCAACTCGAACCCCGGGTCACCGGCCATCGGCTTCGGATCGATCACCAGCCACGGCTCACGCTCCGCCGCCAGGATGTTGTCGTAGTGCAGATCCCAGTGCAGCAGCCGGTCCCCCGGCTCATCCACGACCTCACGCACCGCCGCAGCGCAGTCCCGCAGCAGCGCCCCCTCGCCCTCGTCCACCAGCGCGCCCACCGCCGCAGGCACCCGCTCGAGCATCGCCGCCGCGATATCCCCGAGACGGCGCAGCCCGGTCATGGGAGCAGGCATGGACGTAAGCCGAGCAAGCAGATCCGCGAGGATCCGCACGGCCTCCCGGTCGTCCTCCACCGACGACAGATGCGGCCCCGCCAGACGCTCCAGCAGCAAGGTCCCCGTATCCAGATCATGATCAAGCAGCAGTACGGCCCCGTCGCCGTCCCAGCTCCGAAGGGCGAGCGGCTCACCCGCGTTCTCGGAATCCAGGACCTGCAGCTTCAGCACGGCCCGCACACCGTCGCGCTCTCGGACCACCGGCAGCACCAGCGAAGCCACCCCGTGCATCGAAGGACCCGTGACCCGCAGCCCCCACCGCCCGGCGAGCTCCTCCACCCGCCCCGGCAGCCCCTCGACGAAGGCACGGCCGGCTTCCCCGTTCCACCTGATCTGCGACGCCACCAGCGCCTCCGGGATATCGATCATCAACGGAGCGTAAGGGACCGCACCCGCTCGCTCATCGCCAAAACCGATCCGGAGCAGTAACGTCCGGGCACACACGGACCACGCATGGGCAGGAAAGAGATGAGCACCGTCAACGGCGGCATATCGTTCTGGTACGCGCAGGCAGGCGTCCCCGCACCCCGGGAACCCCTGCCCGGCGACACCACAGCCGACGTCTGCATCGTCGGCGGCGGATACACCGGCCTGTGGACGGCGTACTACCTCAAGAAGGCCGTCCCGTTCCTCAACATCACCTTGCTGGAAGCGAGGTTCTGCGGTTACGGCGCCTCCGGACGCAACGGCGGCTGGCTCTACAACGGCATCGCGGGCCGCGACCGCTACGCCAGACTGCACGGCCACGAAGCCGCCGTACGCCTCCAGCAGGCCATGAACAACACCGTCACCGAAGTCATCGACACCGCCCGCGCCGAGAACATCGACGCCGACGTCCACCACGGCGGCGTGCTCGAAGTCGCCTACACGCCCGCCCAACTCGCGCGGCTCAGAGACTTCCACACCGTCGAGATCGCCCTCGGCGAGAAGGACCGCGAACTCTACGGCGCCCGCGCCACCGCCGAACGCATCCGCGTCGCCGGAGCCGTCGGATCCAGTTGGACGCCCCACGGAGCGCGGATCCACCCCGTCAAACTCGTCAACGGACTCGCCGCCGCCGTCGAGGCACTCGGCGTCACCATCCACGAATCCACGCCGGTCACCGAGATCAAGCCCAAACACGCCGTCACCCCCTACGGCACCGTCCGCGCCCCCTATGTGCTGCGCTGCACCGAAGGCTTCACCGCCTCCCTCACCCACCAGCGCCGCACCTGGCTCCCCATGAACTCCTCCATGATCGCCACCGAGCCGCTCCCGGCCACGCTCTGGGACGCCATCGGCTGGGAAGGCCGCGAAACCCTCGGCGACATGGCCCACGCGTACATGTACGCCCAGCGCACCGCCGACAACCGCATCGCCATCGGCGGACGCGGAATCCCCTACCGCTACGGCTCCCGCACCGACAACGCCGGCCGCACCCAACCCGCCACCATCGACGATCTGCGCGCCATCCTCACCCGCTTCTTCCCCCAGCTCGCAGGCGTCCGCATCGACCACGCCTGGTCCGGCGTCCTCGGCGTGCCCCGCGACTGGTGCGCCACCGTCACCCTCGACCGCTCCACCGGCCTCGGCTGGGCCGGCGGCTACGTCGGCTCCGGCGTCGCCACCGCCAACCTCGCCGCCCGCACCCTGCGCGACCTCATCCAGCAGGACTCCGGCCAGTCCGGCCCCACGGACCTGACCGCCCTCCCCTGGGTCAACCACAAGGTCCGCAAATGGGAGCCAGAGCCCTTCCGCTGGCTCGGTGTCCATGCCCTGTACGCCGCCTTCCGCGCCGCCGACCGCCGCGAACTCGCGGGGCGCAGCACGGAGACGGACCGGATCGCGACCCTCGCGAACAAGATCGCGGGGCGGCACTGACGGCGGGACCGACGGATGCTCGGTGCCGTCGAGCCCGTACATCGAGCAAGCCACCGAACCACCGTCCGCTTCCCGCAGCGGCTCGCTCGAAAGCAGGACCGGGTCCTGAGTAGCAGCACTCAGGACCCGGCACCGATGGCCGGCCCATGCGTACGGGAGCGCACGGCCACTCTTGCCTCCCCGCGGCTACTAACCACCTGTGAGTGTGTCCAGGTGCCGCTGCAGCACCTGCCGCATCACCTCTGGGGTCGTGCGGTCCGGCTGTAGCACGGCCTGGACCAGGAGGCCGTCGAGCAGTGCGGTCAGGCGCAGGCTCTCCAGGGTGATGTCGGTGTCCTGCAGGAGGCTGCCCATGCGTTGCGCTTCCCCCAGGACGCGGGTTATCAGCGCCCGCGAATCCTCGTCCAACTTGCTTGCTCGAGGGCGCAGTTCGTGCTGAGTACGCGCCGCTGTGGTGAAGGTCAGCAGCAGGACGGCCTCTTCGCGGCGTGCGGCGTCCAGCGGAAGGAACTCTTCCAGCAGTTCTTCCGTGGCGGCGCGGCGGTCGATGGTGGAGGCGGGCGACAGGAGGCGTTCTGCGTGCGTACGGATGCGTTCGCCGATGCGACGGGCGAGTTCGTCCATCGCGAAGATCATCAACTCGGCGTGGTCGCGGAAGTAGTGGCGGACCGACCCAATGGCCAGTCCCGCCTCCTCGGCGACGTTGCGCAGTGACGCGTTCTCCAGGCCGTCCCGGGCAGCGACCCGGAAGACGGCTTCGGCCACGGCCCGGCGGCGGGCCTCGGGGTCCACAATCTTCGGCACATTGTCTTTATAGCACGGGCAGGCTAAATTCTTTTTTAGCATGGTCAAGCTATGAAACTGGGGGCTGGGAAATGAACACATGGCTGGTCGTGGCGCTGATCGCTGTCGGCGCCCTCGCGGTGATCGCAAAGCGGCTGGTCGGCGAACCCCTCAACGCGCGTGATCTGTTCGTACCGCCGATCGTGCTGACCGGCCTGGGGGCCTGGGCGCTGCACGAAGCCGAGGAGCTGACTGGCGCTGACCTCACCTGGGTGGTGGCGGGCGCCGCCTTGGGGCTTGCATTGGGCGGGGTGCGCGGAGCGACCATTCAGATCTTCGACAAGGGCGGGGTGCTGTGGCACCGCTACACCGGCCGCACCTTCTTGGTGATCGGCGTATCCCTGGTGGTGATGGCCGGGTTCGGACTGCTCGCTGTCGCGATGGGTATGCACGAAGAAGCCCGGCCCGTGCAACTGTCCATCGGGGTCGGTTTCCTCGGGGAGGCACTGGTCGTCGGCCGCCGCGCACTGGCGACCGGCCTGCCCTTCGCCCCCGAGGCCAGGGACCGTTGACAACCCGAACGGCCGGTTGTGGCTACTGCTGTCCGGCGTCGTTGATGTCAGCTGTGGATGTCAGGGCGGGGGCAGGATTCCTCAGAGGTCTGCCGTGCCAGCTCGTCGACGACCTGCGGTACGACTCGTTGCGCGCCTTCGTCTCGCAGCGCTTCGACAAGAGCGTGACGGACTACCGTGTACGGCTGTCCGGCGTGAGCGAAACGGGCCCGGTTGACCGCCCGCTCGATCTTCGCCATATGGGCCGCCACTATCGGCATTGCCTTGTCGTACTCGCTCGGGTCCGTGGCCATGGCCGCAGACGATCAGCGCCTTCCGTGGACGTCAAGAGCGGTACAAAACCTTCCTGGGAGCGGGCAAGTCGCCCACGCCTAACACGCCTTCACCCCAGGGCGGCTTCAAGTTCCGGGATCGTGTAGATCGCCCGGCATGCAGCGGCACCCTTCGGGAACTTGAAGCCACCCTGGCGAGCGAGGTGACCAACATCCACTGTTAGCCTCATATCACTCTGACGGCTCGTCACCATAAAGCTAGGGAGATTGAATTGCGCATCAAGCGAATAGTTCAGGGCGGAATGTCCGCACTGGCCATGGGCGCTGTCGCGGTGGCCATGACGCCGGGCTCGGCGCAGGCGGTGAACTGGGACCACGGACCGCTGTACGACAGGGGTAAGCACGCGGCGGCCTACATCGAGGAGCGCGGCGACTACCTCAAGGTCTGCGACACCAAGACCGACGGCAAGAAGGCGTGGGTGAACGTCTTCGATTACGACAGCGGCGACCTCCTGTACAGCCTCACCGACGAGAAGAACGACGGTAAGTGCAGCTACCGGGACGCCTCGGACGGCGGCAAGTACAACCTCGCGGAAAACCACAAATTCGACGTCGTAGTCTCGCATGAGCCCTCGGACAACTCGGGCTCCTACCACTTCCAATTCCTCAACGATCACTAATTACAAGTTTTGTGACGGGCCATCAGGGATGCTGATGGCCCGTCGGTGAGCCCTTCGCCTCGTCCAAGAGACTCATCCTCGATGGCGTACCGGAGCCGACCCATGGGGCCAAAGATCATGGCCCTAACGCTGGGCAGCGAATCGGGCCGGCTCCTCGCCTGTCCTCCTCGCCGCCTTCACCACGCTCCGGTTCGGTGAGCTGTCGTCGCTGCGCCGTCGGGACCTCGGTCTGACCCGGTCCGTGGTCCTGGTCCGCGTGCCCAGTCCGAGCTGCAGACCGGCAGGCTGGCCGACAAGGCACCGAAGTCCGCCGCCGGTGTCCGGCCGGTCGTCTTCCCGGCCGAGCTCGTCCCCGAGCTCGCTCACCACCTGGAGCACTTCGCCGGGGTGGGACAGGACGGTCGCCTCTTCAAGGGCCCCCGCGGCGGACTCCTCCGACGAAGCAACTTCCGGGACGAATGGGCCGCTGCCCGTACCAAGGCCAGCGTCTCGGGGGACGTGCACTTCCACGACCTGCGCCACACCGGGAACACCCTGGCCTCCAGCGCCGGGGCCGGCACGCGCGAGCTCATGACGGGGATGGGTCACAGCACGACCGGGCCGCGCTGATCTACCAGCACATGACGAGCGACCGTGATCAGCACATCGCGGGGAAGCCCGGAGAGATGACCCGCCAGGCCGGGAAGGACGGGAATCCCCCGCCTTCTGGCACGCAGGTGGCCACGGCCGTGATCACGCGGAAGGGCCAGCGCCGGGGGATGCCCCCCTGAGCTGGCCCTTCGCCTGGAGCCCCCTGTCGGGTTCGAACCGACGACCCCCGCTTTACAAGTTCGATCACCCACCACCCTTGACGGGGCCTGCCTCGTGCACCGGGGCCATGACCGGCTGCCGAGTGCTATCGGCGTCTGGGGTCGTTGATGTCAGCGGTGGATGTCAGCGCAACACGTCCGGGACCGGGCAGACCTCCAAGGGCTCGTCCGGCCGGTCAGCCCAGCGCCACCAGACATGCCGACCGGAACAACTCCATAGCGTCCGGCAGGTCCGCCGGCCATCGTCCTCCCGCCGAGAGAGGATGAGGCCGCCGGACTTCATCGGCTGGCTGCACTCAGGACAGGCCGGGGCGTCGGTCATGCAGCGCACCCTAATGGAGCGAGCGCTTCGTCCCGAAGCGACTCGGGGGCGAGCACCGCCCTGGCCTGGTGTGACTCTCACCTCTGCTGATGGACGGCCCGAGCCTGACGAGTGCTGCGCGGAGAACTTGATTGCTGCAGGGCACTGACGGGCGGTGGTATGGCGGCATGAGCAGAGTTGCAGAGGTCATCGTGCTGGCGTTGAACGCGGAGCACGTCATGGAACCGCTGACCCGGTTTGATGAGGAACGCACTTGGAGGGGCACGTTCTCGCCTGTCGGAGGCAGGTGGGGGATCGACAATGCGTGGTTCATCGAGTTCAACAGTATGCGCTCGCGATCTGGACTCCTGAAAAGCCTGGAGTCCCTGCCCTGGCCTCGGCCGGAGAGCGTACAGGTGCTGATCCATGACGAGGAGGACGACTGCTTCGGCCTATGGATGATCCACGACGGCAAGCTGGTGGAAGTGTCCCTCCCGCGCACTCAGCGGTTTCACCAGCCAGCCCCGCCCAACGAAGACTTCCCCCCGAGCCCCGGTTGCCTGTGGCGGACGGACCAAGGCTATGAATGGTTGCCCGAGCAGACCCCGAACGATTGTCGAGACCAGCGGTCGGCCTGGTGATCCTTGCACCCGAGCTGATCCGCACGGGTGGCGTGGAGAGAGTTTGAGGTCTGGCCCTTGGGGTGAGAGACCGGGGTTCGTAAGCTGGTTGCGCATCGGGCTGGCTCCTCGCCTGGCTCGGCACGAAGCGGCTGGAGTCCCTGAGCGCCCCGGACGTCCGCCGCTTCCTCCTCCAGTTGGAGAAGAACACCACTACGGCGACTGCCAAAGAATCGCATCGCGTCCTGCGTACGGCGCTCTCCGCCGCCTGCCGCGAGGAGCTGATCACCCGGAACGTGGCGAAGCTCATGGAGCCCCCGCGGCCCGTCCCCCGCGAGCTGAGCCCATGGTCACTCGACGAGACCCTGGACTTCCTCACAAGGGCGCGCCGGGACCCGCTGTACGCGGCCTTCGTGCTGGCCATCGCCATGGGCCTGCGCCGTGGCGAGATCGTCGGTCTGCGCTGGCAGGACATCGACCTGGAGAACCGCGTCCTCCTGGTCCGCCAGCAGGTGCAGCGCCGACGCGGGGTGCTCTACAACGACGAGACCAAGGGGCGCCGATCACGTGCCGTGCCCTTGCCGGCCATGTGCATCGCTCCCCTGCGCTGGCACCGGATGCGGCAGAAGACGGCGTACGCAGCGGCCGGGATCGACTGGACCACCACGGGCTACGTCTTCGCCACCCGCACCGGTCGACCGATCGAGCCGCGGAACGTGCACCGGTCCTTCGTCCGCGTCAGCGAAGCGGCCGGTCTCCGACTCGTCCGGCTGCACGACGCCCGGCACGGCTGCGCCACCCTGCTCACCGCCGCCGGGGTCGCGCCCCGGGTCGTGATGGAGATCCTCGGCCACAGCCAGATCAGCCTGACCATGGACGTCTACACACACGTCGTGCAGGACACACAGAGGGAGGCGATCAGTCACATGGACCGGCTGCTCAAGAGGCGGCCCGGCCGTGAGTGACCGCTGCCGTTGATGTCAGCCGTGGATGTCAAAGACCCCCAGCCATGATCGGCTGGGGGTCTTTTCGCTGGAGCCCCCTGTCGGGTTCGAACCGACGACCCCCGCTTTACAAGAGCGGTGCTCTGGCCAGCTGAGCTAAGGAGGCGCTGCGGATGAGTGTAACCGGACTCGAGCGGGCCCGTTCGAGAATTCCGCTGCCCGGAGGCCGCTGACAAAACGGACTTCGCCAGGTACCGTCACCTGGACGTTCACCCTGGTGGACTGGACCCATCCTTCCTTTACTCGGATCGTCCGGCACGTTCCTGCCGGTGAAGGGACACATCAGCATGGCCACTGTCACCTTTGACAAGGCATCCCGGATCTATCCGGGCTCCACCAAGCCCGCCGTCGACGGGCTCGAGATCGAGATCGCGGACGGGGAGTTCCTCGTCCTGGTCGGCCCGTCGGGCTGCGGCAAGTCCACCTCCCTGCGGATGCTCGCGGGCCTGGAGGACGTGGACGGCGGATCCATCCGCATCGGCGACCGCGATGTCACCCACCTCCCGCCGAAGGACCGGGACATCGCCATGGTGTTCCAGAACTACGCGCTCTATCCGCATATGACCGTGGCCGCGAACATGGGCTTTGCGCTGAAGATCGCCGGGGTGGACAAGGACACCATTCGGCAGAAGGTCGAGGAGGCGGCGAAGATCCTCGACCTGACCGAGTACCTGGACCGCAAGCCCAAGGCGCTGTCCGGTGGTCAGCGGCAGCGGGTGGCGATGGGGCGGGCCATCGTGCGGGAGCCGCAGGTGTTCCTGATGGACGAGCCGCTGTCGAACCTGGACGCGAAGCTGCGGGTGTCGACCCGTACGCAGATCGCCTCGCTTCAGCGCCGGCTCGGGATCACCACGGTGTACGTGACCCACGACCAGGTCGAGGCCATGACGATGGGCGACCGGGTGGCGGTGCTGAAGGACGGACTGCTCCAGCAGATCGACACCCCGCGGAACATGTACGACCGGCCGGCGAACCTCTTCGTCGCGGGGTTCATCGGCTCTCCGGCGATGAATCTCGTCGAGGTGCCGATCACCGACGGCGGTGTGCGGTTCGGCAACAGCGTGGTGCCCGTCTCCCGTGAGGCACTGGCCGCCGCCGCCGACCGGGGCGACCGCACGGTGACGGTCGGTGTGCGGCCGGAGCACTTCGATGTGGTCGAGCTGAACGGTGCCGCCGCCGCGCAGGCGCTGTCGAAGAGCGCGGCGGACGCGCCTGCCGGTCTGGCGATGACGGTCAACGTGGTCGAGGAGCTCGGTGCGGACGGCTACGTGTACGGAAGCGCCGAGGTCGACGGCGAGCTGAAGGACCTGGTGGTCCGGGTGAGCGGGCGGAACGTGCCGGCCAAGGGCGCCGAGCTGCATGTCGTGCCGCAGCCGGGCGAGACGCATGTCTTCTCGACGTCGACGGGCGAGCGCCTCAGCGACTGAGCATCCCCTCCGGGGAGTTGTGTGGGCGGCCCTTCCTCGCTTCGGCGAGGAGGGGCCGTTTCTCGTGTGCCCGTAAATACCCCGGCAGATCGGACAGTTCGCCCCGCCGCGTCAACACCCGATTCGAAATATGCACTCGAACGATCACCCGGGAGGGTGACCAAATGTCGCCAAATCACTACTGGCCGCTACGCTCGCCTGCGTGACCACCACACCCCGCCGTATCGGCCGTTCTCTCGCCCTCGTCCTGCCCGTCGTCCTGGTGCTCTCCGGAACTCTCGCGGTCACCAGCGTCCCCTGGGCCGGGCGTCACACCGAGTCGCAGATGCTCACCGCGTCCTCGCAGAATGTATCGGTCCCCGCCAAGTCCCGTGCGCCGCAGGACGTTCTGCGCGACAAGCTGCTCGCCGAGCTCCAGGAGAAGGACCCGGGCACCGCGCTCACCCACCTCCAGCGCGAGGTCGAGGAGCGTCCGTCCCTCGCGCAGCACTGCATGACGATCGCGCGGGAGCTCGGCCGCGCCGCGGTGGAGCACTACGGTCCGACACGGGCGCAGTCGTACTCCCGGCCCGTCTGCGACACCTCGTTCGCCGCCGGTGTCTCGCAGCAGGCGCAGGGCAGCTGACCGCCGCACGCACGGAGGTCCCGTTAACCCGGGACCCGTCGAAGTGATCCACGTGGCACCGCATATCGTGCCCGTATGCATGTGTATCCGACGCAGGCCGTGGTCCTGGCGGGCGGCCAGGGCTCGCGACTGCGCCCCTACACCGACGACCGCCCCAAACCGATGGTCGAGATTCCCGGGACCGGGATTCCGATCATCGGCCATCAGCTTTCCTGGCTGGCCGAAGAGGGCGTGACCGACGTCGTGGTGTCCTGCGGGCATCTCGCCGAGGTGCTCCAGGAGTGGCTCGACAGCGCCGTGCTACCGCTGCGCGTCACCACCGTGGTCGAGGAGGAGCCGCTGGGGCGGGGCGGCGGCCTCAAGTACGCCGCCAAGGGCCTCCCGCACCCGGACGAGCCCTGGTACGCCACCAACGGCGACATCTGGACGCGCTTCTCGCTGCGCGAGATGGCCGCCTTCCACGCCGAGCGGGACGCTACCGCGACGCTCGCCCTCGCCCGTCCCCGCATTCCGTGGGGGGCCGTGGAGACCGACGAGTTCGGGCACGTACTCGACTTCATCGAGTCGCCGCCGTCCCCGTATCTGATCAACGCGGGCGTGTACGTGTTCTCCGCGGATTTCACCGGCCTGCTGCCCGACCGGGGCGACCATGAGCGTACGACGTTCCCACGGCTGGCACGGGAACGTGCGCTGGCCGGGTTCCCGCTGCCGCAAGGGGCGTACTGGCGGGCTATCGACACCGCGAAGGACCTGACGGAGGCGGCCAAGGAGCTGGCGGGACACGGTTCCTGAGGCGTCCCTTCCCACGTAAGCGTAGAGCCCCGACCACCGCAGGGTGGCCGGGGCTCTGCGCGTAGGGGGTCAGCCCAGGAGGCCGCCGATCGGGTTGCTGTTGCCCCCGCTGCTGCCGCCTCCGCCGTTGCCGGTCCCACCGCTGCGGGAGCCGCCGTCGCCGGTCCCGCCGCCACCGGAGGCCGAGCCACCACCGGAGGCCGAGCCGCCGCCGCTCGTCGAGGGGCGGGAGCTGTCGGACGGGGGGTCCGCCGGCCGCGACTGGGAGGGCGGCTGCCACTCGTTGCCCGCGCCCTGCGATTCGCTGGGGGTACCCGCCTGCCCGGTGCTCTCGGACTCGGAGGCGGCATCGGACGGCTCGGTCCGCTCGGCGGCGGGGCTGCTGGACTGGCTCTTGGTGGGTTCGGGACGCCGCTTGGCCTCCTGGGAGGGGTTGCGCTCGCCCGACTCCTCGGGCAGCGGGGAGCCGGGCAGGTGGTTGGTGGGGTCCACGTTCGGACCCGGCACCGTCACGAGCTCCGACGAGCGCACGGCCCCGCCCAGCATCGAGCCGACCAGCAGGGTCAGCCCGACCACGACGGCGGCGAGCATCCCACCACGGCGCAGCACCCGGCGGCGGAGGTCCCCCAGCTCGGAGCGCGGACCCAGGGTCCGCCAGGCTTCGCCGGCGAGGCGGCCGTCGACGGAGTAGACGGGGGCGCCCGCGATGATAAGCGGCGACCAGGCGGCGAGGGTCATGATGTCCGGTGCGTCGTAGACCGGGGCGGTGCGCCAGCTCACCGTCATGATCAGCGCGGCGGAGAGCAGGGCGCCGACGACGGCGGCGATCCGCTGCCAGAGTCCGAGGACGGTGAGCACGCCCACGACGACCTGCAGGAACGCCACGGTGAGCCCGGCGCCGACCGGGTGTGAGAGCGCGAAGTCGCGCAGTGGCCCGGCGATCGCCCAGGGGTCCAGCGAGTGCAGCCACTTGACCATGGAGCCGCGCTCGCCGCCGTCGAAGTAGACGGGGTCGCAGAGCTTGCCCATGCCCGCGTAGATCGAGATGAAGCCGAGGAACACCCGGAGAGGAAGCAGCACGACGCCGAGGTTCATCCGGCGCCCTGGGTAGTAGGCGTGCCGGACGGCGGAGTCGGCGGCCTGCTCCCGCTCAGGAATCACATAGGTGAAGTCGGGCTCTTCCTCGGCCTCCTGGCCGTAGGGCTCGTACGCGTCGTAGGCGTCGGCTGCGCGCCGCATGTGCGGCAGCAGCGGGCCCCCGCCGCCCATCACCGGCGAGGGCCGGGTGTCATCGGCCGCGCCACGGCGGGAGGCGAGCCCGACACGGGGAAGCACCTGTGTGGCACCGGTGATGGCCGGATCGCCCGAGCCGAGGTCGGGCCGGTCGTAGTCCGTGCCGCGGAATCCGGTCGTCCCGTCGTCGTACGCGCCGCCGGCAAAGGGGCCACTGCCGTACGCGTCACCGGCGTGCGCGCCCGCGTGCGGGTCCGTGTACGCGGAGCCGGAGTTGCGCACGGCCTGCAGCAGGCCGGTCGCCCCCGGGTCGCCCGGCGCGGATCTCCCGCTCCACACAACGGGCGTACGACGGCGCGCCCCCGCGCGCGTGCCACCGACCACGGGGATCCTGGCAGTGTCCGCCATGCCGCGCGCGCCGCGCACGGTCTGGCTCTGGCCGAGCTTCACCCGGAAGCTGGCGTGGTTCACGATGACCTGCGCGGGATCGCAGTTCACCTTGACCATGCTCAAGGGCGTCTCGTCGAACCCGGGCCGGGGCGTTCTGGTGTCCACACTCATCTAACCGAGTGACTTGTCGATAGGACACTGCCTTGACGGCCTCGAAATGTCCGAGGCCCGTCAAGATCGCCTGACCAGGACTGATTCCAGCCCCCGCCCTGCTCAGCTCCTGCGGCGCGACGCCTCGTACAGCACGACACCCGCCGCGACACCCGCGTTCAGCGACTCCGCGCCGCCCGGCATCGGGATGCGCACCCGGAAGTCGCAGGTCTCCCCGACGAGGCGGGACAGGCCCTTGCCCTCACTGCCGACGACGATGACGACCGGGCCGCCCAGCGCCGGGAGCTCGCCGAGCTCGACGTCGCCGTCCGCCGCGAGGCCGACCACCGTGATTCCGGCCTTCTGGTACGCCTCCAGGGCCCGGGTCAGATTGGTGGCGCGGGCCACCGGGGTGCGGGCCGCCGTGCCGGCCGAGGTCTTCCAGGCTCCGGCCGTCATACCGGCCGCCCGGCGCTCCGGTACGACCACGCCATGGCCGCCGAACGCCGCGACGGAGCGGACGACCGCGCCGAGGTTGCGGGGGTCGGTGACGCCGTCGAGTGCCACGATCAGCGGCTCCTCGCCGTCGTCGAAGGCGGCTGCGGCGAGGTCCTCGGGGTGTGCGTACTCGTACGGCGGGACCTGGAGCACGAGGCCCTGGTGGTTGAGCCCGCCCGTCATCCGGTCCAGCTCGGCGCGCGGGGCCTCCATCAGGTGGATGTTGCCGCGCTGGCCGGCGAGCTGCAGCGCCTCGCGCACCCGCTCGTCGTTGTCGATGAACTGCTGGACGTACAGCATCGTCGCCGGCACACCGTCGCGCAGTGCCTCGAAAACGGGGTTGCGGCCGACGACCATCTCGGACGAGCCCTTGCCGCCGCGGCGGGCGACGGGGCGGCGCTGGGCCTGCTTGGCCTTGGCGTTGGCGATCCGGTTCTTCGCATGGCCCTTGCGCGCGGAGGCGGGCGGCGTGGGGCCCTTGCCCTCGAGGCCGCGGCGCCGATTGCCACCGCTGCCGACCGTCGCGCCCTTCTTGTTGGACGTGCGACGGTTCCTGCGCTGGCTGTTCCCGGCCATGACTACCTGTTCCCTGGATCTTTAAGTTCGTTCGTCTGTTTACTTCGTTTACGTCGCTTACTTCGCTTACGAAGTCGGTCTACGCGTGCACGTGTACGCCGCGCACGTAACAAAGTGTGCCGCCCAGAGCCCCGGGCGGCACACTGTCGCTGGTCAGCGCGGTCCGAGCGTCCAGCGCGGGCCGTCGGGGCCGTCCTCGATCACGAGGCCGGACTGGTTGAGCTGGTCCCGGATCGCGTCCGCCGTGCCCCAGTCCTTGCGGGACCTGGCCGCCTCGCGCTGCTGGAGCACCAGGCTCACGAGCGAGTCGACGACGCCGTGCAGATCGTCGCCGCGGTCGGTCTCGCCCGCCCAGCGCGGGTCGAGCGGGTCGAGTCCCAGGACCCCGAGCATGGCCCGTACCTCGGAGAGCCGCTCGATCGCGGACTCCTTGTCGTCGGCGGCCAGTGCCGAGTTGCCCTGGCGCACCGCGGTGTGGACGATCGCGAGGGCCTGCGGCACCCCGAGGTCGTCGTCCATGGCCTCCGCGAAGGCCGGGGGCACCTCGGCCGCGGGGGCGATGGCCTTGCCCGCCTTCTCGGTGACCCGCTGGATGAAGCCCTCGATGCGGGCGAACGCGGACTCGGCCTCGCGCAGGGCCTCCTCGCTGTACTCGATCATCGAGCGGTAGTGCGGGGTGCCCAGGTAGTAGCGCAGCACGATGGGGCGCCACTTGGTGACCATTTCGGAGACGAGCACCGAATTGCCGAGGGACTTCGACATCTTCTCGCCGGCCAGCGTCACCCAGCCGTTGTGCACCCAGTAGGAGGCGAAGTCGTCGCCGAAGGCCTTCGCCTGGGCGATCTCGTTCTCGTGGTGCGGGAAGATCAGGTCGATGCCGCCGCCGTGGATGTCGAAGGCGGTACCCAGGTACTTGTGCGCCATGGCCGAGCACTCCAGGTGCCAGCCGGGACGCCCCCGGCCCCAGGGGGTCTCCCAGGACGGCTCGCCGGGCTTGGTGGCCTTCCAGAGCGCGAAGTCACGCGGGTCGCGCTTGCCGGTCTCGCCCTCGCCGGAGGGCTGGCGCAGGTCGTCGAGGTCCTGGTTGGACAGCTCCAGGTAGCCCGGGTAGGAGCGCACGTCGAAGTAGACGTTGCCCTCGGCGGCGTAGGCGTGGCCGCGCTCGATGAGGCCGCGCATCATCTCGATCATCTCCGGGACATGACCGGTGGCGCGGGGCTCGTACGTGACGGGCAGGCAGCCGAGTGCGTCGTAGCCCGCGTTGAAGGCACGCTCGTTCTCGTAGCCGATGCTCCACCACGGGCGGTTCTGCTCGCCGGCCTTGGTGATGATCTTGTCGTCGATGTCCGTCACGTTCCTGATGAACGTGACGTCGTAGCCGCGGTACGCGAACCAGCGGCGCATGATGTCGAAGTTGAGTCCTGACCGGATGTGCCCGATGTGCGGGGCGGACTGCACGGTCGCGCCACACAGGTAGATCGAGACACAACCCGGCGTGAGCGGGACGAAGTCACGGATCTGCCGGGCGCTGGTGTCGTACAGCCGAATAGTCACCACTCAAGAGTAGTGGGCCCCGGGCAGTGCCCCGCGCCCGTTTCCGGGACGCGGGGCGGATTGTGACGACGCAGAGCGCGCGGAGCTCGCGGACCACGGGGAGCCGCCGTGACCGCCGGCTCAGGCGAGCGCGCCGACGACCTTGCGCGGGGTGATCCGGACGACCACGCGGGGGGCGTCCTGGCCGGACGCCGGGTTGAACTCGGCGTACGGCTTGCCGGTGTACTTCAGGGACAGCTCGTCGATCAGCTCCTGGCCCCCCTCGGTGGTGAGGGTGGCGGTGCCACGGATCTCGGCGTACGTGTACGGCGCGTCGAACGGCTGCACGACCACGGTGGCCCGCGGGTCTCGCCGGAGGTTCTTCTCCTTGCGGCGGCCGACGGTCGTCGAGATCAGGATGTCGTCCCCGTCCCGCTTCACCCAGACGGGAGAGACCTGTGGGCTGCCGTCGGGCTGGATCGTGGCGATGTTCACGAACTGGGGGCTGTCGAGCAGTTCCTTGAGCTTGTCGCTGAGCGAGGCGGTCACGGTGCTGTTTTCCTTCCGGAACTCGGTGACACGGGGATCAACGAAGACCACGCGGATCAACAGTGATCACACGGATCGCCGAGATCTCGGGGACCGCGGCGATCACAGGAGTGGTGAAACGTCACCTCCGCGTCTACCCCACACACACGCCCGCACCACGTCAGGACGCGCGGAAGACCAGCGCCGTGGCGATCGCTGCCAGCCCTTCGGCCCTGCCGGTCAGCCCGAGACCGTCGGTGGTGGTGCCGGAGACGGAGACCGGCGCACCGGCCGCCGCGCCCAGCGCCTGCTGGGCCTCGTCGCGGCGCTTGCCGATCTTCGGCCGTACCCCGATGACCTGGACCGCGATATTGCCGATCTCGAAGCCCTCGGCACGCACGATCCGGGCGGCCTCGGCGAGCAGGGCGACTCCCGAGGCCCCGGACCACTCGGGACGTCCGGTGCCGAAGTGGGCGCCGAGGTCGCCGACGCCCGCGGCGGAGAACAGGGCGTCGCAGGCGGCGTGGGCCGCGACATCGCCGTCGGAGTGCCCGGCGAGGCCGTCCTCGCCGGGCCACAGCAGGCCGGCGCACCACAGCTCCCGGCCTGCCTCGAAGGCGTGGACGTCGGTGCCGATGCCGATCAGCGGCATGGCCGGCACGGCGGGGGCAGAGGTGTCAGAAGCCATCGTTGGCCCTCCTGCGGGCGAGTACGGCCTCGGCGAGCACGAGGTCCAGCGGGCGGGTCACCTTGAACGCCTCCTCGTGGCCGGGCACGACCACGACCGGCGCGCCGAGCCGCTCCACCATCCCGGCGTCGTCCGTGGCACCGTCGCCGCTCACGGCGGCGAAGGCCTCGTGGGCGCGCAGGAGCGTGTCACGGTCGAACCCCTGCGGGGTCTGCACGGCACGCAGCAGGGCACGCTCGGGGGTGGCGACGACCGGCTCGGGCTCGCCCTTGGCGCGCGGCTCGACCTGCTTGACGGTGTCGGCGACCGGCAGCGCGGGGACGACTGCCGGGGCCCCGTCCCGTACGGCCTCGATCACCGCGTCCACGGTGTCGACGGGGACCAGCGGACGGGCGGCGTCGTGGACCAGGACCGTGGTGACCGTTTCGGGCAGGGCGTCCAGGCCGCGGCGTACGGACTCCTGGCGGGTTTCACCGCCCGGCACCACCAGATAGTCGGTCCGCTCGGGGAGCGCGTGCGCGTCGAGCAGGTGCTTGACGTCGGGGGCGCCGTCCGGCGGGGCGACCACGACGACGAGCGAGACGGCTCTGGCGGCTGCCATGGCCCTTACGGCGTGGATCAGCATGGGGGTGCCGCTGATCGTGCGGAGCGCTTTGGGCGCGCCCGGGCCGAGCCGAACGCCCCGGCCTGCCGCGGGGATCACCGCGGCGGTGCGGCCGGTGCGCGTGTGGTCTGACATCGGTTCCACTCCGGTGGTCGTGGACTCCCCCGAAACTCCCGAGACTCCCCCGGCACCCTCCGAATTGACATGACCAGGGCTTGGATGGCCTCGGTCAGGTTTGTGTCCTCGGCTGGAGTGGGTATGGCCTGGGAGGTACCCCCGGGCTGAAGTCTCCGGTTCGGGGGGAGCGCCGGGCACGACGCCTTGACCTGAACCTTCCGTGACGTTTGGTCGGGCGAGTCGCGCTGGGCGCCGTGAGTTCGCCGGATGCCATGAGGCCGCGAGGTCGGGACGGGACGGGGGAAGTCGGGTATCGGTATCAGGGGTCAGGGGTAGGACACGTCGGGTACGGCGAGACGAGCGCGGGTACATACGCGCTTCGAGGTTCGATCGTACGAACATGCCGCAGTGCCCGGCGACACAACTCAGCAGTTGGTCAGCGGGCACCGCGGCATTGATTCTGGTCCGTCTGCGTCTGCACCGTGAACGGGTGGGTGGCGCGGAACGGCGCCGACACCGCCTGGGGCGGTGCTGGCGTCAGGACGCGAGGACCTCGTCGAGCAGAGCCTCGGCCTTGTCCTCGTTGGTGTTCTCCGCGAGGGCCAGCTCGCTCACCAGGATCTGGCGGGCCTTGGCGAGCATGCGCTTCTCACCTGCGGAAAGTCCGCGCTCGCGCTCGCGGCGCCACAGGTCGCGCACCACTTCGGCGACCTTGATGACATCGCCGGAAGCGAGCTTCTCAAGATTTGCCTTGTAGCGACGGGACCAGTTCGTGGGCTCCTCCGCGTATGGTGCACGCAGTACGTCGAAGACCCGGTCAAGCCCGTCTTGCCCGACCACGTCGCGCACACCTACGAGATCCGCATTGTCCGCCGGCACACGAACCGTCAGGTCGCCCTGGGCGACCTTGAGCACCAAGTAGGTCTTGTCCACGCCTTTGATCTGGCGAGTTTCGATGGCCTCGATCAGCGCGGCCCCGTGATGGGGATAGACCACGGTGTCGCCAACCTTGAACGTCATGTGACAGGTACCCCTTCCGTGGCTATCCAGAGTAACACGAGAACGGCTTCTTCTGAATGGCGTTTTCGCAGGTCAGGGCATATCTCGGGGCTTGACAACAGCAACCCGGACGTGCTGCGGACGCCTTCCGGAACGGGGTATTCGCAGGTGGGAGCGGCTGCATGGGCACGCAGAAACGTGCACGTTACGCACACCACAACCCCCGGAAGAGCGGGTAAACATCCCGATTTGCCCGGTTCGCGGCGACCCGCTTCCCCTACTCCGTTCGAGGATCGGTCACCCGAGCGGATGGATGTCGGGAAGGAATCCGAATTGATCACCAAGAGCCATCCGGGGGTACCGTCGACGGTTTTCCGTGCGGAATGTGTGATGGCCTGCGGAATTGATCAACACCCCGATCACCGGCCCGATCACCGGCCTAATGTGAACAGCGGACCAAATCAGTCGGCGGAACTGACAACGGGCGCGGGCGATCAGGCGCAGGGCTCGTACGGAGCCCGGTCCGGGAAGCACAGAAGGTGGGCCGGGTAGGCACAGAGGGTGGCGGAGTGCGAGCACGGAGAGGCGGAAACGGGGAAGCGCCGAGGGGCGGCGCGAGGAGGCACTGACCGGAGCGTGATCGCATCAGGGGCGGGTCGGGTGCGGGACGCCGACCGCGGGTCGGTAACCTAAGCCCGCTGTACGACCCAGCAGCACTCGTCAGCCCCGTAAGACCTGCAAGACCTTCAGCCTGTCCGTACGTCCAAGGAGTTGCCGCCGCCGTGAGCCTCCCCCACAAGTCGCCCGGGGGCGCCCGCAGCCTTCGGCGCGGCGCCATCGCCGCTGCCGCCCTGATGATCTCGGTCGCCTCGCTCACCGCCTGCGGCGCGGGCAATGACGCCCAGACGCTGGAGATCAAGCCGGACAACGCCGCCACCTCGGTCGGCGACATCAAGATCCAGAACGCAACGGTCATCACCCAGCCCGACACCAAGGCAGAGGGTCCGGCGGTCGTCTCGGGGACGGTGTTCAACAACGGCACCAAGGAGCAGACCCTCGAGTCCATCACGCTGCCCGGCACCAAACTGACCGTGAAGCTGACCCCGGCCAAGGGCAGCGGTGCGCTCACCGTGCCGGCAGGCGGCTCCGTGCTCCTCGGCGGCAAGGGCAACGCGTCCGCCGTCATCGAGAACGGCCGCGAAGCGGGCCAGGACGGCGAGCCGCAGAAGGTCGTCTTCCGCTTCAGCGAGACGGGCGACGTCAGCATCGACGCCTTCGTCGTGCCGGCCACCAGCTACTTCACGGAGTACGGCCCCTCGGCCATCCCACAGCCCCCGGCCTCCCCGTCGGCCCCCGCGGCCAGCCCGAGCGCCCCGGCGGCCGGGCACGGCGGCGAGGGTGAGGAGGCGGAGCCGTCGTCCCAGGACGGCGCCGAGGACGGCGCAGCGGACGGCACGGAAGCCGGCGCCGAGCACTGACACCTCGCAGAACAGCACGTACGGCGGCGCCCCACCGGATGGATCCGGTGG
>NZ_JBHWIW010000016.1:41007-120741 GCF_042731955.1 Streptomyces sp. NPDC059828 | reverse complement strand
GGCGATCCCACCCGCGGGGAGGCCGGCACCCCCCGCGGGTGCCGGCCTCCCGGCGTGCTCCGTCGGACTGTCCGTCCGGCGGACGCACATCACTACTTGCGCATGACCTCCGGCTCATGGCGGCGTAGGAAGCGGGCCACGAAGAACCCGCACAGCGCGCCGAGCGCCAGCAGCGCCGCCATGTCCAGGCCCCAGGCGCCGACCTCGTGGTCCCAGAGGGGGTCGGTGTTACCGGGGTCGTCCTGGTTGGGACTGATCCGGTTGAAGTCCAGCGTGGCACCGGCCGCGGCGACCGCCCAGCGGGACGGCATCAGATACGAGAACTCGTTCACGCCGACCGTGCCGTTGAGGATGAACAGGCAGCCCGTGAACACGACCTGGATGATCGCGAACATCACCAGAAGGGGCATGGTCTTCTCGGCGGTCTTCACCAGCGCCGAGATGATCAGGCCGAACATCATCGAGGTGAAGCCGAGCGCCATGATCGGCAGCGAGAGCTCCAGGAGTGTGGCCGAGCCGAGCACCAGGCCCTCCTCGGGGATCTCCCGGCTGGAGAAGCCGATGACACCGACGAGTGCGCCCTGGAACACCGTGATCATGCCGAGCACGATCACCTTGGACATCAGATACGCGGAGCGTGACAGACCGGTCGCACGCTCGCGCTCGTAGATCACCCGTTCCTTGATCAGCTCACGGACCGAGTTGGCGGCACCGGCGAAGCAGGCGCCGACCGCGAGTATCAGCAACACGGTCGTGGCCGTGCCGTTCGGGATGATCCTGCCGCTCTGCGGGTTCACACCGTTGGGCAGCAGCCCCTTGTCCGCGTCGATGAGCAGGCTCACCGCGCCGAGCACTGCGGGCAGGAGCACCATCAGGGCGAGGAAGCCGCGGTCGGAGACGATCACGGAGACATAGCGCCGGATCAGCGTGCCGAGCTGGGAGAACCAGCCCTGCGGCTTCGGCGGCCTGATCGCCTGCGGTGGCGGCATGTTCACCGACTGCGGGGCGACGGCGTCGATGTCCGCGGCGTACATCTGGTAGTGCTGCGAGCCCTTCCAGCGGCCCGCCCAGTCGTAGTCGCGGTAGTTCTCGAAGGCGGAGAAGACATCGGCCCAGGTGTCGTAGCCGAAGAAGTTCAGGGCCTCCTCGGGCGGGCCGAAGTACGCCACCGAGCCACCGGGAGCCATCACCAGCAGCTTGTCGCACAGGGCCAGCTCGGCCACGGAGTGGGTGACGACGAGGACGGTGCGGCCGTCGTCGGCGAGACCGCGCAGCAGCTGCATCACATCGCGGTCCATGCCCGGGTCGAGGCCCGAGGTCGGCTCGTCCAGGAATATCAGCGACGGCTTCGTCAGCAGCTCCAGGGCCACGGACACGCGCTTGCGCTGGCCACCGGAGAGGGAGGTGACCTTCTTCTCCTTGTGGATGTCCAGCTTGAGCTCGCGCAGCACTTCGTCGATACGGGCCTCGCGCTCGGCGGCGCTGGTGTCCGCGGGGAAGCGCAGCTTGGCCGCGTACTTGAGAGCGGTGCGGACGGTCAGCTCCTTGTGGAGGATGTCGTCCTGCGGGACCAGACCGATGCGCTGGCGCAGCTCGGCGAACTGCTTGTACAGGTTCCGGTTGTCGTAGAGGACATCGCCCTGGTCGGCGGGCCGGTAGCCGGTGAGCGCCTTCAGCAGGGTGGACTTTCCGGAACCGGACGGGCCGATCACCGCGACCAGCGACTTCTCGGGAACGCCGAAGGAGACGTCCTTGAGGATCTGCTTGCCGCCGTCGACGGTGACTGTGAGGTGGCGGGAGGAGAAGGAGACCTCACCGGTGTCGACGAACTCCTCGAGCCGGTCGCCGACGAGCCGGAAGGTGGAGTGGCCGACGCCGACGATGTCGTTCGGGCCGATGAGCGCGGATCCGGACTTCGCCAGCGGCTGGCCGTTGACGTAGGTGCCGTTGTGGGAGCCGAGGTCCCGGATCTCGAAACGGCCGTCCGGCGTGGCGTGGAACTCGGCGTGGTGGCGGGAGACCTGGAGGTCGGAGACCACCAGGTCGTTCTCCAGGGCACGGCCGATGCGCATGACGCGGCCGAGCGAGAACTGGTGGAACGTGGTCGGGCTGCGGTCCCCGTAGACCGGCGGCGCCTGTCCCCCGGCCTGCTGCCCGTAGGACCCTGCGGGACCTTGCTGGTACGGGGCCTGCGGGGCCTGCTGGTGCGGCACCTGCGCATGCTGCTGGGCCTGGTCCTGCTGCCAGTTCTGCTGCGGCGTCGCCTGGGGCCCCTGCTGCCACTGCGGCTGGGCGGGAGCCTGGGGCGCTGCGGCCTGCTGGGCGTACTGGTTCTGCTGCGCCTGATGAGACTGCTGTGCCTGCTGCGGAACAGCGCCCTTGGCGTTGTAGTTGTCGTCCGCGCCACCGTTCAGATTCAGTCGCGGCCCGTCGGTGGCGTTGCCGAGGTGTACCGAGGAGCCGGGGCTGACCTCCGTCTGGTGGATCCGCTGGCCCTGCACATAGGTGCCGTTGGTGCTTCCGTGGTCCTGGATGACCCAACTCCGGCCGCCCCAGCTGACCGTGGCGTGCCGCCACGACACTCTGGCGTCGTCGACCACCACGTCGCCCTGTGGATCACGTCCGATGGTGTACGACCTGGACGGATCGAGGTTCCAGGTCCTTCCGTTCAATTCCAGTACGAGTTCCGGCACTCCATGCCCCACTAGTTGTCCCCCGAGTTACCCCCGTCGCAGGGAGTCTAGGGATGGCGAACATCGTGAGGAACTATTTCAGGCCCACCGCCGTAACCAAAAGCCGGGCCTCCCGACGGCGCGCTTCCGAGTGCCCGAACGCGCCGTTGACGGCGGAGAAACACGCCCGGAGAGTGGTAAGCACCCATGAGTGCACACGGATCATGCACGAAGGGGATAAATGCTCATGAGCTCGGAAGGCTCGGGGGGTCCTGATGGCGTCGATCGGCGACGGGGACCGCGAACAGCCGGTGCCGTGGGGCGATGTGGTCCTGGCTTCGATCGCCGCGGTGAGCTGGTCGCTGGCCGGGATGGCGGGGACAGCCGCGCTCGGACTGCACCTGCTGGGCGCAGACGCGAGCGGCTCTCTTGCCCCCATGACGGCGGCGGTTACGGTGCTCGCGGTCGGGGGATCGGTCACCCCGTACGGCGATGTGTCGGTCTTCGGGCTCGAGGGTGCGCAGGCGTCGACGGCCGTCCATGTCGTCCCGCTCGGGGTGACGGTGGTCGGGGTGCTGCTGCTGGCCCACTTCTTCCTGAGGTCGCTGCGCGGAGCCGGCGGCCGGCTCTCCGCCACGGAACTGGCCGCGCGGGCGGGCGTGTTGGGGGGGTTGTTCCTCGGTGCGGTCGGCGCGCTCGCCTGGGTGGGGCGTGACGTGATCACCTTCGACGGCGGCGCGCTGGGGATCGATGGAACGCCGGGATCCGGTGCGGACGACGGTTCCGGGATCGGGGTGCCGGGTCTCGGGGACCTCGGGGACCTGGGAGATCTCGGTGATCAGGGGGACGACGCCGGGGGGATCGGGGCGCTGCTGCCGGACCGGCTCGGGGACCTGGTGGACGCGCGGGCTTCGGTCGGGTTCTCCGTGAACACCGCCGACTCTCTGGCCGGTGCGCTGTTCTGGGTGCTCGCGGTGCTGCTGATCGCTCTCCTCGCCTCGCGTCGTACGCCACTGCCGGGGGGCTGGGCCGTGGTGCACCGGGTGGTACGTCCTGCCGTCTCCGCGCTGGTGACCGTGCTGCTGACGGCCGTGGCGGCGGGGCTGGCCGCGGCGGCGTACGCGGCATTCACCGACGACCGGCCGGGACCGGTCCTGGGCGCGGCCCTGCTCGGCGCGCCGAACGGTGCATGGACGGGCGTGGCACTGGGGCTGCTGGTGCCCTGGCACGGGAAGGCGACCGGTGAGCTGGCGAAGGCGTTACCGGATCCGATGGGGAAGCTCCTCCGGGTGTCGGCGGACGAGCAGGTGACGGTGGGGCGGCTCGCGGAGTACGACAACCGGGTGTGGCTGCTGGCGGTGGCCGCAGCCGTACTGATGCTGTGCGCCGGAGTGCTGGTGGCGGTGCGTACGCCCAGACCCGACGGGGTGGGGGCGGTGGGGTTCGCGGGGCGGTGCGCACTCGCGCTGGGTCTGGTTTCGGCCATGACGCTGCCACTGCTGGTGCTGCTGACGGGGGTGTCGGCGGACGCCTCACTGTCGGTACTCGGGCTCGACGCGTTCGGAGCGGGCCTTGAGCTGCACGGCGATCCGGTCGTGGCCGTGCCGCTGGGAGCGATGTGGGGCGCGGCGGCGGGCGGTGTGGGGGCACTGCTGGCGTGCGCCGCGGGGGCGGCCGGTTCACGGGCAGCGCCGCTCTCCATGGCGAAGCGCGCGCCCCTGGCACCCATCGCCGGGCCGTACCGTCCATCCATGCCGTATCGCCCGCCGAATGCGGATACGAACCCGTATCTGAGGCTGCCGGAAGGGCGAGGAGGGCCCGGTCAGGGGCCGCGCGGGGCCCGGGGAAAGGGGCGGCACGGAGCCCCAGGCCAGGGTCGGCACGGAGCTCCGACGGTGGCCGGGCCGGTCCTGCCTGTACCCCCTCCGCCTGGGCCTCCCGCACCGCCCGGGTACCGGCGGACTCCCCCGGACGGCCCACAGGACCGAGGTCCGGACCAGCCACCGGACGGACCGCCGCCTCCCGGGGCGCCTCGGACGCGTCGCTGATTCCGGCACAGGCCGGAGGCCGCCCGACACTCCTGGGCCCACCTGCCGAAACCCGGACGACACCTTTCCGACGCCGACCCGGGACCCGCGGCAGGCGTGGTCGCCGTCCGCTCCGCGGGACGGGGCGGCGCGTGGCACGGAGTGCCCGATAACGTGGGAAGCACCATGAGCGCATCGCAGCCCCCTCAGACGTCCGACGCCCGCACCCTTCTGGTCAAGATCTTCGGGAAGGACCGCCCCGGGATCACCGCCGGGCTCTTCGACACCCTCGCCGCGTACGCGGTCGATGTGATCGATATCGAGCAGATCGTCACGCGTGGCCGCATCACACTGTGCGTCCTCGTCACGGCGCCGTCCACGGGAGCCGAGGGCGAGCTGCGCTCCACCGTGCACAGCTGGGCCGAGTCGCTGAAGCTCCAGGCGGAGCTCATCTCGGGTACCGGTGACAACCGGCCGCGCGGCAGCGGCCGCTCGCATGTGACCGTGCTCGGGCATCCGCTGACGGCGGAGTCGGCAGCCGCCATAGCCTCGAGGATCACCGGCTGCGGGGGCAATATCGACCGTATCTTCCGGCTGGCGAAGTACCCCGTCACGGCGGTGGAGTTCGCGGTGTCCGGCTGCGAGACCGAGCCGCTGCGCACCGCGCTGGCCCTGGAGGCTGCCGAGATCGGTGTGGATGTGGCCGTGGTGTCCGCCGGGTTGCACCGCAGGGCGCAGCGTCTGGTGGTGATGGACGTGGACTCCACCATGATCCAGGACGAGGTCATCGAGCTGTTCGCGGCGCACGCCGGATGCGAGGATCAGGTCGCCGAGGTCACCGCCGCCGCGATGCGGGGGGAGCTGGACTTCGAGCAGTCCCTGCACGCTCGGGTGGCGCTGCTGGCCGGTCTTGACGCCTCGGTGGTCGACAAGGTGCGCGCGGAGGTGCGGTTGACCCCGGGGGCCCGCACCTTGATCCGTACGCTCAAGCGCCTCGGCTATCAAGTCGGCGTCGTATCCGGCGGTTTCACCCAGGTCACGGATGACCTCAAGGACCGGCTCGGTCTTGATTTCGCCTCCGCCAACACGCTGGAGATCGTGGACGGCAAGCTGACCGGGCGGGTCACCGGGGAGATCGTGGACCGGGCGGGCAAGGCGCGGCTGCTGCGGCGGTTCGCCTCGCAGGCGGGCGTGCCGCTGGCGCAGACGGTGGCGATCGGCGACGGTGCGAACGACCTGGACATGCTGAACGCGGCGGGGCTCGGTGTGGCCTTCAACGCCAAGCCGGTGGTGCGGGAGGCGGCCGACACGGCGGTGAACGTGCCGTTCCTCGACGCGGTGCTGTATCTGCTCGGGATCACACGTGAAGAGGTCGAAGCCGCCAACGTGCACGAGGACTAGTACCGCTGTCCCGTACAGGCTGAGCGGCAGCGCCCATAACCGTGCCCCGGCGTGCGCACCGCACACCGGGGCCGTGATCGCTGCTAGTCGTGCGGCGCCCAGTATTCGACGAGTGTGCCCACGCCGTGCTCGACGGACTTCCAGGAGCCGGAGAAACCGATGACGGCGAACGCGGCGGTGGGGAAGCCGCCGCGGTTCATCCTGGCCAGGGCATCGCCCTCGGTCGTGCCCGCGAGGGCGTCGGCGAGTGCGTGTATGCCCGGGTTGTGACCGATCAGCAACAGATCGTCGATGTCGTCCGGGGTCTCGTTGAGCAGTGCGATGAGATCACCGAGCGACGCCTCGTACATCCGCTCCTCGTACACGGTGCGGGGGCGGTGCGGCAGCTCATGCACCGCGAGCTTCCAGGTCTCGCGTGTCCTCGCCGCGGTCGAGCAGAGGGCCAGGCCGAAGGCGATGCCGGTTTCGGCGAGCTTGCGTCCGGCGATCGGGGCGTCCATGCGGCCCCGTTCGGCGAGTGGCCTCTCATGATCGGAGACCTCGGGCCAGTCGGCCTTCGCATGGCGGAGCAGGACGATCCTTCGGGCTGTGGGGTGTGTGTCTCCGGAAAGCTCAGCGGCGCTCATGGTCCCCAGCTTCGCATGAATTCAGCCATGGGGCGCAGGGTGTTGAGGAGCTCGGACACCCTGCGGCAGCGCAGCCGCCCCCAGGCCGCTCGTCAGCCGGTCAGGGACCGTATGCGGTCCAGCAGGAAGCCGACCGACTGCTCGCCGCCCGCGGCGTGTGCCTCGCCGGAGGCCGTCATCAGCACGAGCAGCGCGGCGAAGGCGATCACCGGCAGCACAAGGGCCCACCACGGCAGCCGTGCGTCGGGACCGCCCACCGCAGGGGCATGCGTCCGGGTGCGACTGAGGGCCGGCATGACCGCCTCCGTGAGGTCCGCTGGTGGGCTGCTTGGCTAGCGCGGCCTCGATCGCCGAGCTGCTTCCAACGTACGGATCACGGGCCCGGTATCCCATCCGGTGATCCACCCACTTCACCCTGACACCTGCCCCCTAGGGGACGGGGGGACAGCCCTACCGGCTGCTGGTTCAGGGTGAGGCGATCGAGGCGATGACGCCGATGACCACGGTGATGGCGATCATGGCGCCGAAGATGAGCAGCAGCTTCTTCTGGCCGTTCGGGGGGTTCGGATCGAGCACAGGCATGCCGTCAGTCTCGCATCCCCGCCTCCTCCTCCACCGTCCGGTCCCGGCCCGCCAGGCAGCCTGCGATCACCTGGGGCACCATGAGCCCGGCCATCAGGGCCAGCGGCACCGCCCAGCCCCCGCTGTGCTCGTAGAGGGCGCCGACCAGGGTCGGTCCGGGGATGGAGATCAGATACCCGGCGCTCTGGGCGAAGGCGGAGAGCCGCACGACACCCGCGCCGGTACGGGCGCGCATGCCGATCATCGTCAGGGCCAGCGGGAACGAGCAGTTGGCGATCCCCAGCAACATCGCCCAGCCCCAGGCGCCCTGGGCAGGGGCGGTGATCAGGCCCGTGTAGCCGGCGACTCCGCACAGGCCGAGGGCGATGACGAGGGGCGCCTGGTTCTTCAGACGGGCGGCGAGCCGCGGAATCGTGAAGGCCAGCGGTACGCCCATGACCATGACCACGGCGGACAGCACCCCGGCGGTGTCCGCCGGTACGCCCGCGTCGCGGAAGATCAGGGGCATCCATCCCATGGCGACGTAGGCGCCGGTGGCCTGGAGCCCGAAGAAGCAGGCGAGCGCCCAGGCGGTGCGGCTCCGAGTGATCCGCGGGCCCGGGGCGGCGGGGCGGTGCACGGCGCGGGGAGCGGGTGGCGCGATGGCTGCGCCACGGCCGCGGTCGCGCAGGGGCAGCACGGTCCATGGCGCCACGGCGACGGCGGCGAGCAGGCCCCACACGGCAAGCCCGGTGCGCCAGCCGCCGCCCAGGGCCCCGGTGAGGGGCACGGTCGCGGCGGCGGCCACGGCGCTGCCGAGTGACAGCGCCATCGAGTAGAGCCCGGTGATGCCGCCGACGCGGTCGGGGAAGTACCGCTTGACGATCACCGGCATGAGGACGTTGCCGACCGCGATGCCCGTGAGGGCGAGCGCGGTGGCCGCGAGGAATCCCGCGGTGCCGTGGGAGTAGGGGCGTATCAGCAGTCCTGCGGCGATGGCCGCCATCCCGGCACAGACGACCGGCACGGGGCCGAATCGCCGGGCCAACCGGGGCGCGGTGAGGCCGAACACGGCGAAGCAGAGCGCCGGTACGGAGGTGAGGAGCCCCGCCACGGCGCCGCTCATGTGCAGGCCGCCGCGCACCTCTTCGAGGAGCGCGCCGAGGCTGGTGATCGCGGGGCGCAGGTTCAGCGCGGCGAGGACGAGTGCGATGAGTACGAGCCGATGGAGCCAGACCTGGTCTCCGGGCCCCGGAGCCGGATCGCCGCGAGGAGCGGAGCGCTCGTGCGTCCGTGCGGCAGCCGCCTGGTCGGGGGTTCGAGGTTCTTCCGGCATAGGGCCATCATAGAATCATAGGATGATTGAGCCAAAGGGTGGTGCGGGCCGTACGGCCGGACTTCCCGGCGCCGGTCGTCACGGTGGACGATGTGACACGACGACGGGCCGCATGCCCGTCGGCACACCAATGACAGAGCGAACAAGGAGCACAGGGACACCATGGCGCTGACCTCACCCCGGCGTTCCGCTCTCTCGGATCAGGTGATCACCCAGCTGCGGAACCAGATCGCCTCGGGTGAGTGGCCCGTGGGTTCACGGATCCCGACCGAGCCCGAGCTGGTCGAGCAGCTCGGCGTCGCCCGCAACACCGTGCGCGAGGCCGTCCGCGCACTCGCCCACAACGGGCTGCTGGACATCCGACAGGGCTCCGGCACCTACGTCATCGCCACCAGCGAACTGGCCGGGGTGATGCACCGCAGGTTCGCCGGCGCCGACCCGCGCCATATCGCCGAGGTCCGTTGCACCCTGGAGTCCTCGGCGGCACGGCTGGCGGCCCGGAACCGGACCGAGCGGGATCTGAAGCAGCTGGACGCGCTGCTGGCGCGGCGCGAGGAGGCGTGGCACACCGGCGACCCGATGCGGTTCGCCACGGCCGACGCCACCTTCCATCTCGCCGTGGTCGCGGCGTCCCACAACGACGTGCTGACCGCTCTCTACGCGGACCTCGGCGATCTGCTGCGTGAATGGCTGCACGACTGGCTGCGCGAGGGACCGGGTTCGGAGATGCGCCCGGGGGACCACATGGACCACGCCCGGCTCGTCGCGGCGATCCGGGCGGGCGACGGTGACCTCGCGGCTTCGGAGGCCGCGAGCTATCCCGTCATGTGCCTGCGTGACGGCGGCTGACTCCCGCGGGGCCCCCGTCAGGGCACGCGCACATGGCTCACCCAGGCGTTGCCTATCTCCATCCAGCAGCGCTCGGTGAGGGTCGCGTAGGCCGTGGGGGTCACGTCGACGGGATCGCTGTCCGCGTCGATGTCCCACCACCGCGCGCACTCGACATGCAGTTGCACCCGGTCGGTGTCGAGATAGGAGTTACGGCAGTACGCGGTGGCGCGCGAACCCTGGACCACCACGTCGCAGTCAGCGCCGTAGGGCCTCGGGGGCACCTCCCCGTGCGGCAGAGAGGCCGCGCTCGACGCCGGCAGAAGCAGGCTGGTCAGTGTCCCCAGCACGGCCACGGAACACCATGACGTACGCACAAGCAGACCTCCTCGGCCGTACGGCGGCACACGGCCGCTGCTGCACCACAAGAAGGGATTGCCTCTCCAGACTCCCCGAGCAGCCGGGGTGGCGCCCGTTCCGCTAGCCCGAACGGGCGACGCCCCGGCCACCCGCACACAGCGGGTGACCGGGGCATCGGCGGCGTACGGGTTACACGGGGCGTTACGCGTCCGTTACGTAACGCTGCGTAGTGCGGTGTCAGGCGCCCATGATGTGCACGCCACCGTCGACGTGCACGATCTCACCGGTGGTCTTGGGGAACCAGTCGGACAGCAGCGCCACGATTCCGCGGCCCGCGGGCTCCGGGTCGGCCATGTCCCACTGCAGCGGGGAGCGCTCGTCCCAGACCCGGGCGAGGTCCGAGAAGCCCGGGATGGACTTGGCGGCCATCGAGCCGATCGGGCCCGCCGAGACCAGGTTGCAGCGGATGTTCTGCTTGCCCAGGTCGCGGGCGAGATAGCGGGAGGTGGCCTCCAGCGCGGCCTTCGCGGGGCCCATCCAGTCGTACTGCGGCCAGGCGAACTGCGCGTCGAAGGTCAGACCGACCACGGAACCGCCTTCCTGCATCAGCGGCAGACAGGCCATCGTCAGCGACTTCAGCGAGAACGCGGACACGTGCATCGCGGTCGAGACGGACTCGAAGGGCGTGTTGAGGAAGTTGCCACCGAGCGCGTCCTGCGGCGCGAAGCCGATGGAGTGCACGACGCCGTCGAGGCTGCCGAGCTCCTCACGGACCAGGTCGGCGAGCCGGCCGAGGTGCTCGTCGTTGGTGACGTCGAGCTCGATCACCTTGGCGGGCTTGGGCAGCTTCCTGGCGATCCGCTCGGTCAGGGTGGGCCGCGGGAAGGCGGTGAGGATGATCTCCGCCCCCTGCTCCTGAGCCAGCTTCGCGGCGTGGAAGGCGATGGAGGACTCCATCAGCACACCGGTGATGAGGATGCGCTTGCCGGCGAGGATTCCACTCATGTGATCAGTGACCCATGCCCAATCCGCCGTCAACGGGGATGACGGCTCCAGTGATGTACGAGGCGTCGTCGGAGGCGAGGAACTTCACCGTGGCGGCGATCTCCTCCGGCTGCGCGTAACGGCCGAGCGGCACCTGGGAGACGATCCCGGCGCGCTGCTCGTCATTCAGCGCCCTGGTCATATCGGTGTCGACGAAGCCGGGCGTGACGACGTTGAAGGTGATGTTCCGCGAACCGAGTTCGCGGGCGAGGGACCGGGCGAACCCGACCAGTCCGGCCTTGGAGGCCGCGTAGTTGGCCTGGCCGGCCGATCCGAGCAGACCCACCACGGACGAGATCAGCACGACGCGGCCCTTCTTGGCGCGCAGCATGCCGCGGTTGGCGCGCTTCACGACCCGGAAGGTGCCGGTGAGGTTGGTGTCGAGCACGGAGACGAAATCGTCCTCGGACATCCGCATCAGCAACTGGTCCTTGGTGACGCCGGCGTTGGCCACCAGCACCTCCACGTTGCCGTGCTTGTCCTCGATCTCCTTGTAGGCCTGCTCCACCTGGTCGGCGTCGGTGATGTCGCAGCGCACGGCGAGGCAGCCCAGCTTGGCCAGCTCCTCCGGCGGCTCACCCGAGCGGTAGGTGATCGCGACCTTGTCGCCGGCCTCGGCGAAAGCGCGGGCGATGGCGAGGCCGATGCCCCGGTTTCCTCCGGTGACGAGAACCGAGCGGCTCAACAGATCACCCTTTCGTTAGCGGCCTGTGCAGGGTCTGCATATGTCCTGTCCTGCGAGAACCTATCGGTCCCGCACCTTCTGGAGGGAATCGGCCTGCGACAGTGGCGTCCCCCGTCTGCTGTGGGGACCCTACAGTCGGCGCGGCCGGGCGGCCGGAAGTCATCGCCCGGGAGGCCGGTCTTGGCGTATAGCCGCCACAAGGGCGGAATCCCCCTCGGAACAGTCCCCGCCACATGCTTGACTTCGCGTAGTGATCGAGCACGCACCCGTGAGGAAGACGAGAAGGAGAGGCCGCCTGTGCCCCATGACATCGATCCGACGTTTCTGGCGCTCCCGTTGCGGGCGCTGGCCGATGCCGCGCTCGCGCGGGCGCGGGCGCTCGGCGCGGAGCATGCCGACTTCCGGCTGGAGCGGGTGCGCAGCGCTGCCTGGCGGCTGAGGGACGCCAAGCCCGCTGGTTCATCCGACACCACCGATCTCGGCTTCGCGGTGCGGGTGGTGCACGGAGGTGCGTGGGGGTTCGCGTCCGGGGTCGATCTGACCATGGACGCCGCCGCACGGGTCGCCGGTCAGGCAGTGGCGATGGCGAAGCTTTCCGCGCAGGTGACCGCGGCGGCCGGGTCCGAAGAGCGGGTGGAGCTCGCCGACGAGCCGGTGCACGCGGACCGGACGTGGGTCTCCTCGTACGAGATCGATCCGTTCACTGTGGCCGACGAGGCCAAGTCCGCGCTGCTGACCGACTGGAGCGCGCGGCTGCTCAGGGCGCGGGGCGTGGCGCATGTGGACGCCTCGCTGCTCACGGTCCACGAGAACAAGTTCTACGCGGACACCGCAGGCACGGTCACCACCCAGCAGCGGGTGCGGATTCATCCGCAGCTCACGGCGGTCGCCGTGGACGAGTCGACCGGTGAGTTCGACTCGATGCGGACGATCGCACCCCCGGTGGGCCGCGGCTGGGAGTATCTGACCGGCACGGGCTGGGACTGGGACTCCGAGCTGGAGGAGATCCCCGAGCTGCTCGCCGAGAAGATGCGCGCGCCGAGCGTCGAGGCGGGGCGGTACGACCTGGTCGTGGACCCCTCCAACCTCTGGCTGACCATCCACGAGTCGATCGGCCATGCCACCGAGCTGGACCGGGCGCTCGGCTATGAGGCGGCGTACGCGGGCACCTCGTTCGCGACCTTCGACCAGCTGGGCAAGCTGACCTACGGCTCTCCGGTGATGAATGTGACCGGGGACAGGACCGCCGAGCACGGACTCGCCACGATCGGCTACGACGACGAGGGCGTGGAGGCGCAGAGCTGGGACCTGGTCAGGGACGGCACGCTCGTCGGATATCAGCTCGACCGGCGCATCGCCCGGCTCACCAACCTCGGCCGGTCCAACGGCTGTGCCTTCGCGGACTCCCCCGGGCATGTCCCGGTGCAGCGGATGGCGAATGTGTCCCTGCTGCCGGAGGAGGGCGGCCTGTCGACGGAGGACCTGATCGGCGGGGTGGAGCGCGGGATCTTCGTGGTCGGTGACCGCTCCTGGTCGATCGACATGCAGCGCTACAACTTCCAGTTCACCGGGCAGCGCTTCTACCGGATCGAGAACGGCCGGCTGGCCGGACAGCTGCGCGATGTCGCCTACCAGGCCACGACCACGGACTTCTGGGGCTCGATGGACAAGGTCGGCGGCCCGCAGACCTATGTTCTCGGCGGTGCCTTCAACTGCGGAAAGGCCCAGCCGGGGCAGGTGGCGGCGGTGTCGCACGGCTGCCCCTCCGCCCTTTTCCGCGGCGTCAACATCTTGAACACGACTCAGGAGGCCGGTCGATGAGCCCCGTCAGCAAGCCGCACGAGATCGTCGAGCGCGCCCTCGAGCTGTCCACGTCCGACGGCTGCGTGGTGATCGCCGACGAGGAGTCGTCCGCCAATCTGCGCTGGGCCGGAAACACCCTGACCACGAACGGCGTGACGCGCGGGCGCACCCTCACCGTGATCGCCACCGTCGACGGGGCGCAGGGCACCGCGTCCGGAGTGGTGTCACGGTCGGCGGTCACCGCCGAGGATCTGGAACCCCTGGTGCGGGCCGCCGAGGCGGCCGCGCGGGCGGCCGGTCCCGCGGAAGACGCCCAGCCGCTGGTCACCGGCATCCCGGCGGCCGCGGACTTCACGGAGGCGCCTGCCGAGACGTCGTCGGCTGTGTTCGCCGACTTCGCGCCCGCGCTCGGCGAGGCGTTCGCCCGGGCCCGCTCGGGCGGGCGTGAGCTGTACGGCTTCGCGAACCACGAGCTGACCTCGACCTACCTCGGCACCTCGACGGGCGTACGGCTCCGCCATGACCAGCCCACCGGCACCCTCGAGCTCAACGCCAAGTCCCCGGACCGGACGCGGTCCGCCTGGGTGGGCCGTTCCACGCGGGACTTCCGGGATCTCAAGGACATCGACCCGACCGCGCTGGACGCCGAACTCGCCACCCGGCTCGGCTGGGCCGAGCGCCGGATCGACCTCCCCGCCGGACGGTACGAGACGCTGCTCCCGCCGACCGCCGTCGCGGACCTGCTCATCTACCAGATGTGGTCGTCGGCCGGCCGGGACGCGGTGGAGGGCCGCACGGTGTTCTCCAAGCCCGGTGGCGGCACCCGTCTCGGTGAGTCACTCACCGAGCTGCCGCTCACCCTGCGCAGCGATCCCACCGAGCCCGGGCTGGAGTCCGCGCCCTTCGTGATCGCGCACGCCTCGGGTGACACCGCGTCGGTCTTCGACAACGGCCTTCCGCTCGAGCCGACCCGGTGGGTGCGCGACGGAAAGCTTGACCGGCTGGTCACCACCCGGCACAGCGCGGGCCTGGCCGCACTGCCGGTCGCCCCGGGTATCGACAATCTGGTCCTGGACGGCGGCGGTGAGCGCTCCCTGGAGGAGATGGTCGCGGCCACCGAGCGCGGGCTGCTGCTCACCTGCCTCTGGTACATCCGGGAGGTCGATCCGGCGACGCTGCTGCTGACCGGGCTGACCCGGGACGGGGTCTATCTCGTCGAGAACGGCGAGGTGACCGGTGCGGTGAACAACTTCCGCTTCAACGAATCGCCGGTGGACCTGTTGCGGCGGGCCTCCGAGGCAGGGCGGACGGAAAAGACATTGCCGCGCGAATGGAGTGACTGGTTCACTCGGGCCGCGATGCCCCCGCTGCGGGTGCCGGACTTCAATATGAGCTCCGTCAGCCAGGGCGTATAACCTCGTAGCTGTTTGTCGGACCCACTCGAAACCAGCCGAGGAGAAGCGAGAGAAGTGACGGACATCGTCGACGAGCTGAAGTGGCGCGGGCTGTTCGCCCTGTCCACTGACGAGGACGCATTGCGCAAGGCGTTCACGGACGGTCCCGTCACGTTCTATTGCGGTTTCGACCCGACCGCGCCCAGCCTGCATGTGGGTCATCTGGTGCAGGCACTCACCATGCGCCGGCTCCAGCAGGCGGGGCACCGCCCGCTGGCGCTGGTGGGTGGCGCGACCGGTCAGATCGGCGACCCCAAGCCCACCGCTGAGCGCACGCTGAACGACCCGGAGACCGTCGCGGCCTGGGTGGAGCGTGTGCGCGCCCAGATCGAGCCGTTCCTGTCCTTCGAGGGTGAGAACGCCGCGGTCATGGTCAACAACCTGGACTGGACGGCGGGGATGTCCGCCATCGAGTTCCTCCGCGACATCGGCAAGCACTTCCGCGTGAACAAGATGCTCACCAAGGACTCGGTCGCCCGTCGGCTCGAGTCCGACCAGGGCATCAGCTACACCGAGTTCAGCTACCAGCTGCTCCAGGGCATGGACTTCCTGGAGCTGTACCGCCGCCATGGCTGCACCTTGCAGCAGGGCGGCAGCGACCAGTGGGGCAATCTCACCGCGGGCCTGGATCTGATCCACCGCCTGGAGCCGCACGCCACCGCGCACGCGTTGGCGACTCCTCTGATGACCAAGGCGGACGGCACCAAGTTCGGCAAGACCGAAGGCGGGGCCATCTGGCTGGACCCGGAGATGACCACGCCGTACGCGTTCTACCAGTTCTGGCTGAACGTGGACGACCGCGACATCTCCACCTACATGCGCATCCTCAGCTTCAGGAGCCGTGCGGAGCTCGAGGAGCTGGAGCAGCAGACCCAGGAGCGCCCGCAGGCCCGCGCGGCGCAGCGTGCGCTGGCCGAGGAGCTGACGACACTGGTGCACGGCGCCGACCAGTGCGCGGCGGTCATCGCCGCGTCGAAGGCGCTGTTCGGGCAGGGTGAGCTCGCGGATCTGGACGAAGCCACGCTCGCCGCTGCGCTCTCGGAGCTGCCGCGCGCACGCGTGTCCGAGCCGGGCGCGGTGGCGGACCTCTTCGCGGAGGTCGGTCTGGTGGCGAGCAAGTCGGCCGCCCGCCGCACCATCAAGGAGGGCGGCGCCTACGTGAACAACGCGAAGGTGACCGCCGAGGACGCGGTGACGGCGGCCGGCGACCTGCTGCACGGCCGCTGGCTGGTGCTGCGCCGCGGCAAGAAGAACCTGGCGGCGGTCGAGGTCGGCACAGAGGACTGAGTTCGCAGGGGGCGAGGTCCCGCTGCACGAGCAGGCGGCCGGGTGGAGGTGATCTCCGCCCGGCCGCTGCCATTTCAGGCCTTCTGTTTTCTGGCGCGCAGGCTCATATAGGCCATGTCACCGAGGCCGACGATGACCACGGCGGCGACGATCTGGAGGATGTGCCGACCCCAGTCGATACCCGGGGTCTCTCCGATCCCGAAGGCATTCGCGAGCGCGTTGCCGACGATCCCGCCGATGATGCCGAAGATCGTGATGAGCCAGAGTGGGCTGTGCTGCTTGCCCGGCAGAATCAGCTTGGCGATGAGTCCCAGCACGAACCCGACGATGATCGCCCACAACCAGCCCATGGCTGCCTCCCGATTCGGCTCGACGTGAGCAGTAGTGATGCGGTTACTTGGATATCCGACAGATACCCGACATTTTCAGCCCATCCGCTATACGGCGCATGTCGGACTGCTTTCTGCACGGTGTGACGGTGCGGCCTCGCCGGGGAACGGGTGACCCTGTCTCGTAGCGGTGCGGGCCGCGGCGTACGGTGGAGGCAGGATCGGCCGGGGAGAGCCCGGCGCGGCGGTCGGGCGGTGGAATGTCATGCGGAAGCGCACTACGACCGAGGTCTTCCGGATCACCGGGGCCCGGCAGGGGCTCAACGACGACGTGCGCGGGCGGCAGCGCCGCTATGTCATCTCCATGGCGGTCCGGACCGTGTCCGTGATCCTGGCCGCGACGCTCTGGAACGTCGAGCGGCATGTGGCGATCGTGGCGCTGGTACTGGGCGCGCTGCTGCCGTATGTCGCCGTGGTGATCGCCAACGCCGGGCGGGAGCGCCCGCCGTCCCTGCCGTCCGTCTTCGTCCCCACGCCCGCGCAGCCGGCCCTCGGCCCGGGGGTGCCCCAGGCGGAGGATCAAGCGGAACCGCACACCCGTCAGAGCTGACGAGCCGCTCGCGGAATGCCGCCGAATGCGGAATGGCAACCTCAAGAAAAGCTCAAATCAATCATGCGGTTCCAGTGCACCACACGGGGTTCCCCGTGACATACTGCGTGTGCGCTCCGCATCCCCCGTCGGAGCGACAGACCGACGCCGGGCAGCTCCCCCCGTGGCTGCTCGGCGTCGCTTTGTTGTGACCCCTTCCGGGCCGCTCCATTGTCGCCGGATAATCACTTGTCCGGGTGACGCCGAACGGGGTGACGGTGATCGTGGAGAATGACCGGGTGAGTGACGAAACCCCGATCTGTTCCGCCAAAGGCTGCCGTGCCCCCGCGGTCTGGGTGCTGGCCTGGAACAATCCGAAGCTGCACACGCCGGAGCGCCGCAAGACCTGGCTCGCCTGCGAAGAGCACCGCGAGCATCTCTCCCAGTTCCTCGGTGTACGGGGCTTCCTGAAAGACGTCGTGACGCTCGGCGAATGGACGGCCCGCTCAGCCTCCGATGGCTGACATGGGGCGCGAAGGCTGGAGGAAGGACGGGTCGTCGAGCCCGGATCCGGCTTTCTTGCCCCACATCGCGACCTTCCAGATGCGAGCGATCTCCTCGTCGGGTGCGCCCGAGCGCAGCGCCCCGCGCAGATCTGTCTCCTCCTGGGCGAACAGGCAGGTGCGGACCTGACCGTCCGCGGTGAGCCGGGTGCGGTCGCAGGCAGCGCAGAAGGGGCGGGTGACGGAGGCGATGACGCCGACCCGGTGCGGTCCTCCGTCGACGATCCAGCGTTCGGCGGGCGCGGAGCCGCGGGAGTCCCCGTCCTCGGGCGTGAGGCTGAACCGCGTGGCCAGCGAGGCCAGGATGTCACCCGCGGTGATCATGTCGTCGCGCTTCCAGCCGTGCTGGGCGTCCAGGGGCATCTGCTCGATGAAGCGCAGCTCGTAGCCGTGCTCGATCGCCCAGGCGAGCAGCTCGGGGGCCTCGTCGTCGTTGAGACCGGGCATCAGGACCGTGTTGACCTTGACGGGGGCGAGTCCGGCCTCGTGGGCGGCTCGCATGCCGTCGAGCACATCATGGTGGCGGTCACGGCGGGTGAGCGTCTTGAAGACATCGGGCCGCAGGGTGTCCAGGGAGACATTGACCCGGTCGAGCCCGGCCTCCTTGAGCGCGCTCGCGGTGCGACGCAGCCCTATTCCGTTGGTGGTCAGGGACATCTTCGGCCGGTGTGCCAGCTCCGCGCAGCGCTGGACGATCCCGACGAGTCCGGGCCTCAGCAGGGGCTCCCCACCGGTGAAACGGACCTCGGTGACACCGAGGCCGGTCACGGCGATGCGTATCAGCCGGACGATCTCGTCATCGGTGAGCAGCTCGGGCTTGGTGAGCCACTGAAGACCCTCTTCGGGCATGCAGTAGGCACAGCGCAGATTGCACCGGTCGGTCAGTGAAACCCTCAGGTCGGTGGCCACCCGGCCATACGTGTCGATCAGCACTGCGGGCCCCCTCCCCGGTATCCGGAAATCGTGTACAGCAACTCCTCTGTAGACCCGAGCCTACGTGAGAGCTCCGGCAGTGACAGGTGCCGATTGCCACGAGGAACGGCACGGCCGCGCCGTAGGTCTTCGTATGACCCTACGACGCGGCCGCGGTCAGGCGTGTGTCGATCCGCTCCTCAGTGGGCGCCGACGCCTGTGAGGGACTTGACCTCGAGCTCCGCGTACTTGCCCTTGTCGGGCTCTTCCTTGGACAGCAGGGATCCGATCCAGCCGAGCAGGAAGCCGAGCGGGATGGAGACCAGACCCGGATTCTCCAGCGGGAACCAGGCGAAGTCCGCCGAGGGGAACATCGAGGTCTCCTTGCCGGAGACGACCGGCGAGAACAGCACCAGCAGCACGGACGAGACCAGACCGCCGTAGATGGACCAGAGCGCGCCCTGAGTGGTGAACCTCTTCCAGAAGAGGCTGTAGAGGATCGTCGGCAGATTGGCGGACGCGGCGACCGCGAAGGCGAGGGCGACCAGACCGGCCACGTTCAGATCGCGGGCCATGGCACCCAGGGCGATGGAGACGATGCCGATGAACACCGTCGCCCAGCGCGCGGCACGCACTTCCTCCTTCTCGGTCGCCTGCCCCTTGCGGATGACGTTGGCGTAGATGTCATGGGCGAACGACGACGACGAGGCGAGGGTGAGCCCGGCGACGACCGCGAGGATGGTGGCGAAGGCGACCGCGGAGATCACCGCGAGCAGGATCGGCCCTCCCGCGGAGTCGATGCCGCCGAGATGGAGGGCGAGCAGGGGTGCCGCCGTGTTGCCGGCCTTGTTGGACTGCTTGATCTCCTCGGGTCCGACGAGGGCCGCGGCACCGAAACCGAGCGCGATCGTCATCAGGTAGAAGGCACCGATGATGCCGATGGCCCAGATGACCGACTTCCGTGCGGCCTGGGCGGTCGGCACGGTGTAGAAGCGGATCAGGATGTGGGGCAGACCCGCGGTGCCGAGTACCAGGGCGATGCCGAGGGAGAGGAAGTCCAGCTTGGAGGTTCCGGTGGCGCCGTACTTGAGGCCGGGCTCGAGGAACGCGGCGCCCTTGCCGCTCTCCTCGGAGGCCCTGCCGAGCAGTTCGGAGATGTCGAAGTTGAACTTCAGCAGCACGAGGAAGGTGATGAGCAGGGTGCCCGCGATGAGCAGGACGGCCTTGACCATCTGCACCCAGGTGGTGCCCTTCATGCCGCCGATGGTGACGTAGAGGATCATCAGTACGCCCACCAGGGCGACGACGCCGACCTTTCCGGCGTCACTGGTGATGCCGAGCAGCAGCGAGACGAGCACCCCGGCGCCCGCCATCTGGGCGAGCAGATAGAAGATGGAGACGACGATGGTGGAGGTGCCGGCCGCGGTGCGCACGGGCCGCTGGCGCATGCGGTACGCGAGGACGTCGCCCATCGTGAACCGGCCGGAGTTGCGCAGCGGTTCGGCGACCAGCAGCAGTGCGACCAGCCAGGCCACCAGGAAGCCGATGGAGTACAGGAATCCGTCGTAGCCGAAGAGGGCGATGGCTCCGGCGATGCCCAGGAACGACGCGGCGGACATGTAGTCGCCGGAGATGGCCAGGCCGTTCTGGAAGCCGGTGAACTGGCGTCCGCCCGCGTAGAAGTCGGCCGCGCTCTTGGTCTGGCGGCCGGCCCGGACGGTGATGAAGAGCGTCGCGACGACGAACGCCGCGAACAGCGAGATGATCAGCGCCCGGTGCTCGCTGGTGGCGCTTGATGCCGCGAGCCGGGTTCCGGCCCCGTACAGCGTGCTGGTGCCGCTCATGCGTCGGCCTCCATCCGGGACTTGATGGCTGCCGCCCTGGGGTCGAGCTTCCGGGCCGCGTAGCGGGCGTAGAACCAGGCGATCAGGAAGGTGCTGAGGAACTGGGCGAGACCGAGGACCAGCGCCACATTGACATTGCCGAAGAGCTTGGTTCCCATGAAGCCGCCGGCGTAGTTGGACAGCAGGACGAACAGCAGGTACCAGGCGATGAAGGCGACGGTCAGGGGGAAGGCGAAGGAGCGGTAGGTCTGGCGCAGTTCGCTGAATTCCGCGCTCTCCTGCATCTCGACGAAGTCCGGTGTCGTGGGCGGGGCGGGGCGGGTGGGGGCGTCCGTGCCGCCGGGCGGCGGCGGTGCGTCGGTGGCCACGGAATCTCCTCGTGACTCGGGTGCGGTGGGCATGGGCGAGGGGGGTCTCGCAGCGGGGGCGCCGAGGGCTCCTCCCGTGAGAACGGCACGGAGCCGGGGGCCCGGTGGTTCACATCCGGTCTGCTTGCCGCAGGTTCCGGCCAGCGTCCGGTCCGGGCAGGGCGACGTCCGATCAGGTTCCTGTCGGGTTTTCCTACCGAAGTCGTTGATGTACCCCGATGATCGGGATAACTTCACTCGTCATGTACCCGCCCATTCGCAACAGGGGTGTCTGGGCGGACACCACGGATGATGTGGAGAACCCATGGCTCATCTGCGATCCAGGCGAACGCGCGCTATAGCGCTGCCCGTCGGCCTGGCGCTCACGGCCTCGCTCGGTTTCCTGCCCACGGGCGCCGCTTCGGCGGCCCCTCTCGACGGCGCCCCGGCGGCCGTGTCGACCGACGGGCCGCTGCTGTCGTACGTCGTCAACACCCAGGGCGGGCATGCGACCGCCAAGTCGGTGAAGCGGGCGATCGAGAAGGCCGGCGGCACGGTCGTGATCGCGTACGACCAGATCGGCGTCATCGTCGTCCACTCGCAGAACCCGGACTTCGCCAAGCAGATCCGCACCGTCAGGGGCGTCGCATCGGCCGGGGCCACCCGCACCGCGCCGATCGCCCCGCAGTCCGACACCGCCATCGGCGCGGAACAGCCCCTCGGCGCGGCCGAGGCGGCCAAGGCCAGTGCGAAGGCCACGGACGAGCAGGACCCGTTCGAGCCGCTCCAGTGGGACCTGCCCGCCATCAAGGCGGACAAGGCCCACCAGCGGACGCTGGGCAGCAAGAAGGTCACGGTCGCCGTGATCGACACGGGTGTCGACGACACCCACCCCGATCTGGCGCCCAACTTCAACGCCGCGGCCTCCGCCAACTGTGTGACCGGAAAGCCGGACACCACCCCGGGCGCCTGGCGTCCGGCCGCCGGTGAGAGCGACCACGGCACGCATGTGGCGGGCACCATCGCCGCGGCGAAGAACGGCATCGGGGTCACCGGTGTGGCCCCGGGCGTGAAGGTGGCCGGCATCAAGGTCGCCAACCCGGACAGCTTCTTCTACACCGAGTCCGTGGTGTGCGGTTTCGTCTGGGCCGCCGAGCATGGCGTCGACGTCACCAACAACAGCTACTTCACCGACCCGTGGCTGTTCGCGTGCAAGACCGACGACGACCAGAAGGCCCTGCTCGAGGCGGTCACGCGGGCCACGCGGTACGCGGAGCGCAAGGGCACGGTCAACGTCGCCGCGGCGGGCAACTCCAAGATGGACCTGGCGGCGGACGAGATCACCGACACCACCAGCCCCAACGACACCACTCCGGTGACGCGCCCCATCAACCCGCGCGAGTGCTTCGACTACCCGGCCATGTTGCCGGGCGTCGTGACGGTCTCCGCGACGGGCGCGAAGGGCCTCAAGGCCTCCTACTCGAACTACGGCAACGGCGTCGTCGACATCGCCGCCCCGGGCGGCGACTCGACGGCCTACCAGAAGCCGGACGCCCCGGCGACCAGCGGGCTGATCCTGTCCACGGTGATGAACGGCGGCTACGGCTACAAGGGCGGTACGTCGATGGCGTCGCCGCACGTCGCGGGTGTCGCCGCGCTCATCAAGTCGACCCACCCGCGCGCCTCGGCCGCCGAGGTCAAGGCGCTGCTGTACGCGCAGGCCGACGACACGGCGTGCGGTGACGCGTACGACATCAACGGCGACGGGACCGTCGACGCCGTGTGTGAGGGCGGCAAGCGCAAGAACGGTTTCTACGGGACCGGTGTGGCGGACGCGCTGGACGCGGTGCGGCGCTAGGCCGAAGGCCCCGTGTCACCTGGGGTCCCCCTCGGGGGAAGTCCAGGGAGGAGGGTCCGTTGTGGCCCGTCGCGCAGTTCCCCGCGCCCCCTTCGGGCGCTGCCGGACCGCGCCGGACCCGCCGGGGAGATCGGGCTGACTACTGAAGAGCGGGCCCGGGCGCGTTTTCGCGTCCGGGCCCGCTCTTCGACCCCCTGTGATGGCACTGAGTGCCATACTGCCGTCCATGGCTGACACTCCCTCACCCGGGACCGAGCTCCTGTGGGCGGCACTCGGCGGAGACCCCGCGCTGACCCACCACATCGCGTACGGCGGGCCGCGCGGGCTGCTCGCGGCACGGCTGCCCGTGATGGAGCTGGCCCGCGCCGCCGTGGCGGTGTGCGCGCTCGCTGGGGCGGAACGTGCCGCGCGCCTCGCCGGGGGCGCCGTTCCCGCCGTGCGGGTCGACGACGGGGCGGTCGCCACGGCCTTCGTCAGCGAGCGGAACCTGCGGGTGGACGGGCGCGCCCCGGTGTCGTTCGCACCGCTGTCCCGGTTCTGGCGCACGGCCGACGGCTGGGTGCGTACGCACGCCAACTACCCGCACCACCGGGCCGCGCTGCTGACCGCGCTGGGCACCACCGAGGAGGGCGTGGAGTCCGCGATCGCCGAGCGGCGTGCGCAGGACGTCGAGGACCTCGTGTACGAGGCCGGGGGGCTGGCGTTCGCGCTGCGCACCCCCGCCGAGTGGGCGACGCATCCGCAGGGCGCGCTGGCGGCCCGGCAGCCGGTGCTGGCCAGGGAGCGGCTGGACGACGCGGCACCACGGCGCAGGGGCGCCGGGGAGCGGTTGCGGGTGCTCGACCTGACACGGGTCATCGCGGGCCCGGTCGCCACCCGGACGCTGGCCCTGCTCGGCGCGGACGTGCTGCGGATCGACCCGCCCCGGCTGCCCGAGCTCGCCGACCAGCACACCGACACCGGCTTCGGCAAGCGGTCCGCGGCGCTGGACCTGGACAGCCCGGCGGACCGCCGCACCTTCGGTGAACTGCTCGCCCAGGCCGATGTGCTGGTCACCGGCTACCGTCCGGGTGCGCTGGAGCGCCACGGGCTGCTGCGTCCCGGGCTGGTCGTGGCGCAGGTCTCGGCATGGGGCCACGAGGGACCATGGGGCGACCGGCGCGGCTTCGACAGCCTCGTCCAGGTGGCCAGCGGAATCGCCGTGATCGAGGGATCCGCCGAGCAGCCGGGGACGCTGCCGGCGCAGGCTCTCGACCACGGCACCGGCTATCTGCTCGCGGCGGCGGTGCTCCGCTCCCTGACCGAGCAGGACGCGGCAGGGGGCACCCGGCTGCTGCGGCTGGCGCTGGCGCGTACGGCGCACCTGCTGACCGGCGTACTACCGCCGCAGCAGCCCGCCGGGGCGTCGGACGCGTACGCACCCGACGCCTGGCTTGCCGAGACCGCGAGCCCGCTCGGCACGTTGCGCTATACCCGGTCGCCGGTGACGTACGAGGGATGCCCGGCCGACTGGTCGCGCCCCCCGGGTGTCTGGGGCTCGGACGCCCCGGAGTGGCTCACGGCCTGACCGTGGTCCTCGTGAACGGGGACGGGCTGACCGTACTCCCCGTGTACGGGGGCGGGCTGCCACCCGGGCCCGCGGAGCACCCGCCCGCCCCGCTCCCGCCAGCTGCTCGCCCTGCGCAGGTCGCGGGCGATGGAGAGGTACTCGTGGGTGGCGACCCGCAGCGGGTTGTGGGTCTCGATGTTCTTGGTGAGCCCGTACACCGGCCGCTCGGTCTCCGCGGTGAAGGAGCGGAACAGCCGGTCCCAGACGATCAAAATGCCGCCGAAGTTCCGGTCCAGATAGCCTCCCTGGGAGGCATGGTGCACCCGGTGGTGCGAGGGCGTGTTGAACACCCACTCGAAGAACCGCGGCAGCCTGTCGATCCGTTCGGTGTGGATCCAGAACTGGTAGACGAGATTCACCGAGTAGCAGAACGCGAGTGCGGCCGGGTGCACCCCGCAGACCACCAGCGGCAGGTAGAACGGCCAGGTGGTGAACCCGGTCCAGGGCTGGCGCAGCGCGGTGCTGAGGTTGAACTTGCGGCTGGAGTGGTGGACGACATGGCTGGCCCACAGGATCCGGATCACGTGGTGGCCTCGGTGCGACCAGTAGTAGAGGAAGTCCTGCGCGAGCAGCATCAGCGGGACCGTCCACCACAGCACCGGTACGCGCAGCGGTGTGAGCTCGTACACCGCCGTGTAGATCGCCACGACCGGGATCTTCCAGAGGAGATCGAAGAAGAGGCTGCCGAGCCCCATGGTGATGCTGGTGGCGGCGTCCTTCGCCTCGTAGGCGGCAGCGTCCTCGTCGGGATGGAGCCGGTAGCTGACCGCCTCCACGACGGTGAGCAGAACAAAGGCGGGGATCGACCACAGCACGACATCGGGCAGGTTGGGCGCCATGCGAGGACCGTAGAGGCGGTGGTGCGCGCGCGGCTAGATGTCGTTACCGACAAGTACGCGAGCCGAGTGCCGACGGGCTTTGGCAGAGGGGGACAACGCTCAGTGCACCGAGCTCTTCGCCCCGGCCAGGTCGCCTGGAGGCCCTAGACCCCCGCCGCGCCCAGCAGCGACCCCGCCGCGTACGTCACCCCCATCGCCAGCGCTCCCCCGACCACGTTCCGTGCCATCGCCTGTCCCACCGGCGCCGTGCCCAGGCGGGCGCTCCACCAGCCCGTGAAGGTGAGCGCGGTCAGCACCGACAGCACGGTGACCCACAGCCGTGCCGACGCGGGCGGCAGCACGATGGCCAGCAGCGGCAGCAGGGCGCCCACGGTGAAGGCGAGGAAGCTGGCGCCTGCCGCGTGCCAGGGGTTGGCCAGTTCATCGGGGTTGATGCCGAGTTCGACCCGGGCGTGGGCGCGGAGCGCGTCGCGTCGGGTGAGCTGGACCGCGGCCTCGTGGGCGACCTCCCGGGTGAGGCCGCGTTGTTCCAGCAGTTCGGTGAGTTCCTCGAGTTCGGCTTCGGGCTGCTCGCGCAGTTCACGCTTTTCGAGAGCCAGCGCGGCCTTCTCCGAGTCGCGCTGGGTGGAGACCGAGACGTACTCGCCGGCCGCCATGGACATGGAGCCGGCGAGCAGTCCCGCGAGTCCGGCCGTGAGCAGGTCGCTCCGCTCGCTGGTCGCGCCCGCGACGCCGACGACGAGGCCCGCGGTGGAGACGATGCCGTCGTTGGCGCCGAGTACCGCGGCGCGCAGCCAGTTGAGACGGGTGCCGAGGGTGTCATCGTGGGGCTCGTGGTGGGTCGGTTGCGTCACGCCACGGAGGGTCTCATCCCTGAGGGTCCGGGGACAGTCACCACACGCGTACCGAACCGCCCGGCGCGAAGGCGGGGCTGGTGGCGTCGGCGGGGACCTCCTTCAGCGGCTCGGCGATCTCCTCGACCGTGGGGCCGACGCGTGCCGCCACGGCGTCGAGCAGTTCCAGGTCGAAGCCGTACACCCGGGCCGCGTTCCCGCCCACCATCGCCGCGATCTCGTCGCGCGGCAGCCCCGCGTAGGCGATGCGGAGGCCCTCGCGGGAGTACGGGGCCGTGCCCTCGTCATGCGGGTAGTCGCTGCCCCACATGATCTTGTCGAGCCCGATCCGGTCGCGCAGCGGCACCTCGTGCGGACGCATGAAACTGGCGCCGACGAAGCAGTTGTCGCGCCAGACCTCGCTGGGGCCCTTGCCCATCGAGGCGGCCAGTCCGGTACCGAACTTGGACTCGGCGGTGACGGCCCGGGAGGCCGCGGAGACCAGCCGCCCGTGGTAGTAGTCCAGCATCTCGACCACCCCGGGGATCCAGCCCGAACCCTGTTCGGTGAGCACGAGGTTGAGCCCGGGATGGCGGCGGAAGGCGCCGCCGAAGATCAGATGCCACAGCGCGCGGTGCGAGAACCATGTGGTCTCCACCATGAACACGGCCCGCGCGGCGGGTTCGTCGCCGAGCGGCGGGGACGCCGAGCCACCGTGGTGGTTGACGGGTACGCCGAGTTCCGCGCAGACCGCCCACAGCGGGTCGTACACCGACGAGTACAGCTCCGGGATGCCCGATCCCGGTGGAGTCCCCGGGATCAGGACTCCGCCGGTCAGGCCCGCGTCCTCGCTGCGGCGGACCTCGGCGACGGCCGCGTGCACGTCGTTCAACAGGATCTGGGTGACGCCCGCCCGGCGCCCGGGGGCGAGCGAGCAGAAGTCGGCGAGCCAGCGGTTGTGGGCGCGCAGGCCGGCCCAGCGCTGCTCGTACTCCTCCCGTGTCGGCACCGGGGCCATCAGGGACGCGGAGGGGAAGAAGGGCGGGATGGTGTTGGGGTAGACGACTTCGGCGACGATGCCGTCGGCCTCGAGCTCGGCGAGCCTGCGCGCCGAGTTCCAGTTGCGGTCGGCGGTGTCGGCGAGCAGGTCCTCGTAGGGGTTGACGTAGGTGGCCGCCCAGGCGTCGAAGTCGTCGTGGTGCCGCTTCTCCAGGTAGGGCTTGTAGTCGAGGAGATCGGCTCCGGCATGGCAGTCGGCGGAGATGACCGTGTAGCGCTCCCCGGTCATGGCGTCACCCCCAGTACGGGGAAGTCCTCGCCGGTCCGCCAGTGGCGTCCCACCGCGCGCGACCGAGCCCAGGACGTCTCGACCGCGGCCTGGTCGGGTGACTGCCCCAACTCGGCCGGTGTGGGCCCGATACGCCGGGCGATCGGTGCCAGCGCCGCCGTGTCGAAGCCGAAGACCTCGGCCGCGGCGAGGCCCAGCATGCGGCGGGTCTCGGCGACGGGGATGTCGTGGAAGGTGTCCCGCAGCCAGGCCCGGGTGCGGGGCCAGGTGCCCTCGGGGTGGGGGAAGTCGGAGCCCCAGAGGATGTTGTCGACGCCGATCTCGTAGCGCTGGGCGAGCTCGCGCCGTTTGGTGTTGGTGGCGCAGATGAAGACCTGCCGGTCGAGGTACTCGCTCGGCGGACGCTTCATCTCGGCGAAGGGCGACAGCTTCTTGCCGCCGTGTGCGCCGAGGTAGAGCCGGTCCATGAACCAGAGCAGGTTGGGCAGCCACCAGCAGCCGGACTCGGCCACACCGAACCTGAGGCCGGGATGGCGCTCGAACGCCCCGGACCAGAGCAGGAACCACAGCGGCCGGGCGGGCCACCAGGTGACCTCGGAGACGTAGATGCCGAGGTGGTCGCCGTACTCATGGCGGGGTGCGGCGCCGGAGTGGGTGATCAGCGGCATGGCGGTCTCGGCCGCGGCGGCCCAGACGGGGTCGTAACGGCGGTCGTGGTAGGGGGCCTTGTCGACCCACATCGAGGGAATCATCAGCGCCCCGAGTCCGGACTCCTTGGCCCGGTGGACCTCGGCGACGACCCGGTCCACCTCGCCGGTGACGGGCAGCAGGGCGACTCCGCAGTGCCGCTGCGGGTGCTCGGACACGAAGTCGGCCAGCCAGCGGTTGTGCGCCTGTGCCCCGGCCATGCCGAGCTCCGGGTCCTGGTCACCGGAGAGCCCGAGCCCGACCCCGAAGGGTGCGGCGGTGCTGCTGTCGACGGCGTCCGCGTCGGGGAAGACCACCTCGGCGGCCACCCCGTCCCCGTCGAGCTCCTTGACGCGCTGCCCTGGGTCCCAGCCGCCGCGCAGGCCTTCCTCGTTGTCCCTGAACCACTTGTCGGCGAAGGCTTCGTTGCGTACGCCGAGCCGGGTCATCTCCTCGCGCCGGCGGTCGCGTCCGGCGAGGAACTCGTCGAAGTCACGATGGTGGCGGGCGTCGAGATAGGGGCGGTACTGCTCGGTGGGCAGCCCGGCGTGGCAGTCGGAGGAGATGATCAGATACGGGTCGTCGGGTGCCGGTGCGTACGGGTCCGTCATGGCACGTCACTCCTGCGGTCGGTCGTCCAGCAGTGCGGTTTCGTGCGGTCGTTCCGGTTTCCGCGGTCAGTCCAGGATGAAGCGCTCGAGATAGGCAGGGTTGGCGCGGTCGAGCATCGACTGGGCGCGGGCGCGGATCTGGCGATCGCTGTGCTCCCCGGGCGGGAGCATCCAGAAGCGGTCCGCCCTGATGCCCTCCAGGACGTGCTCGGCGACCTCGTCGACCGGGGTGAACCGCACCTCGTGCCCGGCGTCCCGCATCGCCGCCTCCCACTGGGCCAGGCTGCGGTAGGGGGTGCGGCGGGGCCGCTGCTTGGCGTAGCGGTCGGGCCTGTTGCGGTGGGACTCCCACAGCCCGGTGCGGAGCATATGGGGTCCCGGGAAGAGCACGGAGGCTCCGATCAGGGCTTGCTCGGCCCGCAGTTGTGCGTAGAGCGACTCGGTCATCGTCACGACCGCCGCCTTGGTGACGGCGTACACGGAGGCGGTGGGCAGTGGGGCGATACCGCCGTCGCCGGACGAGGTGTTGACGACATGGCCCGGCTCACCGCTCTCGATCATCCGGGGGACGAATGCCTGGATGCCGTGGAAGACGCCCCAGACGTTGACGGCGAAGGCCCATGTCCAGTCGTTGGGTTCGTGCTGCCACATGGGGCCCTCGGCACCGGAACCGACACCGGCGTTGTTGCACAGCACGTGGACGGCGCCGAAGGTCTCGTACACCTCGTCGGCGAAGGCGCACATCGAGTCCCGGTCCGAGACGTCGACCACGCGAGCGAGCACCTCGGCGCCGTCCGCGGTGAGCTCGCCGGCGGTCTTGTGCAGTGCCTCCTCCTCGACGTCGGCGAGGACGACCTTCAGTCCTTCGGCGGCGAAGCGGCGGACCATGGCGCGGCCGATCCCGCTCGCCGCGCCGGTGACGACGGCGACCTGCCCGGGCGCGGGCCTCATCGGACACTCCCCTGCGGGGGTCCGTCGAGGATCTGCCGGGCGTCGTCGTAGCGCTGGTGGAGATAGGGCAGCAGAGCCTGGGCGCTGACCCGCTCGACCACACGGCCCTTCTGGTCACTGGTCTTCTCGCCGATGGTGAGCTCCACCAGCTTCCGTACGGGCAGATCGGCGACCGGGTCGTACATGGACTCGCGCAGCACCACATCGCCGGTGAGGCGTTCGAGCGTGCGGAACCTCTCGTGACGGACGCAGTGCACGAGCACGGGGTCGGCGTCGAATCCCGAGCCCGAACCGTCCACCGACGGGAGGCACTTGAAGTAGAAGTCGAGCTTCTCGGCAGGCTCGGGCAGCGGCAGCGGTCCGGACACCGCGCCGCGTACCTCGACGAAGGCGATCCCGTGCCGGGCGAGTGAAGCCCGTACGACCATGCCGTCGCGTTCGACGGACACCTCGCCCAGCTTCTTCGGCTCGCCGAACACCTCACGGCCGCCGATGAGGGCGCGTTCGGTGGTCATCGGCATGACGAGCGGATACCAGCCCTGCTGCTCACCATGCGCGGCCGCGACCGCGACGGAGCCCGCGCCGAGTGGATGCCCTGGCAGGTCGACCTGGCTGATGTTCACCCGCACCAGGGGCTGTTCGGTCGGTTTGAGCGGTGGCGGCAGCACGGCCGCGATCACGTCCGGGTCGGTCTCCCACACGGCCACGACGCCCGTGGACCAGATCTCGGGGAGTGTGGCGGCGGCTGCGCGGGCTGCTGTGATCTCGGCCTCGGAACGCGCTCCGTACCGTACACGTGCCATGTCGTACCACCCTTCGTCGTGCGCCGAATGCATCGCAGGGGGACGGGTCCGTTCGGCTCTCTCGGCGAACCTGTAACAGAGTTACACCGTTGCCGATGAAGGGTAAAGAGCCTTGCACGTAACGGAATTGGGGGACTCATGCCACGCACTGCCCTGACCCGCGAAGAGGTGCTCGACACCGCGGCGGAGCTCGTCAGGCAGCACGGCCCCGACGCCCTCACCATGCGGGGCCTCGCGGCCAGGCTCGGCACCGCGGTCACCTCGATCTACTGGCATGTCGGCAACCGCGAGTCGCTGCTGGACGCGCTTGTGGAGCGGACCGTGCGGGAGATGGGCGCGATCCGGCCCACCGGCCGCACCCCCGCCACCAGGATCGTGTCGGTGGCCCGGCAGCTGCGCCTGGAGCTGCTGGCCCGTCCGCATCTGATCGCCATGGTCCATGAACGGGGCCTGACCGAGCGGATGTTCCTGCCCGCGCAGCGCGCCCTGGTCCACGAGGCGCACACGGCGGGGCTGCGGGGGGCGCGCGCGGCGGAGGCGGTTCGTGCCGTGCAGTTCCAGATAGTCGGCTTCGTCCTCGTCGAGCGCAACCAGGAACGCGCCCCCGCGCAGTCGCCGGGACAGGACGTGCTGTGGGACGCGGAAGCCGCCGAGGACGACCCGGGCCTGGCCCGCGCGCTCGCCCGGCAGCCAAGGCCGGAGAAGCTGTTCACCACTTCGGTGCGGGCACTCGTGGACTCCCTGCTGACGCAGGCCGGAGGATAGCCGTGCGGCTGCGGGCGGGAACGGCTGTCGGGCGGGGGCCTGTAGCGGCGCTCGGCCGTGCCGTCGCCCATGGGGCGCTCGACCGGTTTGTCAGTGGCGCCCCGTAAGCTCTGTGACCATGCTCGACGACCGTACGACCGCAGCAGCGTGGCCGGCCGCGTACCCGGAGGGGTACGCGGTCGTCGACGTGGAGACCACCGGACTCGCCCGCGACGACCGGATAGTGTCTGCTGCCGTCTACCGCCTCGACGCCCAGGGGAACGTGGAGGACCACTGGTACACACTGGTCAATCCCGAGCGGGATCCGGGGCCGGTCTGGATCCACGGTCTGACGAGTGATCTGCTCGATGGAGCGCCTCTGTTCACCGATATCGCCCGGGAGTTCGCGCACCGGCTGGACGGCCGGGTCCTGGTCGCGCACAACGCCATCTTCGACTGGTCCATGATCGCCAGGGAGTACGCACGGGCGGACCATGTCGTACCGGTGCGGCAGCGGCTCTGCACCATCGCGCTCTCCAAGGAGTTGGCGCTGCCGCTGCCCAACCACAAGCTGGAGTCGCTGGCCGCCCATTTCGGCGTGGTCCAGCAGCGCGCACACCACGCCCTGGACGATGCCCGGGTGCTGGCCGAGGCGTTCCGGCCCAGTCTGCACGCCGCCGCGGAGCGGGGGGTGCGGTTGCCGCTGCTGGAGTGCCGGCCGCTGACCGAGTGGTCCACCGCCGCGCCCGCGCCGCGCATCGGCCGGCAGGCGACGGGCTCCTCGTCGGCCGGCTTCTCGTCAGCAGGGTCCTCGTACTGGCAGAACAGCTGGCGGCCCTCCCGCAGGCGGCCCGCCTGCCCCTACCCCAACCCCGGGCGCTACGAAGCGGACAAACCGCTCAAGCAAGGCATGCGGGTGGCGTTCTCGGGCGATACCTCCATCGAGCGGGAGCTGCTCGAGGACCGCGCGATAGAGGCCGGACTGCATATCGCGACAAGCGTGTCTCGGCTCACCAGCCTCCTGGTCACCAACGACCCGGACGCGGGGACGTCGAAGACCGTCAAAGCGAAGGCCTTCGGCACGCCTGTGGTCGACGAGGCGGCGTTCACCCAGCTGCTGCGGGATGTGAGCCCGGCGGGGAGGTGACGCGGAGGCTCTGCCCCCCGGCACGGGCACTGCGCCGGTCGGGTGCTGCCGCGCCGACCCGCCCCCACGGATCTTGCTCTGGCCGCCCGCGCTCCGCAGCATGCGGCGCATGGCACGTTGCGAGGTCTGTGGAAACGACTACGGCATGTCCTTCGAGGTGCACGCGCAGGGCGCCGTGCACGTCTTCGACTGCTTCTCCTGCGCCATCCACCGGATGGCCCCCATCTGCGAGCACTGCAAGGTCCAGATCATCGGCCAGGGCGTCGAGGCCGAGGGCCACTGGTACTGCGGAGCGCACTGCGCCCGCGCCGAGGGGAGGGCGGGCATCGTCGACAGGGTCTGACGCCGCGGGCAACGAGCCTCCTCGAGCACCCCTCCGTCAGAGCACCCCATGGCCGAGTTGTACGGTCATGGGGTGTACCGCTTCCTGTTGTCCCGGCAGTGGGTGATCCTCACCCTCGTCAGCCTCGTCCTCATCCCCACGATGGTCGAACTGGGCTTCTGGCAGCTGCACCGGCACCAGCACCGCGTCGCCCAGAACCAGCTGATCGCCGACAACCTCGCCGCCCGGCCGACGCCGGTCACCGCACTCACCTCACCTGGTCACACCATTCCGCGCGCCGACTACTGGCGGCAGGTCACAGCCACGGGCACCTTCGACACCGCGCACGAAGTCGCGGTACGCCGCCGCACCAACGCGGACGACCGCGTCGGGTTCCACGTGCTGACTCCGCTGGTCCTCGCAGACGGTCGCGCGGTGCTGGTGAACCGCGGCTGGGTGCCTGCGGCGGCCGACCAGGCGGCGTTCCCCGAGGTGCCGCCCGCGCCCAGGGGCCGGGTCACCGTCACCGGCCGGCTGATGGCCGACCAGACGACCGGCGCCAGCGGCATCAGGGACCTGTCCGGGCTGCCGCCTCGTCAGATCATGCTGATCAACAGTGGGCAGCAGGCGAAGTCCCTTGGGTTGCCCCTGCTCGGCGGTTATATCGAGCAGACCGCACCCGAGCCGTCGGGCGGATCGCCCGAGCTGATTCCCGAGCCGGACCACGACTCCATCGGCGCCCACATGGCCTACGCCGTCCAGTGGTGGCTGTTCGCGGCCGGGGTGCCCGTCGGCTGGGTGATCCTCGTGCGCCGCGAGAAGCGCGACCGCGCGGCGGCAGCGTCCGAGGAACCGGTGGCCGCTCCGGAGTCGGCAGCCGTCTGAGAGAGCCCGGGACCGGCCCTCGCCCGTGCCACGGGGTGCAAGGCAGGATAAGCACATGGATCTTGGACTGAAGGACCGTGTCTACATCGTCACCGGGGCGACCCGGGGTCTGGGCAACGCGTCGGCGCACGCGCTGGCGGCGGAGGGCGCGCGGCTGATCGTCACAGGCCGGGAGCAGAAGGCCGCCGAGGCGGCGGCGGCCGAACTCGGGCCGGACGCACTCGGCGTCGCGGCGGACAACGCCGACCCGGACGCGGCCGAACGGCTCGTCACGGCCGCGCGCGAGCGATTCGGCCGCGTCGACGGCGTACTGATCAGCGTGGGCGGCCCGCCGCCCGGCTTCGTCGCCGACAACACGGACGAGCAGTGGCAGGCGGCGTTCGACGCGGTCTTCCTCGGCGCGGTCCGGCTGGCGCGGGCCGCCGCCGCGGCGCTGGGTCCTGGCGGGGTGATCGGCTTCGTGCTCTCCGCCTCGGTCCACGAGCCGTTCCCTGGCCTGACGATCTCCAACGGGCTGCGCCCGGGCCTGGCCGGTTTCGCCAAGTCCCTCGCCGACGAGCTGGGACCGCGCGGCATTCGCGTCCTGGGCCTGCTTCCGGGGCGCATCGCCACGGACCGCATGCGCCAGCTCGACGAGCTCTCCGGCGACGCGGACGCCTCCCGCGCCGCGAACGAGCAGCGCATCCCCCTGCGGCGGTACGGCACCCCGGAGGAGTTCGGCCGCACGGCCGCGTTCCTCCTGTCACCTGCGGCGTCCTACCTGACGGGCGTGATGCTCCCGGTGGACGGCGGCGCCCGCCACGGGTTCTAGCCTCACGAGAGGGAATGGACTCCTGTGGGCGTGCCCAGCACCGGTCGGGACTCGTGGTCGCGGGGTGGGCAGGTCGCCGCTGTGCCGGAACCCGTCGCGGTGGCCCGCCCCCGGGTGACCGTCCTCAAGCCCCGGACTCCGTCCGGGAACCGCCGGACGGGGCTGGGGATTCCGGGCCTGCCGTGCACCGTGGAGGGCAAGCCCGGGCAACCCCGTCACACCTCCGGGAATATGTCCCCCGCCCCCATCGCACTCTCCTGGTCACTCTGATCCCGCAGCTTCCGGGACTTCTCTTCCAGTCGGCGGCGCTCCTCCGGGTCCGAGGCCCGTTCCGCGGCCTGCTTCAGTTCGTCCGCCTTCTGGCGCATCTGGCGCACACGACCACTTGCCTCGCCTGAAACGCTCATGATCACTCCTCATACGTCATCGGATGAGCGGGCACCTCTCAGCGAACCAGTGCCGCCGCGACCTCGCATCCGGAGGTCACACCACGCGCCTGGCGTGGTGCCGCTCCGCGCGGAGGCGGACCTCCGTCGGCAGCGCGGCCAGGCCCGCCGACGCCCTGGCGTGGGTCAGAGCCTCGGCCGAGAGACGGTGGAGGGTCTCGCCAGGTGACGCATAGGGCTCCAGGAGCAGACGGACGCGGGCCGTCGGAGCCGTACGGCGGCCGTGAAGAGCGATCTGGGCCCGGGCCACGCCGTCGAGCTGCTCCGCCTCGCCGACCAGTACGGACTCCAGGGCGCGGCCCCTGAGCAGCGCACCCTCGCCGTCGGCGGTCTCGACCAGGATCTCGGCGAGGCGCGAGCGGCGGAACTGTGCCAGCAGCCACCACAGGCCCATCAGCAGGGCCACCACGAGTGCCACGATCACCACCGGCCACCACCAGCTCTCGGCACGCCATCGCTGCCGGGCGCCCTGGGTGAGCAGCACGTCGCCCGGCCCCGACCAGGGCCACCAGGACGGCACCGCGGCCCCGAGCGCGGCGGCGAGTACCGCTCCCCCGGCGGCCAGCAGCACCAGACCGGCGAGTCCGAGCAGCACACGGTTGACGACAGGGAGCACGGTGGTCACGGGTCATCCCCTCTCGGGAGGCCGGCGGACCTGCACGGACAGCGCAGGGGGGTGCGCGAGGCCCAGCTCGCGGACGCCGGCGTCCAGCACGGCCTCCAGGTCGCTGCGCACCTCGTCGAACTCACGGAAATGGGACACCGCCCGTACGCCGACCCAGGACCGTCTCATCCGCACCCGCACGGACTGGACGCCGGACACCTCCATCGCCCGGTCGCGCAGGACGAGCGCCGCTGCGTCCCGGTCGAGTCCTGCTCTCAGCGCGGGGTCGGCCGCCGAGCGCCTCATCGGCAGCAGGCCCCGCAGTCCGGGGGTGACGGCGAGCACGATCAGACACAGCCCGAGTGTCACGGCGACGCTCGCGCCCACCAGCACCCAGGTGTCGTCGAGTGGCCTCCGGTCAAGCTCGTCGGCGAGTGTCCGGCGCCATGCCACACCGGGCCGCTCGGCACGTACGGCGGCGACGTCGTACAGGAACAGCCCCGCACCGGCGGTCAGCAGGGCCGCGACCAGTCCGGCCGGGATCCGCCGCTTGGACCAGAAGCGCGAAGCCTTCCCGGGTGCGGATTCGTTCGCGGGAGCGGGCTCGATCGCTGGTTCGGCCCCGGACTCAGTCGCGGGCTCGGTCATCTCAGCCTCCCCTGATCCGTCCGGCGGGTATGGACGGAATGCAGCCGCTCGACCTGTACCGCCACCTCGGACGCCTCCATCCCGGTCAGAGCCGCCACCCGTTCGGCCACGCGCCGGCGCACCGCACCGCACTGGGCGCCGATGTCGGAGGGGTAGTCGAGTTCGAGGCTGATACGGACGCGGGCGTGGTCGTGGTGCACGATGACCGTGGCATGCGGGGGTGAGCATCCTTCGGGCACACGCCCCAGCGCCTCACGCGCCGCCCGTGCCGCGATCTTCGCGACGACCCGGTCGGCGATCGTCGTCTCTCCGCGTTCGGCCGCCTCGATCCGCTGCGGCGGCATGGACGACACGGGCGGGGTCGGGTCCACGGCCATCCCGGATCACCTACGGTCGCCGTGCTCACGGCCCCGGAAGAAGGCCCCCGGGTCGAGGTCGCCCTCCAGGAAGCGGCCGGCCACGAACCCGACCGCGCCGAGCGCGGCCACCAGGAGGAAGGCCCCGAAGCCGCCGAAGTACCCGGCGAATCCGAGCGCCATGCCGGCCAGCAGGCCGACCACCGCCATGCTCATTCGTGAGCTCCTCTCGTGAGCTCCGCTACTGGATCCGCGGTTCCGGCTCTTCGTCTTCCTCGTCCGGGAGCTTCACATCGGTCACCGCGATGTTGACCTCCACGACTTCGAGACCGGTCATCCGCTCCACGGATGAGATGACGTTCCCACGGACGGCTCTGGCCACGTCTGTGATCGACACCCCGTAGTCGACGACGATCTCCAGGTCGAGGGCGGTCTGCACCTCGCCGACCTCGGCCTTCACGCCACGTGTGACACCGGAGCGTCCGCCTGCGCCGGGCACCCGGTCACGCACGGCACCGAGGGTGCGGGAGACCCCGCTGCCCAGCGCGTGGACTCCGATCACGTCCCGGGCTGCCAGTCCGGCGATCTTCTCGACCACTCCGTCGGCGATGGTGGTACGCCCCCGGGCGCCCGGATCACCAGCGGCCCGCCTGCTCGGCCCGGTGCCCCCCACGTCCCCCGACGGTTCCTTGCTGACATTGACGCCGGTGTCGGTCATCGCCGTACGTCCCTTCCGGGAGGTGGTGAACTCCTGGCTCCGCTGCCCACACTAAGTGCGCTTGCCCCGTCCCGCGCCGGGGATGCGGCAGGCGGGGGCACAGCAGAGGTGGTCACCACTTCCCGGACGGGAGGAAAGCGCGGAGCCGCGAGCGCCCCGGGCCGTGGGGGCTCCGCGATATGGCCCGACGTGCGTGGGCTCAGTCCGCGAGACCCGCGAGGTCCCGCAGGCGCCGGGCCTGGGCAGCCCGCTCGGCCTTGCGCTGCTCCTCGTAGGTGCGGTCCTGAGCACCGCGCAGCAGCGCCTTGGTCTCGATCACGGCGTCACGCGGGGCAGCCAGCAGCGCTGCCGCAAGGTCGCGCACGGAACCGTCGAGCTCCTCGGCGGGCACCACCAGATTGGCGAGACCGATCCGCTCGGCCTCCTCGGCCTGGACGAAGCGTCCCGTGGCGCAGATCTCGAGCGCGCGGGCGTACCCGACCAGCGAGACGAGCGGATGCGTCCCGGTGAGGTCCGGGACCAGTCCCAGGCTGGTCTCGCGCATGGCGAACTGGACGTCCTGCGCGACGATCCTCAGGTCACAGCCGAGAGCGAGCTGGAAGCCCGCCCCGATCGCATGCCCCTGCACCGCCGCGATCGACACCAGGTCATTGCGGCGCCACCAGGTGAATGCCTCCTGGTACTCGGCGATGACCGCGTCCAGCTCCTCGGCGGAGCCGCGGGCGAGGTCGAGGAACGACGGCTCGCCGTCGAAGCCCTCGGGCGTGAAGGCCTGGCGGTCGAGCCCCGCGGAGAAGGACTTGCCCTCTCCGCGGAGCACGACCACCCGCACACTGCCCGGCAGCATCCGACCGGCCTCCGTCAACGCCCGCCAGAGAGCGGGGGACTGGGCGTTGCGCTTGGCCGGGTTGGTGAGGGTCACCGTGGCCACCGCGTCATCGACGGTGAGCCGTACGCCGTCCTTGTCGAGCACAGAGTCCAGCGAGTCGAACGAAGTCATAGGGAACCTCCGGTTCCGGTGCGGTCAGTGCAGCGAAGATTTAAGTTACTGCACAGTAACCACTCCGTCGACCGTTTCGATCGACCGAGTGGCCGACACCGGAACCGTCCGGTCGACCTCAGACGCCGTCGACTCGACGGCTGTGCGCGGAATGTCAGGCCGTGGCGGCCTTCTTGCCCCGCGTAGCTCCGCCGCGTCCACGCAGCGTGACTCCGGACTCGCTGAGCATCCGGTGCACGAACCCGTAGGAGCGGCCAGTCTCTTCGGCCAGCGCCCGGATGCTCGCACCGGAGTCGTACTTCTTCTTCAGGTCTGCCGCGAGCTTGTCGCGCGCGGCGCCGGTCACCCGGCTGCCCTTCTTCAGAGTCTCGGCCACCCGTGCCTCCTCATGGGAAGTGCGCTCTGGACTTCTCATGATCACCCCTACCGGGCCTCCTGGCCACCCATTCGACAAGGTCCGTGCCACAAGGTTTGGCCGCGGCGGGCTTCCGATCGCCACCGCTGGGACGGATTCCGATTGCGGCTGCCGAGACGTTTCCGCGCGCCGCGCCGAGAAACGCCAGGTCAGAGCCGGTGCGACCTGGACGGCGTGATTCCGCTGCGCTGCGCGAGCACAGCGGCCCGCGGAACCTGCCGCCACGCCGGAGGATGAGACGTTCTCACCCAGATGAAGGACAAGCGGTGGGCCGAATGATCCATACGGAGTGGATCAGGGCGCTCCGGACGGGACGCCCCGGCCCGGGCCACGGGACCACCGGGCGTCAGGCGAGGGTCACGAGATCCGCGTAGTCCGCGCCCCAGAGATCCTCGACACCGTCCGGGAGCAGGATGATCCGCTCCGGCTGGAGCGCCTCGACCGCGCCCTCGTCGTGCGTGACCAGGACGACCGCGCCCTTGTAGGTGCGCAGCGCACCGAGGATCTCCTCGCGGCTGGCCGGGTCGAGGTTGTTGGTCGGCTCGTCCAGCAGCAGCACATTGGCCGCGGAGACCACCAGCGTGGCCAGCGCGAGCCTGGTCTTCTCACCGCCGGACAGCACCCCGGCCGGCTTCTCGACGTCGTCGCCGGAGAACAGGAACGACCCCAGCACCTTGCGGACCTCGACGAGATCGAGATCAGGCGCCGCGGTCCGCATGTTCTCCAGAACGGTGCGGTCCGGGTCAAGGGTCTCGTGCTCCTGGGCGTAGTAGCCCAGCTTGAGGCCGTGGCCTTGGACGACCTCGCCGGTGTCGGCGTTCTCGACCCCGCCGAGCAGCCGCAGCAGCGTGGTCTTTCCCGCTCCGTTCAGCCCGAGGATCACGACGCGGGAGCCCTTGTCGATGGCGAGATCCACATCGGTGAAGATCTCGAGGGAGCCGTAGGACTTGGACAGGCCCTCCGCCATCAGCGGGGTCTTTCCGCACGGCGCGGGCTCGGGGAACCGCAGCTTGGCGACCTTGTCCGCGGCCCGCACGTCCTCGAGGCCGGACAGCAGCCGCTCGGCGCGGCGCGCCATGTTCTGCGCGGCGACGGTCTTGGTGGCCTTGGCGCGCATCTTGTCGGCCTGGGCGTTGAGCGCCGCCGCCTTCTTCTCCGCGTTCTGGCGCTCGCGCTTGCGGCGCTTCTCGTCCGCCTCGCGCTGCTGCTGGTAGAGCTTCCAGCCCATGTTGTAGACGTCGATGGTCGAGCGGTTGGCGTCGAGGTAGAAGACCTTGTTGACGACGGTCTCGACGAGGTCGACATCGTGGGAGATCACGATGAAGCCGCCACGGTAGGTCTTCAGATAGTCACGCAGCCAGACGATCGAGTCGGCGTCGAGGTGGTTGGTCGGCTCGTCGAGCAGCAGGGTGTCGGCATCCGAGAACAGGATCCGGGCCAGCTCGACACGGCGGCGCTGACCACCGGAGAGCGTGTGCAGCGGCTGGCCCAGCACACGGTCGGGCAGGTTGAGCGCCGCGGCGATCGTGGCGGCCTCCGACTCGGCGGAGTAACCGCCCTTGGTCAGGAACTCCGTCTCCTGGCGCTCGTACTGCTTCAGCGCCTTCTCCTGGGTGGCGCCCTTGCCGGTGGCGATGCGCTGCTCGTTCTCGCGCATCTTGCGGAGCAGGACGTCGAGGCCACGCGCGGAGAGGATGCGATCACGGGCCAGGACGTCGAGGTCGCCGGTGCGCGGGTCCTGCGGGAGGTAGCCGACCTCGCCCGAGCGGGCGATCTGTCCTGCGGCGGGGATGCCCTCACCCGCGAGGCACTTGGTGAGGGTGGTCTTGCCCGCTCCGTTGCGGCCGACAAGGCCGACGCGGTCGCCCCTGGCGATGCGGAAGGTGGCGGACTCGATGAGGACTCGGGCGCCGGCGCGCAGCTCGATGCCGGAAGCGGTGATCACGGAAAGACTCCAGGACGGGACGGACGGCGGAGGGACGACAGGGCGTGCGAAGGCTCGACGCCGTCTAATCCACGAGGAGAACTGCCATACGGAGCAGTCTACCGGGCTCGTGCAACCGGTTTCCTGTGGCGCTGCACACCCCCTGGCCGCCACGTAAAAGGGGCGCGCGGCACCCTGCTGATCGATACTCGGGATCATGCAGTTCGACGACGACGCCGACTTGGACACCTCGGAGGTCCAGGATGTGCGGGGCAGCCGGTTGCCGGGGGGAAGGGCGACCGTCGGCGGTGGGATCGTCGGATTCATCGCACTGGTGCTCGGGCTGATCTTCGGCGTGGGCCCCGACCAGCTCGGGCTCACGGACGGCGGCCAGGAGACCCGGCCGAGCGCCTCGACCGCCGCGCAGGTGAGCCAGACCTGCCGCAAGGGCGTGGACGCCAACACCCGCGACGACTGCCGGACCGTGGGTGTGGTCAACAGCGTGCAGGACTTCTGGCGCGCGGAGTACACCCGGCGCGGCGGGCGGTACACGGACGCGCCGACGGTGATGTTCACCGACCGGGTCGGGACCGCGTGCGGATCGGCCACATCGGCGGTCGGGCCGTTCTACTGCCCCGCCGATCGCAAGGTCTATCTGGACCTCAGCTTCTTCGACGACCTGCGCACGAGGTTCGGAGCCTCCGGCGGTCCGTTCGCGCAGGCCTATGTCGTCGCCCATGAGTACGGCCACCACATCCAGAACCAGATGGGCACCCTGGCCATGGCCCAGGACAACCGGGCGGGGGCGGGGAGCAACGCGGTCCGGGTGGAGTTGCAGGCGGACTGCTACGCGGGCGTGTGGGCGCACCACGCCACGACGACCCCGGACGAGAAGACCGGGAAGCCGCTGCTGACCCGGCTGACGGACGCGGACATCCGGGAAGGCCTCGACGCGGCGGCGGCCGTGGGCGACGACCGGATCCAGCAGGCGCTGCAAGGGCGGGTCACCCCGGAGACCTGGACGCACGGCTCCGCGGCGCAGCGTCAGCAGTGGTTCGACACCGGCTACCGCACGGGCGACATGGCCGCGTGCAACACCTTCCGCTGAGCCGCTCCCCCGGACTCCGCCCGGACGAGCCCCGGGGATCCCGGGCATTGTCAGTGCCCCCTGCCAGACTGAGATCCGGATCACACCCCTGTGGGCGGGTGACGGAGGAGGGATCGAGATGGCGGAGGCACCGAGCATCTGTCCGACGCTGCTGTACACGGACGCCAAGGCCGCGATCAGGCAGCTCACCGAGGCCTTCGGCTTCACCGAGCACGCCGTGTACGAGGGCGGGAGCGGCAAGGTGGTGCACGCCGAACTGTCGTACGGGAACGGGATGGTGATGCTGGGCAGCAAGGGCACCGGCAGCGAGTTCGACAAACTGATGGAGACCGGCGGCCCGGTCGGTGTGTACGTCCAGGTCGACGACGTGGACGCACACCACCTCCGCGCGGTGGAGCACGGGGCGGACATCGTGCTGCCGCCCACCGACCAGGACTACGGCTCGCGGGACTACATGGTGCGCGATCTGGAGGGCAACGTCTGGAGCTTCGGGACGTACCGGCCGGGTGCGAGCGCGGAATGACCCGGCGCGTCTTCAGGCTCCTCCGGTGTGGACCTGGAAGGCTGCCCGGCGAAGTGCCTTGGACAGGGCGGGGTCGGGGTGGGCAGCGGCGAGTGCGACCAGGACCTGCACGGTGCGGGGGTGGCCGACCGCCCTGACCTCGTCCAGCAGGGCGGGGACGGTGCCCTGCACGGCAGCGTCGAGGTGACGGACCAGAAGGGTGGTCTCACCGTGGTCGGCGACGGCAGCCGCGGTGTCCACCCAGAGCCAGGTCGCCTCGTCGCGGGTGAGCACTTCTGCCGCGTCGTCCGGATCCGCTCCCTCGTACTCGGCAAGCCAGAGCAGGGCGTACGGGCGCAGGGACGGCTCCTCGGCGGCGGCCCGCACCCCGGCCTCGGCGGGGGCGCCGACGACCCGGAGTGCCTCGAAGGCGAGACCGCGCAGCAGCGCGTCCTCGCCGCGGGCCGCGACGAGGAGCTCGGAGACGGCGCTGGAGACGGTGCGCGCGGCCAGCCAGGCGCGGTACTCGTCCCGGGCGGGTCCCGGGCTGAGCCGGGCGCAGGCCCGCAGCAGGTCCTCGGCCGGGTGCTCGATGTGGCCGGCAGGGCTCTGGGCCGCGACGCAGATCTGCTCGAGCTTGACCCAGACCGCCCAGTTGCCGAGCGGGGTGAGGGTGGCCTGGCTCTGCCCGAGGGTGAGTGCGTCGACAGCGGCGAGGCCCTCCAGGGCCCAGTCCATCAGCGCGGGGAGCAGCGCGTCGGCGACGGCCCGGTCGTCCGGGGAGACTGCGGCGGCCGGGGGTGCGGCGGGCTCCCGCTGCGAGGGGGCGATGGGCACTTCGCAGCGCTCGTCGCGCAGTTCCGCGACGCGCTGCTGGAGCAGGTCCAGCAGCGCGGACACCAGGACCGGGCCGGCGGAGAGCTGGAGGAGGGTGAGGACCTGGGGGACGGCCTCGACGACTTCGGCGACAGCTGCGGGTGCGACGTCATCGGGTGCGGGGTGGACCAGCGACCATGCGTCGAACAGCGCGACCCAGCCCCGCAGCACGGCGGTGTCGTCCCGGTCCCAGGCGTTGAGCCGCCAACCGGGACGGGCGGTGCTGCCGTGGAGTTCGACGAGCCCGGCGAGACGTGCGCGGTCCCAGCTCGCGCTCGCCTGGTCCGGGGTCAGCTCCAGCGCCTTCGCGGCCTGTTCCCGTACGGCGTGGACGGCCGCGTCGGGTGCGGAGGCGGCCCAGCGGGCGATGCGCACGGCGTCGGCGAGAGCCTCGCGCGCCTGGCGGGCCAGTTCGGAGGCGGGCGGGGTGCCCTCGGGCGGGCGCGGGGCGGGACGCGTACGCCGGTTCGACACGGCACGTCGGGCCGTGGCGGTGGGACGGGGACGGACAAGACGGAGTCTGGAGTCGCGCACGTTACGGGACGTCACGGGGAGCAGTCTTCCCGCTGTCGGCCCGAAAGCCCAATCGGAAGGACGGATCGCGCCGCCGGGCCGCTCACGGGGCGAGGGCTGGGCCTCCTTCGACCGGTTCGCGGGGCCCGGGCACCGCTCGGACCGCTTGCTCAGATCAAGGGGGTGAGGAAGCGGCGGAGAGCCTCCTCGTAGCGTGCCGGGTCGGCGTTCCACATCGCCGAGTGCGGGGCTTCGGTGACGGTGTGGAGGCTGACCAGGTCGGGTCGGCGTGCAGCGAGTTCCCGGGAGGGGCCCCAGGGAGCGAGCCGGTCGTCGGGGCCGTGGAAGATCAGCGTCGGCACGCCGAGGCTGCCCGGATCCGCGGCCTCGCTCAGCCGGTCACCGTGCAGTCCGGTGCGCCCCTGGGCGGCGCGCACTGCCAGGGGGAGCAGCATGGACGGGGTGTGGCGGGCGGCGGCGAGGGCGCGCAGTGTGGCTTCCCAGTCGAGCACCGGGGAGTCCAGCACGAGCCCGGCGATCCGGTCCCGTGCGGCCGAGTTGGCCGCGGCATGCAGGGCCATCGCGGCTCCGACGGACCAGCCGTGCACGATCACGCGTTCGGCGCCGCCGCGGACCGCGTACCGGATGGCCGCGTCGAGATCGCGCCACTCGGAGTCGCCGAGATGGCAGAGGCCGTCGGGAGAGCGGGGTGCTCCGGGGTCGCCGCGGTAGGCGATCGCCAGTACCGGCACGCGCCGCCCGGCCAGGAACGGCATCAGGTTCAGGACGTGTTCGCGGGTGGCGCCCAGACCGTGCACGGCGATGATCCATGTGGCGCGGGGCCCGGGGACGAACCAGGCGGGCAGGGGCCCCAGTTCGCCGTGGACCTCCACGTCCTCGTGGTCGATCCCGAGGGCGCTGCTCGGCGTGCCGCTGTGCAGCCGAGGGGTGAAGCGGACCTTGTTGCCGATGTCGAGGCCGCCGTGGCCCACGCTCTCCAGCCGGCGGACGACGGTGTCCGCGGCGTGGGGAACGTCCTCGAGCACCGGGCCGACGACGGCGTGGACACCCTGGCCGGTGAGTCCGTACAGGCCGGGGCGGAGCGAGGCCAGGCTGCGGGTGAGGGTGATCCGGCCCGGCCCGGTCGCGTGCACGGTGAGCCGGGGCTCGCCGGGCAGGGGGCGTTCGGGCGTGGCCTTGAGTGCCGCGTCGCTCGCGTACCGGCCCGCGGCGAACGCGGCAGCTCCAAGACCGAGCAGGGTGGTGACGGCCGCTGCCGTCGCTTTAGCCGGGCGCACCGTTCCAGTGTGGTGACGTCCTCGCCAGGCTGCCAGTGGGCGCGCCACCAAGGGTGATGCGCAGGGCGCTGATCTCAGCCGCCGGGCGCCGGTTTCTCGTGCACGACCACGTATCGAACGGTTCAGCCCGGCTGGCCGTAGGTGCGGAGCTTCTCACGCACCTCGTCGACCTGGGCCCGCGAGAGGAGGTTCGGCTCCCGGCCGGGCACGGAGCTCGCGGTGAGCCAGACCCGGCACATCCACTCCAGCTGCGCGGTGCGGTCGTACGCCTGGTCGAGCGTGGCGCCGTAGGCGACGGTGCCGTGGTTCTGGAGCAGGCAGCCCGTGCGGTCCGCGAGGGCGTCGAGCATCCGGGCCGCGAGTTCCTCGGTGCCGTAGCGGGCGTACGGGGCGACGCGGACGGGTCCGCCGAGGACGGCCGCCATGTAGTGGATCAGCGGCAGCTCGGTGACCAGTGTCGATACGGCGGTGGCATGGACCGCGTGGGTGTGCACGACAGCGGCGGCGTCCGTGGCGCGGTAGATCTCCAGGTGCATCGGCAGTTCGCTGGTGGGGACCAGGTCACCCAGTACGCGGCGTCCGTCCGGAGCGACACCGACGGCGTCCTGCGGCCCGAGCCGGTCGTAGGGCACCCCACTGGGCGTGACCAGGATCACATCCCCGGCCTCGGTGGGCACCCGTACGGAGACATTGCCCGAAGTGCCGACCACGAGTCCGTCCGCCACGGTCCTGCGGGCGGCGGCCACAAGGTCCATCCACGCCCGCGCGACCGGCTCGTGCTGCCCGTCGTACCGTTCGTCCTGCTGCCGCCGACTCATGGGCTGATCATGCCAGGCACCCGGCCGCGGACTCCGCGCTTCGGCCCGCGCAAGCACCTTCTCCGCCAAGCGGAATGGCCATACCCTTCTGGAGTCACTCATGAGCCGTGCTGAGTTCATCTTCCGTTCACTCAGCTTGCTTACGTTCGGCTGGCCACTGACGTCCAATAGAAGCCTGGGTAAATGGAACACATCACGCTTCTCCTCGGGATCGTGATCATCACCGCTCTCGTGTTCGATTTCACGAACGGTTTCCACGACACAGCCAACGCGATGGCCACAACCATCTCGACCGGGGCACTCAGACCGAAGACGGCGGTGGCCATGTCGGCCGCGCTGAATCTCGTCGGCGCCTTCCTGTCCGTCGAGGTCGCCAAGACGATCTCCGGCGGGCTCATCAAGGAAGAGGGCATCCGCACAGAAGTGATCTTCGCCGCGCTCGTCGGCGCGATCCTGTGGAACCTGCTCACCTGGCTGCTCGGCCTGCCGTCCAGCTCGTCGCACGCCCTGTTCGGCGGTCTCATAGGCGCCGCCGTGATGTCCGCGGGCTTCTCGGCCGTGAACGGCGGGACGATCGTCACCAAGGTGCTGATCCCGGCCGTCGCCGCGCCGCTGGTCGCCGGTCTCGCCGCGTTCCTCGCGACGAGGCTGACGTACAAGATCGGCAACGGTGCCGACGACAAGGCCACGTCCAAGGGCTACCGGGCGGGTCAGATCGCCTCGGCCGGCCTCGTCTCCCTCGCGCACGGCACCAACGACGCGCAGAAGACCATGGGCGTCATCACCCTGGCCCTGGTCACGGGCGGCGTGCTCGCCCCCGGCTCCAACCCCCCGATGTGGGTCATCGTCTCCGCGGGTCTGGCGATCGCGCTCGGCACGTACCTGGGCGGCTGGCGCATCATCCGCACCATGGGCAGGGGACTGACCGACCTCCAGCCGCAGCAGGGCTTCACCGCCCAGACCAGCGCCGCGACGGTCATTCTGGCCTCCTCGAACCTGGGCTTCTCGCTCTCCACCACCCAGTCGTGCTCCGGTGCCGTGATGGGCGCGGGGCTCGGCCGCAAGGGCGGTGTGGTCCGCTGGTCCACCGCGACCCGGATGTTCGTCGCCTGGGGCCTCACCCTCCCCGCGGCCGGTCTGGTCGGTGCCGCCGCGGAATTCCTGACCAGCCAGGGCGCCTGGGGCACCGCCACCGTCGCCGTACTGCTCGTCGCGGGCTCGGCCGCCATCTGGGCGCTGTCGCGCCGCAAGCCGGTCGATCACACGAACGTCACCGCCGACGAGATCACCGAGGCTCCGGGTGTGGTCACCACCGCCATCGCGGCCGTGACCCCGCCGCCCACCGTGGCCGCGGCCGAGGAGCTGAAGGCCACCATCCCGGCTCCCGCCAGTGAGTCCGCTCCCGCGCCCACCGCCACGGTGTAAGGAAGAAACGAATCAGCATGAAGATCGACTGGGCAGCTCTGGGCTCCGTCTTCGGTGTGAGCCTCATCGTGACCGTCGCCCTGGTGGGCCTGTTCACCCTGGGCATCGTGGGCCTCTCCAAGCAGGAGGCGGCAGCCGCGCAGGGGGGCTCCGCCGGCCTGGCCCGCACCGGCGCGTACGCCTGCTTCGCCCTGTGCGCCGCCGCCGTGGCATACGGGATCTATCTGATCGTCTCCTGACGATCGGCGGCACGGCAGCCGACAGAACAACGCATGGGAGCCGGACACCCCCGAGGGGGTGTCCGGCTCCCGCTCTCTGCGCACCCCCCACACACACCGCGGTGTGGGCCTGCGCACACTGTCCCGTCGCAGGTCAAAGGTGAGTTGACGGGTGTTCGCGGCCCATGGTGGACTTCCGGGGCCACTTACGGCGGCAGAAGAGGAAGCCGGTGCGAATCCGGCGCGGTCCCGCCACTGTCACCGGGCGCACCCCCTCCACCAGGGCGCTCCCCGAAGCCAGGAACTCTCTCCCGCCGGATCACGTCGAGCCAGGGCGCGGACCCTGAGTGAGGACGAACATGCCTGCCGAGCAGCGGGCGCCGGGGGGACTCGTCCCTGCTGTCGCTGTCCCTGCCATCACGTTCGCTTACGGCGCCACGGCCGGACTCGTCGGCGACCTGCTCTTCGGCGATCCCCGCCGAGGGCATCCGGTCGCCGCCTTCGGCAGGGCCGCCGCCGCCGTCGAGCGCGGACTCTGGCGCGACCACCGCGGCTGGGGTGCCCTGCACACGGCGCTGTGCGCCGGGGGCGCGATCGCCGCGGGTGCGCTGGGCACCGCTTCCGTACGCCGGTCCCGTACCGCGTCCCTGGCCCTGACCGCCGCCGCCACCTGGGCCGTCGTGGGTGGTACCACCCTCGGCAGGGAGGCGAGGGCGATCGGCGGGGCCCTCGCGGTCGGTGACATCGAGACCGCCCGTGAGCGCCTCCCCCATCTCTGCGGCCGTGACCCCCAGGCACTGGACGGCCCCGGGATCGCCCGCGCCGTCGTGGAGTCCGTCGCCGAGAACACCTCGGACGCCGTGGTCGGCGCGCTGGTGTGGGGCGCGGTGGCGGGCGTGCCCGGTCTCGTGGGCTTCCGTGCCGTGAACACCCTGGACGCCATGGTGGGCCACAAGTCGCCCCGCTACCGGCGGTACGGCTGGGCATCGGCTCGCCTCGACGATGTGGCGGGCTGGCCGGGCGCCCGGCTCACCGCCGGCCTCGCCGTACTCGCCGGCGGCGACCCCCGAGGTGCCGTACGGGCCTGGCGTGCGGACGCGGCGAAGCATCCCAGTCCCAACGCGGGTCCGGTGGAGGCGTCGTTCGCGGGTGCGCTCGGGGTACGTCTCGGGGGGACGCTCTCGTACGGCGGGCGCACCGAGGAACGGCCCGTGCTCAACGGACAGGGCCGGGCCGTCGAGGTGGCGGACATCGAGCGCGCGGTACGGCTGTCGCGCCGGGTGGGCGTGCTGGCGCTCGCGGCATGCGCGGGCGCACGGCTCGCCTGCACGGCGGCGACGGCGATGCGGGGCAGGAACGGCATGAGAGACATGAGGGGGAGGCGGAAGTGAGCGGCGGAGGACTGCTGGTCGCCGGCACCACGTCGGACGCGGGCAAGAGCGTCGTCACGGCGGGGATCTGCCGGTGGCTGGTGCGCCAGGGTGTGAAGGTCGCCCCCTTCAAGGGGCAGAACATGTCGCTCAACTCCTTCGTCACCCGCGAGGGTGCCGAGATCGGCCGGGCGCAGGCCATGCAGGCCCAGGCGGCGCGCGTGGAACCAACGGCGCTGATGAACCCGGTGCTGCTCAAGCCGGGCAGTGACCGCTCCAGCCAGGTGGTACTGATGGGCAAGCCGGTGGGCGAGCTGAGCGCACGCGGCTACCACGGCGGCAGACAGCAGACGCTGTTCGAGCCGGTGGTGGAATGCCTGGAGAAGCTGCGGAGCACCTACGACGCCGTGATCTGCGAGGGCGCCGGCAGCCCCGCCGAGATCAATCTGCGCCGCACCGACATCGTCAACATGGGCATCGCACGGGCCGCCCGCCTTCCCGTGGTGGTGGTCGGGGACATCGACCGGGGCGGGGTCTTCGCGCAGTTCTTCGGGACGACCGCGCTGCTCGCGCCCGAGGACCAGGAGCTGGTCGCGGGCTATCTGGTCAACAAGTTCCGCGGCGACGTGACGCTGCTGGAGCCGGGGCTCGAGATGCTGCACGGGCTGACCGGACGGCGGACGTTCGGTGTGCTGCCCTACGCCCACGGCCTCGGCATCGATGAGGAGGACGGGCTGCGGGTCTCGCTGCGGGGCGCCGTACGCGAGTCGGTGACCGCCGCGCCGCTGGGCGATGACGTGCTTCGGGTCGCGGTGTGCGCCGTGCCGCTGATGTCCAACTTCACCGATGTGGACGCGCTGGCGGCCGAGCCGGGCGTGATCGTGCGGTTCGTGGACCGCGCCGAGGAGCTTGCCGACGCGGACCTGGTGGTCGTGCCCGGCACCCGCGGCACCGTGAAGGCGCTCGCCTGGCTGCGTGAGCGCGGGCTCGCGGACGCGATCGCGCGGCGGGCCGCCGAGGGCAGGCCCGTGCTGGGGATCTGCGGCGGTTTCCAGGCCCTCGGCGAGCACATCGAGGACGAGGTGGAGTCACGCGCGGGCGAGGTCGACGCACTCGGACTGCTGCCGGTGCGCGTGCGGTTCGCGCGGGAGAAGACCCTGGCCCGGCCGGTGGGCGAAGCGCTCGGCGAGCGGGTCGAGGGCTACGAGATCCACCATGGCGTCGCCGAGGTGCTGGGCGGCGAGCCCTTCCTGGACGGCTGCCGGGTCGGTGCCGTCTGGGGCACCCACTGGCATGGCTCGCTGGAGAGCGACGGCTTCCGGCGGGCGTTCCTCCGGGAGGTCGCCGCGGCGGCCGGACGCCGGTTCGTACCGGCGCCGGACACCAGCTTCGGTCTGCTGCGCGAGGAACAGCTCGACCGCCTCGGCGATCTGATCGAGGAACACGCCGACACCGCCGCCCTGCTCGAACTGATCGAGCGCGGCGCCCCCGCGGGCCTGCCCTTCGTCCCTCCGGGGGCACCATGAGGCGGGCGGCCCCGGACTCCGTCCGCGCCAAGGCCAACGACCGCGTCCACGTGCCGAATCGGCTCGACCGGAAACAGCGGGAGCAACGAGAGCAACGGGAGGACCGGAACGTATGAGTGGTGCCGTGCACTACCCCTTCACCGCGATCGTCGGCATGGACGATCTACGCCTGGGACTGCTGCTGAACGCGGTCTCACCCGCTGTCGGCGGGGTCCTCGTACGCGGCGAGAAGGGCACCGCCAAGTCCACCGCCGTGCGCGCCCTCGCCGCGCTGATGCCGGATGTGGAGGTCGTCGCGGGCTGCCGCTTCTCCTGCGCGCCCGGCGCACCCGACCCCGGTTGCCCGGACGGCCCGCACGAGGACACGCCGGGCACCGCCCGCCCGACCCGCATGGTGGAGCTGCCCGTCGGCGCGTCCGAGGACCGGCTGGTCGGTGCGCTCGACATCGAGCGGGCGCTCGCGGACGGCGTCAAGGCCTTCGAGCCCGGTCTGCTGGCCGACGCGCACCGCGGGGTGCTCTATGTCGACGAGGTCAATCTGCTCCATGACCACCTGGTGGACCTGCTGCTGGACGCGGCGGCGATGGGTGCCTCGTACGTGGAGCGCGAAGGCGTCTCCGTACGCCATGCCGCGCGCTTCCTGCTCGTCGGGACCATGAACCCCGAAGAGGGCGAGCTGCGGCCCCAGTTGCTCGACCGCTTCGGGCTCACGGTGGAGGTCGCCGCCTCGCGCGAGCCGGAACAGCGGGTGGAGGTCGTACGGCGCAGGCTGGCGTACGACGACGACCCGGCCGGTTTCGCCGCGCGCTGGGCGGACGAGGAGGCGGCGCTGCGCGCGCGGATCGTGGCCGCGCGGGCCCTGCTGCCGTCCGTCGTGCTCGCAGACGCGGCGCTGCGCCAGATCGCGGCGACCTGTGCGGCGTTCGAGGTGGACGGCATGCGTGCCGACATCGTCATGGCGCGTACGGCGACGGCGCTGGCGGCGTGGGCGGGGCGTACCGACGTACGGGAGGAGGATGTGCGTCAGGCCGCCCTGCTCGCACTCCCCCACCGGCGGCGGCGCAATCCCTTCGACGCGCCGGGGCTTGACGAGGACAAGCTGGACGAGACCCTGGAGCAGTTCGGCGGGAACGACGAGCCGGAGCCCGATCCGGATCCGGACGGTGGTTCCGACGGCCCTGGCAACGGCCCCGACGGTCCGGATGGCGGTCCCGGGGGCGGTGGCGGGATTCCGCCGCAGGGCCAGGGGCCCGAGGCCGAGCCGCCGCACACCAACGAGCCCGGCCAGCCCGATGAGTCCCGTGAATCCGAAGCGCCCGAGCCGTCCACGGCGGCGGGACCGCGTCCCGGCGCGGGCGAGCAGTCCCCCGTGGCGGCCGCGGAGCCGTTCCGTACGAGGATGCTGAGCGTGCCCGGTCTCGGCGACGGCGCCGCGGGGCGGCGCTCACGCGCCCGCACCGAGCACGGCAGGACCACCGGGGCGCGGCGGCCCCGGGGCACGCTGAGCAAGCTCCATCTCCCGGCGACCGTGCAGGCCGCGGCCCCCCACCAGCGAGCGCGCGGACGCTCGGGACCGGGGCTTGTCGTACGACGTGACGATCTGCGCCAGGCGGTCCGCGAGGGCCGCGAGGGCAATCTCGTGCTGTTCGTCGTGGACGCGTCCGGGTCGATGGCGGCACGCCGCCGGATGAGCGCGGTCAAGGGCGCGGTGCTGTCCCTGCTCCTCGACGCGTACCAGCGGCGGGACAAGGTGGGTCTGGTGACCTTCCGCGGCCGGGGCGCGGAGGTGGTGCTGCCGCCGACCTCGTCGGTGGACGCCGCCGCCACGCGGCTGGAGCAGCTGCCGACGGGCGGGCGTACCCCGCTCGCCGCCGGCCTGCTGAAGGCACATGACGTGCTGCGGGTCGAGCGGTTGCGCGACCCCTCGCGGCGCCCGCTGCTGGTCGTGGTGACGGACGGGCGTGCGACCGGGGTGCGCGGCGAGGACGCCGTGGGTCTGGCCGCACGGGCCGCCCGGCTGCATGCCGCCGAGGGCACCGCCGGTGTGGTCGTGGACTGCGAGAGCGGGCCGGTGCGGCTGGGTCTCGCCGGCCGTCTCGCGGGCGAACTCGGCGGCAGCGCCGTCACCCTGGACGAGCTGCGGGCGGACAGCATCGCCGGACTGGTCAGGGACGTACAGGCGGGCACGGGTACCAGGACGACGGGAACCAACAGGAGGGCCGCGTAATGCCGCAGGGACAGCCGAGCACGGTGCCGGATGACGGACTCACCACCCGTCAGCGCCGCAACCGCGCGCTGGTGATGGTGCACACGGGTGTCGGCAAGGGGAAGTCGACGGCCGCCTTCGGAATGGCGCTGCGCGCCTGGAACCAGGGCTGGCCGGTCGGGGTGTTCCAGTTCGTCAAGTCGGCGAAGTGGAAGGTCGGCGAGGAGAACGCGCTCAAGGCGCTGGGTGCCACCGGCGAGGGCGGCACCGTCGACTGGCACAAGATGGGCGAGGGCTGGTCCTGGATCCAGCGCCCGCCGGGCGAGGGCGAGCCGTCCCACGAGGAGAAGGCGCGCGAGGGCTGGGAGCAGGTCAAGCGTGATCTCGCGGCGGAGAAGTACAGGTTCTACGTCCTGGACGAGTTCGCGTATCTGCTGCACTGGGGCTGGGTCGACGTGGCCGAGGTGATCGAGGTGCTGCGGGAGCGGCGGGGCACCCAGCATGTGGTGATCACCGGCCGCAACGCCCCCCAGGAGCTCCAGGACTTCGCCGACCTCGTCACCGACATGTCCAAGGTCAAGCACCCGATGGACGCCGGTCAGAAGGGCCAGCGGGGCATCGAGTGGTAGCACGTCTCGTCATCGCCGCACCCGCGTCGGGCAGCGGCAAGACCACCGTCGCGACCGGCCTGATGGCGGCGTACACGGCGAGCGGTCTCGCCGTGTCCCCGCACAAGGTGGGTCCCGACTACATCGACCCGGGCTATCACGCGCTCGCCACCGGTCGGCCCGGCCGCAACCTCGACTCGTACATGTGCGGTACGGAGCTGATCGCGCCGCTCTTCACGCATGGCGCGCACGGCTGCGATCTGGCCGTGATCGAGGGCGTGATGGGGCTGTACGACGGTGCGGCGGGCGAGGGTGAGCTGGCGTCCACGGCGCAGGTGGCGAAGCTGCTACGGGCGCCGGTGGTGCTGGTCGTGGACGCCTCGTCGCAGTCGAGGTCGGTCGCGGCACTGGTGCACGGCTTCGCGTCATGGGATCCGGAGGTACGGCTCGGCGGGGTGATCCTCAACAAGGTCGCCACGGACCGCCATGAGGTGCTGCTGCGGGAGGCTCTCGAGGAGTCGGGCGTCCCTGTGCTGGGTGTACTGCGCCGGGCTCCCGCCGTCAGCACCCCGTCGCGCCACCTCGGCCTGGTGCCGGTGGCCGAACGGCACACGGAGGCGCTGGACGCGGTGCGGGCGCAGGCGGAGCAGGTGCGGGCGGGCTGCGATCTGGAGGCCCTGCTGGCGCTGGCGCGCAGTGCTCCGCCGCTCAGCGCGGAGCCGTGGAACCCGGCCCCCGGCCGGGAGCCCGGGCCGGTCGCCGGGGCGCCGGTGGTCGCCGTGGCCGGCGGTGCGGCGTTCACGTTCTCGTACGCCGAACACGCGGAGCTGCTCACCGCGGCCGGCGCCAACGTCGTCCCCTTCGACCCGCTGCGCGACGAGGACCTGCCCGAAGGCACCCGCGGCGTGGTCGTCGGCGGCGGTTTCCCCGAGATGTACGCGCCCGAGCTGTCCGCCAACACCCGGCTGCGCAAGGCGGTCGCGGAACTGGCGCAGGCGGGCGCGCCCATCGCGGCGGAGTGCGCCGGGTTGCTCTATCTGGCGCGTTCGCTGGACGAGAAGCCCATGTGCGGGGTGCTTGAGGCGGATGCGCGGATGTCGCCGCGGCTCACCCTCGGCTACCGGGACGCGGTGGCGGTGAGCGACAGTGTCCTGGCCGCGGCGGGCACCCGGATGCGGGGCCATGAGTTCCACCGCACGGTCACCGAGCCGGGCGCGGGTGCCCAGGCGGCGTGGGGGCTGCGGCAGCCGGAGCGTCGGGTGGAGGGCTTCGTGCGGGGCGGGGTGCACGCGAGCTACGTCCACACGCACTGGGCAGCGGTTCCGGACACGGCGTACCGCTTCGTTCGGCACTGCGCCCAGTGGTCCGGACATGCGGGCTAGGCCGTGTTCGAGAACGGGCGCCGTCCGCCCGGAGAGCGCGGCTCGCGGTGTCCGGTGCGTGCGATCGCACGGCGGTGCGGGTACCCCCACCGGAGGTTGGGGGAAGCCGGGCTCGTACGGGGCGTACCTGGACGATCTCGACAACGCGGCGAGTGCGCGGGCCAGGCGTCGCGGGCCGGGCGGGAATTCTCCGATACGGCCTCGGGCTGTCCGTTGTGGCGGCACCGGCCACGGTCCGGTGTCATTCCGCGACGCCCGTCACCAGCCAGATGAATGCCACACCGCCCACCGTGCACAGCAGCGTGGAGTGTGCGGGGTGGCGGTGGTGCGCCTCGGGCAGGATCTCGGCCGCCGCGAGGTAGACGAGCACACCGCCGAAGAAGCCGAGATAGCTGCCGAGCAGTTCCGGCGGCAAGGTGAACAGCAGGGTCGACGCCGCGCCGACGACGGGCGCGAGAGCGGCGGCCACCAGCATGGCCAGGGCCTTGCGGCGCTCGTTCCCGTACAGGCTGGTGACGGTGTACGTGTTGAAGCCGTCGGCGAAGTCATGGCTGATGACGGCGAGCGCGACCGTGGCGCCCATCCCGCCGCCCGCCTGGAAGGCCGCGCCGATGGCGATCCCGTCCATGAGGCTGTGCCCCACCATCGCCGCGGCCACGGTCATACCGACCTGCGGTACTCGGTGGTCATGACCGTTCCGCGCCCCGTTGTACGCGCCGTGCGAGGCCTGGCGGGCGGCCAGCATCCGCTCGACGAGGTGGGCGACCAGGAACCCGCCGACGAACAGCAGCAGAGCCTGCGGCACTCCGAAGACCTCGTGACCCGCCGCTGCCATCGCCTCCGGCAACAGGTCGAGACCCGCCGCACCGAGCATCAGCCCACCCGCGACGCCGAGGACCAGGTGCCTGCGGTCGGTCACGTGCTGCGCCGTCCAGCCGCCGAACAGCGTCATCAGGAACGCGCCGAGCGCGACGAACACCGCCATGGGTTCTTGCTAGCGGATAACGCCCCGTCGGCGGCGGGCGCCACGCCATGAGCCGCCTGGTGGTCGGTGTCGGGGCACGGCGCGGCGCGCCCGCCGCCGAGGTGCTGGAGCTGATCCGGACCGCGCTGCGGGAGGCCGCACACGGGCCGGGGTCGGTGGTGGCCCTGGCGACCGTGGACGCCAAGGCGGACGAACCGGGGATCGTCGCCGCCGCGGCGACGCTCGGGGTACCCGTGCGGGTCTATCCGGCGGGGGTGCTGGCCAGGGTGCCGGTGCCGCATCCGTCGGGTGTGGCACGGGACGCGACGGGCACGGCGTCGGTGGCAGAGGCCGCAGCACTCGCAGAAGGGGGCGAACTGCTCGTTCCGAAAACGACATCGGGGGAGGTGGGGCGACCCGGCAGGGTTACGTGTGCGATCGTACGACTTTCAGTGCCGCTGGATCCGTAGCCTCCGATTCCGGAGCCGATACCCCAGCACGAGCACCAACCCCGGCACCACCGGCAACGCTGCCCCACCTCGAGGAGAACGTGTGACTTCCCTGCCCGCATTGCTCATCGCGGCCGCCAGCGCCGGACATGGGTCCGCGGCCGGTGGCGGAGCCCGCGCCGTCCCGGGATCGGCGGAGCACCCGTGAACATACCGACCGACCCGACCGACCAGCACGATCCGCTGGATCCCCACGATCTGCGCCACCACGGCGACGCGGAGGTACGGGACGCCCGGCTGACCGACCTCGCGGTCAACGTCCGCACCGGCACTCCCCCGCGCTGGCTGCGCGAGCACATCGCCACGTCCCTGGCGTCGCTCGCCGCCTACCCCGACGGACGGACGGCACGGGCGGCGGTCGCGGCCCGGCACGGGCTCCCGGTGGAACGGGTGCTGCTGACGGCGGGCGCGGCGGAGGCGTTCGTGCTCCTGGCGCGCGGACTGCGGGTGAGCCGCCCGGCAGTGGTCCACCCCCAGTTCACGGAGCCGGAGGCGGCGCTGCGGGACGCGGGGCACGAGGTGACCCGGGTGGTGCTGCGCGAGGAGGACGGATTCCGGCTCGATCCGCGAGCCGTACCCGACGACGCGGACCTGGTGGTCATCGGCAATCCGACGAACCCCACATCGGTGCTGCACCCGGCCGGCGCCATCACGCGGCTGGCCCGCCCGGGGCGGATCCTGGTGGTGGACGAGGCCTTCATGGACGCCGTGCCCGGCGAGCGCGAGGCGCTGGCGTCGGTGACCGACGTGCCGGGGCTCGTGGTACTGCGCAGCCTCACCAAGACCTGGGGGCTCGCCGGACTGCGGATCGGCTATGTGCTGGCCGCCGCGGAGACGATCGCCGCGCTGGAGCAGGCCCAGCCCCTGTGGCCGGTGTCGACTCCGGCGCTGGCGGCGGCCGAGGCCTGTGTGTCGTCACGGGCGCTGGTGGAAGCGGCCGGGGCGGCGGAGCAGATCACCACCGCACGGGCGCATCTGCTGGCCGGTCTCGCGGAGTTCGACGAGGTGCGCACGGTGCCGACGGCGCAGGGCCCGTTCGTGCTGATCCACGTGGAGCGCGCGGACCGGGTACGCGAGCTCCTGCGGGGCCTGGGCTTCGCGGTACGACGCGGCGACACGTTCCCTGGTCTCGACCGGAACTGGCTCCGGGTGGCGGTACGCGACCGCGCCACGACGAATCGTTTCCTCCAGGCACTGGACCAGGCACTGGCGGCAGTGGGCGCGACCACGAGCGGCGGCCGGGGCCGCGCTTGAGCTCCGGCCTTCCCGGGCTCGGAGGCCGAAGCCGCGCTTGCGCCACGGCAGCGCGGAGGCCCCCGCCGCAGGCCGGTCCAGCCCGGCCGTTCGGCTCGGGTCTCGACGACAGCTGCGGCATGGGTCTTCCCCGAGCACGGCGCAGCGCCGTCGACGGTGCTGCCTCAGCCCTGACCGGTACGGCGCATCGGCCGGACCGCAGTGACCGGCCGCAACCCCTGACCGGTACGGCACCTCGGCCGGACCGCAATGACCGGCCGGCGGGCCGCTACGGGGCAGGGAGCACCGGCCCGCGGGCCCGGGGCGGGCAGCCGCCGGCCCCGGTGGCAGCACTCGGGCCCCTCGGCGCGGGGGCGGCGTCAGTCCCGGGCGCGGCGGCGCGACAGTGCCACCGCGGCGGCGCCGGTCGCCAGGAGCGCGACACCGGCCGCAGCGGCATACGGGGTGGTGGAGCCGCCGCCGGTCGCGGCGAGGCCCTCGGAGCTCGGCCCGGGTGAGGCCGCGGCCGGGGACGCCGAGACCTGGGGGGCGGCTGGTTCCGCTCCGGTCTGGGTCCGCACATCCGGTGCGGGTGCGGCTGCTTCCGGGGACTCGCAGCTCGCCGCCGCCAGTGTCACCGTGCCCTCGACCTCCGCGACGTTCAGCTTCAGCGGGTTCACGGACACCTTCAGCTCAAGCGCCGTCGCCGCCGCCGTGCGGGACGTCGTCTCCGTACGGGACAGATCGAGCGTGACCGTGCCGACCCCCGGCACCTCGACCTTCGACGGAGCCCCCGACGTGAGGGTCACCTTCTTCCCCAACGCGCGCACCGTGCCGAGCACATTGGCCGCGGCCTGCGGCTTCTCGCCCACCGCGCACACCGCCTTCGCCGTCACCTTCTCGACCTCGATCAGCGAGAGCAGGGCGAGGCCGGGGACGTGCACCTTGGCGTGCGCGAGAGTGGTGACACCCTCGGCACGCTCCCGGTTCGCGGTGGCCCTGGCACTGGCGGCGTCCGCGCTCAGCACGCTGAACGGCCGCCCCTCGTCGACGCCTTCCAGCTGAACGGTGAGCGCGGTCTTCTCCGCGTTCCCGGGCGCATGCACCTCGTTGAGGCTCGTCCTCAGCGGCACTTGGACGGTCTTGTTCAGAAGGGAGACATCCAGGCCGGTGCGCAGGACGACCGCACTCGCCTGCCCTTCGGAGCCACCCGTGGCATGAGCGGGCACGGCGAGGGCCAGGGGACCTGCGACGGCCAGTCCGACGACGACGGCCGCCGAGGCCGCGAATCCGGGGCGGCGTGCGGGCATGCGGAAGGTGTTGCTGTTCACGGTGGTGAAACCCCCACAAGAGACAAGGCGTCGCCGGGCTCGTCCACCACGGGGACGCGTGTACGACGGCGGCGACTGGAACATCCGCATACTTACGCACCAAGAGTGAACCCGCGCGCACCCGGCGTGAGTTCACTCCAAAGTGTGGTTTCGTGCTCGCATTCGATCGCTCACCCGTGGACGTTTCGGCCCCCCGACGCGCGCGTCAGGCCATCACACGACCGTTGACGACCACCCTTCGCGGCGCGGCCAGCACCGCCGCATCCGCCCGCGGATCCGCCTCGTACACCACCAGGTCCGCCGGGGCGCCCTCTTCAAGCCCCGGGCGCCCGAGCCAGCTTCGTGCGCCCCACGCGGTCGCGGAGAGCGCCTCCACCACGGGGATGCCGGCCTTCACCAGCTCGGCGACCTCCGCGGCGACGAGCCCGTGGGGCAGCGAGCCACCCGCGTCCGTGCCGACGAACACCGGCACGCCGGCGTCGTACGCCGAGCGCACGGTGTCGTAGCGGCGCTCGTGCAGTCGTCGCATATGGGCCGCCCAGCGTGGGAACTTGCCCTCGCCGCCTTCCGCGAGCTTCGGGAACGTCGCGATGTTGACCAGAGTCGGCACGATCGCGACACCCCGCTCGGCGAACAACGGGATGGTCTCCTCCGTCAGCCCGGTCGCGTGCTCGATGCAGTCGATGCCCGCTTCCACGAGGTCCCGCAGGGATTCCTCGGCGAAGCAGTGGGCGGTGACCCGGGCACCCAGCCGGTGCGCCTCGGTGATGGCCGCCTCGACGGCTTCACGCGGCCAGCAGGCTCCCAGGTCACCGTGTTCGCGGTCGAGCCAGTCGCCGACCAGCTTGACCCAGCCGTCGCCGCGGCGGGCCTCCCGCGAGACATAGGCGACGAGGTCCTCCGGCTCGATCTCATGGGCGTAGTTGCGGATGTAGCGGCGAGTGCGGGCGATATGCCGGCCAGCCCTGATGATCTTGGGCAGATCGTCACGCTCGTCGATCCAGCGGGTGTCGGCGGGTGAACCGGCGTCCCTGATGAGGAGGGTGCCCGCGTCACGGTCGGTCAGCGCCTGCTTCTCGCTGGTCACCTCGTCCACGGCGCCGTGTGCGTCGAGTCCCACGTGGCAGTGGGCGTCGACCAGACCGGGCAGTACCCAGCCGTCCACGGTGCGTACGTCCGCGGTCACGGGGCGCTGGAAGGTGATGCGGCCACCGACCACCCACAGCTCGTCCCGCACCTCCTCCGGACCGACGAGCACCCGACCCTTCACATGCAGCACCACACCATCGCTCATGGCATGCACTCTACGAGCCCCGATGGCGCCACCGGCAGGGGACGCCGGCTCCGCCGGCCCCCGGGCCTCCCGGGAAATTCCCGGCATCCCCGCCCAGCCCGCACCACCCCCCACCCACCACCTTTACGGAAACAAATAGGTCCTGAATTCAGGAATACGCAGAGGAATTCCAAAGAAAGTAGCTCCCCGCATTCTCCTGCCCCGTTTCCCTCACCCTAAACGCCAAGGTTCCGCAAGGATGCAGCGCCTCATTCCGGGCACGATCCCCAGCTCGGCCCGCATGTGACCGACTCCACATCAGAGATTCTTTGCCCCGATAACTCCCCCACAAAATCGCCCAGTTCGGAAACCACTCGCGCCAGGCCCGCGCACGCGCGATAACACACAACCACGCTTCACCCAACCCCCTGGCCACATGCAATCCAGCAATTTGCTCGGTAAATTCAATTCGCATGACCACCACATTGAGCATCGACAGCCCACGCGTGGAGGACGGAGCCGCGATCTGGCGAATAGCCCGCGACTCCGAGGTCCTGGACCTGAACTCCTCGTACAGCTATCTGCTGTGGTGCCGCGACTTCGCCGCGACGTCCGCGGTGGCCCGCGGCACGGACGGCGAACCGATCGCGTTCATCACCGGTTACATCCGGCCCGAGCGCCCGGACACCCTGGTCGTCTGGCAGGTCGCCGTCGACGAGGCGCACCGGGGCCGCGGACTCGCCGGGACACTCCTGGAGGCGCTGGCCGTGCGGGTCACCGCCGCACAGGGGATCCGCGCGATCGAGACCACCGTCACGCCCGACAACACCGCGTCCGACCGCCTCTTCGCCTCCTTCGCGGCACGCCGGGGCGCGAGCCTCGAGCGCGAGGTGCTCTTCGACGGCGGGCTGTTCCCCGACGGGGGGCATCAGCCCGAAGTGCTGTACCGCATCGGGCCGATCGCGGGCTGAGCGCCGGCCCCGGCGAGGCCGCCGCCAGAGCCCGGCTCTCGGCCCGCCCCCGATCCAGCCCCTCGTTCCCCGCTCTCGTTCCAGCCAGAACACCCCACACCAGGAGAGAACGCTGTGACCATCACCCCGCCCGCCCTGAGTGTCTTCGAGACCCTGGAGTCGGAGGTGCGCAGCTACTGCCGCGGTTGGCCCGCCGTGTTCGACCGTGCGCAGGGCGCTCGCCTCACCGACGAGGACGGCCATTCCTACCTCGACTTCTTCGCCGGCGCAGGATCACTCAACTACGGCCACAACAACCCTGTGCTCAAACGCGCGCTGCTGGACTACCTGGAGCGTGACGGCATCACCCACGGTCTGGACATGGCGACGACCGCGAAGCGTGCCTTCCTGGAGTCGTTCCAGAACATCGTGCTGCGGCCGCGTGATCTGCCGTACAAGGTGATGTTCCCGGGCCCGACCGGCACCAACGCCGTGGAGGCCGCTCTCAAGCTGGCCCGCAAGGTGAAGGGCCGCGAGGCGATCGTCTCGTTCACCAACGCCTTCCACGGGATGTCGCTGGGCTCGCTGGCCGTGACGGGCAACGCCTTCAAACGGGCGGGCGCCGGGATACCGCTGGTCCACGGCACGCCGATGCCGTTCGACAACTACTTCGACGGTCAGGTGCCGGACTTCCTCTGGTTCGAGCGTCTGCTGGAGGACCAGGGCTCCGGCCTCAACAAGCCCGCGGCGGTCATCGTCGAGACCGTGCAGGGCGAGGGCGGTATCAACGTGGCACGCGCCGAGTGGCTGCGTGCGCTGGCCGACCTCTGCCACCGCCAGGACATGCTGCTCATCGTGGACGACATCCAGATGGGCTGTGGCCGCACCGGTGCGTTCTTCTCCTTCGAGGAGGCGGGCATCACCCCGGACATCGTCACGCTGTCCAAGTCGATCAGCGGCTACGGACTGCCCATGTCGCTCTGCCTGTTCGCACCCGAGCTGGACATCTGGGAGCCGGGCGAGCACAACGGCACGTTCCGCGGCAACAACCCGGCGTTCGTGACCGCCGCCGCCGCGCTGGACACGTACTGGGCCGACGGCCAGATGGAGAAGCAGACCATCGCCCGCGGTGAGCAGGTCGAGCAGACCCTCCTGTCGATCGCCGACGAGAACTCGGCGGCCGGGGTCCACTTCCGCGGCCGGGGCCTGGTCTGGGGCATGGAGTTCGCCGACAAGAGCCGGGCGTCCGCCGTCTGCGCCCGCGCCTTCGAGCTGGGTCTGCTGCTGGAGACCTCCGGCCCGGAGAGCGAGGTCGTCAAACTGCTGCCGCCGCTGACCGTGACGCCCGACGAACTGGACGAGGGCCTCAGCACCCTCGCCCGCGCCGTCCGCGAGACGGCCTGAATCACCGCACACCTGCATCACCGCACACCTGCATCACCACACACCTGGAAGCCCGGAAGAGAAAGGTTCTGAATCCACCGTGATCGTCCGTTCACTGAAGGACATCGAGAGCACCGACCGGCACGTCAGGGCCAAGTCCGGCACCTGGGAGAGCAAGCGCATCGTGCTTGCCAAGGAGAAGGTGGGCTTCTCGCTGCACGAGACCGTGCTGTACGCGGGTACGGAGACGTCGATGTGGTACGCGAACCACATCGAGGCCGTGCTGTGCGTCGAGGGCGAGGCCGAGCTCACCGACGACGAGACCGGCGAGTCGCACTGGATCGAGCCCGGCACGATGTACCTGCTGGACGGGCACGAGCGTCACACGCTGCGCCCCAAGACCGATTTCCGCTGTGTCTGCGTCTTCAATCCGCCCGTGACCGGACGGGAGGACCACGACGAGAACGGCGTCTACCCCCTGTTGACCGAGGAGGGCTGACACATGACCACCGCGATCACCGATCTCTACCCGACCCGCGGGGCGACCGAGGCGGCCGTCCCCCGTCAGGACCCGGTCGTCTGGTCAACGCCGGGGGCGCCAGGACCGATCGCCCCGTCGGCGCTCCAGTCGTATGAGCGCGACGGCTTCCTGGCGGTCGATGAGCTGATCACCCCGGCCGAGGTGGCGATCTACCGCACCGAGCTCGACCGCCTGGTCTCGGATCCGGCGATCAGGGCCGACGAGCGCTCGATCGTCGAGCCGAAGTCCCAGGACGTGCGCACGGTGTTCGAAGTGCACAGGATCAGCGAGCTGTTCGCCGGGCTGGTGCGCGATGAACGGGTCGTGGGCAAGGCACGGCAGATCCTCGGCTCCGACGTGTACGTCCACCAGTCCCGGATCAACGTCAAGCCGGGCTTCGGGGCCTCGGGCTTCTACTGGCACTCGGACTTCGAGACCTGGCACGCCGAGGACGGACTCCCGCGGATGCGGACCGTGTCGGTGTCGATCGCGCTGACCGAGAACCTCGACACCAACGGCGGTCTGATGATCATGCCCGGATCGCACAGGACGTTCCTGGGCTGCTCGGGTGAGACACCGAAGGACAACTACAAGAAGTCGCTTCAGATGCAGGACGCGGGCACGCCCTCCGACGAGGTGCTGACCGCCTTCGCCGACCGGCACGGCATCCGGCTGTTCACGGGCAAGGCCGGGTCCGCGACCTGGTTCGACTGCAACGCGATGCACGGGTCGGGGGACAACATCACCCCGTATCCGCGCAGCAACGTCTTCATCGTGTTCAACAGCGTGGAGAACACGGCCCAGGAGCCGTTCGCGGCGCCGGTGCCCCGGCCGTCGTTCATCGGGGCGCGGGACTTCACCCCGGTGCGCTGATCACACCGGAGGGAAGAACGGGCCGGTCGCGTGCTGCGCGACCGGCCCGTTCGCCGTCGGTCAGCCGGTGAGCGCCGGGTAGTCGATGTATCCCTTGTCGCTCCCGCCGAAGAACGTGGCCGGGTCGGGGGTGTTGTACGGTCCGCCCGCCGCGAGCCGGGCCGGAAGGTCCGGGTTGGCGAGGAACAGCGCGCCGTACGCCACGATGTCGGCGATCCCGTCCTCGACCAGGGTCAGGGCGTCGTGGCCGGTGGGCCCGTCGGTCGCCGGGTTGAGGACGATCGTGCCGGAGAACTCCTTGCGCAGGTCGAGCGTCAGCGGTCGCAGCGCGGGGGTGGCCTCCAGGATGTGCACATACGCGATGCCCAGCGCTTCCAGCTCGCCGAGCAGCGCCGGATAGGCCCGCTCCGCCTCGTCCAGCGGCTCGGCGATGTCGTTGTACGGGTTGGTCGGCGAGATCCGGATGGCGGTGCGCTCGGGGCCGATGGCCTCGGCCACGGCCTTGGTGACCTCGACGGCGAAGCGGATACGGGACTCCGCGTCGCCGCCCCACTCGTCGGTGCGGCGGTTGGTGTTCGGCGCGATGAACTGGTGGATGAGGTAGCCGTTGGCGCCGTGCAGCTCGACCCCGTCGAAGCCGGCCTCGACGGCGCGCCGAGCGGCGGCGGCGAAGTCCTCGATGGTGGCGCGCACCTCGTCGCCGGTCAGCTCGCGCGGTGTGCCGATGTCCTTGGGGCCCTCTTGGGTGAACACCTGGCCGTCGGCTGCGACCGCCGACGGTCCGACCGGGGTCAGCTCGCCGGGCAGCACATCCGGGTGGCCGATCCGGCCCGCGTGCATCAGCTGGGCGAAGATCCGGCCGCCCTTGGCGTGTACGGCGTCGGTGACCCGGCGCCAGGCGGCGAGCTGCTCCGCGCTGTGCAGACCTGGGGTGTCGGGATAGCCCTGGCCCACGGCGGACGGCTGGATCCCCTCGGTGATGATCAGACCGGCCGAGGCGCGCTGGGTGTAGTACTCCACGGTGGAGTCGGTCGGGGTGAGACCGGGGCCGAAGGCGCGGCTGCGGGTCATCGGGGCCATGGCGACGCGGTTGGCGAGCCGGGTACCGGACAGGTCGATCGGGTCGAAGGCGGTGGTCATGGGGGGCCTCCTGAACGGGAACATTGGTCGGCCAAGCAATTGGCTCGAGGTTCACTGTACCCCATTGATTGGCCGACCAAGGTAATCTGGAAGGAGGAACATATGGGAACGTCGGGGGCTACCCCGACGACCCCGCTCTCAAGACTCCAGGAGGCCTGATGAAGCCCGAGGTCGCCCCCTCCTGCACCGGCGACCAGCCGCCCGAGGCCGCAGCCTGCGGACCGGTGGGCCACGCCGTCACGCGGGTGGCCCGGCTGCACCGCATGGCCGCGGGCAGGCTCCTGCGGCAGGTCGGGCTCTATCCCGGCCAGGAGGCCGTGATGATGCTGCTGTGGCAGAAGGGGCCGGTGCGGCAGTCGGAGCTCATCAAGATCTGTGAGCTCGACCCGTCGACCATCACCAAGATGCTCCAGCGCCTCGAGCAGTCAGGGCATGTCCGCCGCTGCCCCGACCCTGCCGATCGGCGTGCGGTGCTCGTCGAGGCGACGGAGACCAGCTGTGCGCTGTTCGCCGATGTCAGCCGGGCCTGGCGCGAGCTGGAGGAGCACACACTCGCCGGCCTCGACCAGGCCGAACGCGCCGAGCTCGGCCGGCTCCTGGCCAGGGTCGAGGAGAACCTGTGCCCGGAGACGGCCGAGTGCCCGGAGATCGGTGCTCAGCCGGACAGCACGTCGAGTGCCCTGTCGACGTCCGCTTCCGAGTTGTAGAGGTGGAACGAGGCCCGCATGTTCCCCGCGCGGGCCGCCACGACGATCCCGGCCCGGGCCAGCTCCGGCTCCCGGTCCCCGAGCCCGGGCACGGCCACGATGGCGGACTCCCCCGGGACGGGGGCGTACCCGAGCTCCGTGAGCCCCCTGCGGAAGCGAGCCGCGAGCGCGGTGCCGTGGGCGTGGATCCGCTCCACCCCGACCTGCTCGACCAGCGCGAGTGAGTGCTCCGCCGCGTGGTACGCGAGGAACGCCGGCGGCTCGTCATAGCGCCGGGCCGACCGGGCGAACTCCTCCACCGGCCCATAGGAGCCCCGCGACAGGTCCTCGGCCGCCAGCCACCCCGCATGAACCGGGGCCAGCGACCGCTGCGCGTCCTCCGTGACGGTGAGGAACGAGGCCCCGCGCGGACAGAGCAGGTACTTGAAGCCGGCGGTGACGGTGTAGTCGTACTCCCCCGCCTCCAGTGGCAGCCACCCCGCGGCCTGACTGGCGTCGAGCAGCACACGAGCCCCATGGGCGCTCGCCGCGCCCCGTACGGCGGCGAGATCCGCGACCCGCCCATCGGCCGACTGCACGGCGGACAGCGCGACCAGCGCCGTTCCCGGACCGACCGCCTCGGCGATCCGCTCCAGCGGCACGTACCGCACCTTCAGATCGCCCCGGGCCACGAAGGGGGTGACCACGGAGCTGAACTCCCCCTCAGGCGCGACGACTTCGGCCCCCGCGGGCAGCGAGGCCGCGATCAGCCCGACATGGACGGCCACCGAGCCCCCGATCGCCACCCGCTCGGCGCCGACGCCGACGATCCGCCCGAAGGACGCACGCGCGGCCTCGGTGGCCTCGAAACTGCCCGAGCCTCCCGCCCATCCGGCGGCGATGTCCTCGGCGAGCCGCCTGACGGCCTCGACCGAACGCCGGGGCAGCAGCCCGCAGGTGGACGTGCTCAGATAGGTCGATGTGGGCGCGAACTCGGCGCCTCCCAGAGTGTCCATGTACGTGCACACTACGTCGCTCGCGGAATCACCGCCCGGCCCCGGGTGATCAACGACGCGGGGGAACCTCGCACGCGTCGTCGGCCTCGCAGGCTCCTACAGCCCCGCCCGTGTCCACGGGCGTGCCGTCCCGGCCCTCCCAGGCCTGCTCCAGAGCGCGGGTGAACACCTCGGCAGGCTGCCCGCCGGAGACGCCGTAGCGCCGGTCGAGGACGAAGAACGGCACGGCGTTCGCCCCCAGCTCGGCGGCCTCGCGCTCGTCCGCCCGCACCTCGTCCGCGTAGGCGCCCTCGTCTGCGAGGACCGACCGGGCCTCGTCGGCGTCCAGACCGGCCTCGACGGCGAGCCCGACCAGCACCTCGGGGTCGAAGACGGACCGCTCCTCGGCGAAGTTCGCCCGGTAGGCGAGGTCGAGCAGCGCGTCCTGGCGCCCTCGCACCCTGGCGAGGTGCAGCAGACGGTGCACGTCAAAGGTGTTGCCGTGGTCGCGTCCCTCGATGCGGTAACCGAGTCCTTCCGCACGCGCGGTGGCCGCGACGTGCTCCTCCATCGCCCGCGCCTCATCGAGGGTGCGCCCGTACTTCTTCGCGAGCATCTCGATCACCGGGGCGGTCTCCCCCTTGGCGCGGTGCGGATCGAGCTCGAAGGAGCGGTGCACGACCTCGACCTCGTCACCGTGGGCGAAGGCCGCGAGGCCCTTCTCGAAGCGGGCCTTGCCGATGTAGCACCACGGGCAGGCGATGTCGCTCCAGATCTCGACGCGCATGGAACAGCTTTCTCTTCGGTCGGGGTGTCATGGCGAGCGGACGGGCGAAGCCGCCGCTCGGTGGGGCAACACACGTGGACGCCGGTGCATTCCGGGTCAGGAACCGTCGCGCAGCCCGTCCGGCCAGGAAGGGCGGAACTCGATGTGGTCGAAGGCGACGACGCAGCCCTCGCCCACGGGGGACTGGGCCATGAAGCCGACCAGTGCGGCCTCCGCCTGGTCGGGGGTGCCGAGGCGGAAGATCCGGACGAAGGTCCAGTGGGTGCCGTCCGTGGACGCGTGGAAGGCGAAGGCACCGCCGGTGCGGCTCATGCGCAGCCAGGCGCGGTCGCCGTCGACGGCGAAGGAGTTGGCGTCGTCGGAGTGCCCCCGGGTGACGACCGTACAGACGGTCGGGGTGTCGGGGGACAGCTCCAGACAGAGCTTGGCCCATTCACGCTCGGCGACGTGGAGGTAGAGCGCGCCCGCGTCGAAGGCCGCGCCGAAGCCGGCTTTGACACGCGCGATCAGCTGGAAGTCGCCCTCGGGCGCGCCGAGCAGCCGGGGTGCGTCGGAGACCGGGTCGAGGGCATCGGCGGTGGGCGGGACGAATCGGTCCTGGCGGGCACCCGCCCAGCCGGTGAGCGTGCCGTTCTCGTACGACCAGTGGGCATCGGGGCCGTACGGGCGGAGCGGGAAAGGGAGCTCCGGCAGGGTGGTCTCCTCGGTCACCCGGTCAGCTTTCCAGACCCTCCGGGCGGCCGTCGACCAGGCGCGGCAGGCCCAGCGGATTCCCGTCGCGCAGCTCCGGAGGGAGGAGGACGGACGGGACGGACTGGTAGGCGACCGGTCTCAGCCAGCGCTCGATCGCGCTGGCGCCCACGGAGGTGAAGGTGGAGGTGGCGGCCGGGTAGGGACCGCCGTGGTACTGGGCGGGGGCGACGGCCACGCCGGTCGGCCAGCCGTCGACCAGCACCCGGCCCGCGAGCGGCACGAGCGAGTCGAGCAGCTCCGCCGCGGTGCCGTCCGCGGCCTCGGCCCCGGCGAGGTGAACCGTCGCCGTGAGATTGCCCGGCAGCCGGGCGAGTACCGCCTCGATCTCGACGCGGGACTCGTAGCGGGCGACGACGGTGACCGGGCCGAAGCACTCCTCCAGGAGCAGATCGTGCGGGCCCTCGGTGGCCAGCAGCCCGGCGGGTACGGTCAGATAGCCCGCGCTGACGGTGTGCTCACCTCCTGCGCCAGGTGTCACGGGTGTCTCCACGCCGTCCAGCGAGGCCCGTTCGGCGACGCCCGCGATGAAGGCCTCCCGCATCCGGTGGTCGAGCATCACCCCCGGCTCGGTCTCGCTCACCGCCGCTGTCAGGGACTTCAGAAGCCTGTCCCCCACATCGCCCGCAGGCGCGAGCACAAAGCCCGGCTTGGTGCAGAACTGGCCCTCGCCCAGGGTCATCGACCCGGCCAGGCCCGCGCCGATCGCCTCGGCCCGCTCGGCCGCGGCGGCCTCGGTGACCACCACCGGGTTGAGCGAACCGAGTTCGCCGTGGAAGGGGATCGGCACGGGCCTGGCCGCCGCGGCGTCGAAGAGCGCCCGCCCGCCGCGTACCGAACCCGTGAACCCCGCAGCCGCCACCAGTGGGTGGCGCACCAGCTCCACTCCCGCGTCGAACCCGTGCACCAGGGCGATCAGGTCCTCCGGCAGTCCCACCCGCTGAGCGGCGCGCCGCAGCACCGACGCGCACAGTTCGGAGGTGGCCGGATGGTCGGGGTGGGCCTTGATGACGACGGGGCAGCCGGCCGCGAGCGCGCTGGCGGTGTCGCCCCCGGGCACCGAGAAGGCCAGCGGGAAGTTGCTCGCCGCGTAGACGGCGACCACGCCGAGCGGGATCCGCCAGCGGCGCAGGTCCGGCAGGGGCGGGGTGCGGCCCGCGTCGGGGTGGTCGATACGGATGTCGAGGAAGGAGCCTTCGTCCACGGCGTCGGCGAAGGCACGCAACTGCCCGGTGGTCCGGGCCAGTTCACCGGTGAGGCGCACCGGACCCAGCGCGGTCTCGGCGTCGGCGGCCTCGATGACGTACTCGCCCGCTTCGTCGAGGAGGTCGGCGGCGGTACGCAGCAGCGCGGCGCGGACCGTACGGTCGGCCAGCGCGGCCCGGGCGGCGTGCGCGGCGCGCACCACCTGGTCGACCTCTGCGGCCGTGGCCTCGACCGCGACCTGTTCGCGCTGATTCCCGGTTCGGGGGTCCACGCTCCAGACTGGTGCTGCTTCCACCACGGCTTTCCTTCCCCGGAATCGATGTGCGCAACGGTGCGGACCCTATTTCCGGGTGTTTGGCAGGGTCAAGGGACACCAGGTGTCCTCCTGTCCCCCCACGTGCGGTGGGCTCTCCGCCGCACGGCGGAGACGGTTCCTCTCCGGGCAGGAGGTGCCGTGAGGGTGCGGGCCGCGAGGGTGGTCTGCATGACACACACGCCGCTCACCGCTGTCCCCCCGGCGCCGCCCAGCCGGGCCCGCAAGGTTCTGCGGGCCGTCGAGATCGCCTCCTGCGTCCCGTATCTCGCCCTCAAGGTCGCCTGGATCGCGGGCAGCCGGATCGGCATACCCGAGGGCAGCGTGCTGCTGGAACACCGCGTGCTGATGGCCGTCGCCAACAGCGTGACCGTGCTGATGGACGGTGCCGTCATCGTCCTCGCCCTGCTGCTGACCCAGCCCTGGGGCCGGTGTCTGCCGTCCTGGCTGCTCGCCGTACCGATGTGGGGCGCGGGCGGACTGCTGCTGCCGATCATGGTCGGCTTTCCGGTGCAGGCGCTTCTCGCGGCCACGAACGGTGCGGCGGATCCAGAGGCCGCCATGGACGGGAAGTTCCTCGATCCGTGGGTCTTCCACGTCGTCTACACCGGCTTCATCATCCAGGGCCTCTGCCTGGGAACGCTGTTCGTGCTGTACGCCCGCGAGCGCTGGGCGCACCTGTGGCAGGGCCGGGTCGGGGACCTGCCCGCCGGCGGCCGGGGGCTCAGGGCGGCCGCCGTGGCCGGTGCCGTGCTCGCGCTCTTCCTCATCGCGCTGCACGCACTCTGGGCGCTCGGCGCGACCACCGGCCTCTCCCCTACCCAAGCGGCCCGGCGCGGGCCGGATTTCCACGTCCTCCAGATGGTCGACGCGCTGTATCTCGTCGCCGCGGCCGCCGGCCTGCTGATGCTCGCCTTCCGCAGTGGGCGGGCCCTTCCGGTACGCCTGCCGTTGGGCATGGCCTGGCTGGGATCGGGTGCGGTCGGCTGCTGGGGCGTCTGGCTGCTGATCGCCGCGGCGTTGCCCGCGGCCGAAGGCACCGAAGATGTCTCGCAGTTGACCACGCTGACCTACGCTGGCGGCATGATCGTCGGTCTGCTGGTGGTTGCCTGTACCGCCGTCCTCCTGCGGCGGCGCGGCACATGGGGCGCATGAGGCGCCGTTTCGCGGCTCTGTTCGGCGCCCGGGCGCGGCGGCGCTGGGTGCATCTGATCCTGGGCGGTGCCCTGCTGATGCCGTACTGGCTGCTCGGCATGGTCGCGATGGGACCGCTGCTCGGGGCGGAAGGCATCTTCGGCGGTTCGTACGCGGCGCAGTTCGGGGCGTACGCCGTCGCCCTGCCGCTGGCCGCGGCCACCGCGGTGTTCCCGCTGACCCGGCTCATGTCGGTGGCCGCGGCCAAGGCGCTGTGCGGGGTGGCCCCGGAGCTCTTCGCGGACGCCCCGGCCGTTTCGCGGGGGGCCAGGCTGCGCACGGCTGGCTGGTTCACCCTGCACGTCGGGGTGGGCGGGCTGATCAGCGGGGCGTCGCTGGCCCTTCCGCCGTTCGCCGTGACCACGGCGCTGCTGCCGCTGTCGGCGGGGGTCCGCGAGTGGGTGCGGCTGCCCGCGGCGCTCGACCGGCCCTGGGTCCTGGCCCTCGCGCCGTTCGCCGGGGCCGCGATGCTGCTGGCGCTGGTCGGCTGCGCGGCAGCGGCCGGGGCGCTGCTCGCGTGGCTGGCACCGGCGCTGCTGGGGCCGACGCCCGCCGACCGGGTCGCGGCGGCCGAGCGGCGCGCGGCGGAGCTCGCCGCGCGCAACCGGCTGGCACGCGAGCTGCACGACTCGGTGGGGCATGCGCTGAGCGCGGTGACCCTCCAGGCGGGGGCCGCACTCAGGGTCCTGGACAGTGACGCACCGGGCCACCGGGCCTTCGTCCGGGAGGCGCTGGCCGCGATCGAGCAGACCACGCGCCGTACCGTCGGTGAACTCGACGGTGTGCTGGGGCTGCTGCGGCAGGAAGACGAACCCGACGAACCCCATGGGCTGACCGGACCCACCCTGGAGTCCTTGGAACTCCTCATCGGAAACTGCGGGTTGACCGTCGCGTACCGACTCGGCGCCGATCTCGCCCGGGTCCCGGAGCGGATCTCGCGTGACGCGTACCGCATCGTGCAGGAAGGACTCAGCAACGCCCAGCGGTACGGCGGCACCGATGCCGCCGGGTCACCACACGGAGTTCGCCGACCCGTATCGCTGCATATCGCCCGGGAGGACGACATCTTGCTGATCACCGTCGAGAACCCGCTGCCGGACCGGCGAGCCGTGGTCCGGCCCGGCGGCGGCCGTGGACTGCGCGGAATCGCCGAGCGTGCCGCCCTGCTCGGCGGCCATGCCGAGGCAGGCCCCGTCGACGGTGGTGCGTGGCTGCTGACCGCCAGGCTCCCGCTCGCCGGCGCGCGAGGTGCACGGTGACGGCGACGAGCACGACGAACACAGCGAGTTCGACGAGCACGGTCCGGGTCGTCCTGGCCGACGACGAGCGGATGGTCCGCACCGCGCTGCGGGTGATCATCGACGCCGAACCGGACCTGGAAGTGGTGGGCGAGGCGACCACGGGCGCGGAGGCGGTTTCGCTGGTGCGGCGGTTGCGGCCCGATGTGGTGCTGATGGACGTACGAATGCCGGAGGTCGACGGCATACGCGCCACCGAGCAGATACTCGGCACTCTCGACCCGGCGCCGCGGATCGTGGTCGTGACGACCTTCGAGAACGACTCGTACGTGTACGACGCCCTGCGCGCCGGTGCCGCGGGCTTCCTGCTCAAGAGGTCCGGTGCCCAGGACCTCGTGGCGGCGGTGCGACTGGTGGCGCGCAGCGACTCGCTGCTGTATCCGGCCGCACTGCGCGGTCTCGCCGCCGCCCATGCCCGTCTCGCTCCCCAACCGCCGAGGTGGGCGGCGCGGCTGACGGAGCGCGAGGCGGACGTGCTGCGGCTGATGGCCAAGGGACTGACGAACACGGAGATCGGTGAGCGGCTGGCGGTCGGTCATGCCACGGCGAAGACACACGTGGCGGCGGTGCTGGCGAAGACCGGCACGCGTGACCGCACCCAGGCCGTGATCGCGGCGTACGAGTCGGGCTTCATCACCCCGGGTCCACCCGCCTGAGTGTCCGGCAGCCGAGGCCGACGCGAACGCCGGCCGCGTCCGCCGTGGGCACCGCAGAGCGGTGAAGGCGGGCACGGACGGGGCAGTCGGCGCCGAGAGGGGCGGCTCCGGCCACGGAAATGTTCGGGATTGGTAATAAGCGGATCCGTCACGCCGTCACTCCCGTCCTCCCGGGTGGCAAGTCAGGCGCAGGGGAGAGCGGAGAGCGGACATGGGGCGGCGTCGAAGCCTGGGGATGAACGGCCGTGTAATGGTGGCGGCGATCGGTGTGGCGGGGATCACCGCCCTGGCAGCGGCATGGACGAGCCAGGCCGCCCCTCCCGGAACGGAGTCGGCCGTATCCGCGAAGCCGGAGCCGAAGCCGATCGTGGGCCAGACCTCCGTTCCGGATCCCAAGCTGCCGGCACCCACCGTCAACATGGACATCGCGCACGCCTCCGACGTGGGTGACAAGGGCGTCAACATCACGATCGACGATGGTCCGGACCCGACTTGGACACCTCAGGTCCTCGCCGTACTCAAGGACAACGGTGTCAAGGCGACCTTCTGCATGGTCGGAACGCAGGCCAAAGCCCATCCCGATCTGGTCAAGGCCGTCGTGGCGGACGGGCACCTGCTGTGCGACCACTCCGTCTCCCACGACACGACCATGGGCAGCGCTACACGTGCCCGTCAGTCCCAGGAGATCCTGGACGCGGCAAAGATGATCACCGAGGCCTCAGGGGGCGTCAAGCCGCTCTACTACCGCGCCCCGGGCGGCGCCTTCACTCCCTACAGCCGTCAGATCGCCGCCGCGCAGGGCATGCGGCCACTGGGCTGGAACGTGGACTCCAAGGACTTCAAGCGACCAGGGGCAGCCGAGATGGTGGCGACCGTGAAGAACGAGGTCTCCAACGGGCCCACCATTCTCTTCCACGACGCGGGCGGAGACCGCAGCCAGACGGTTGCCGCTCTGCGCGAGGTCCTGCCGTGGCTTCGGCAGCAGGGATACGACTTCGGATTTCCGGTGCGCTGAGACCGGACCGGCGCAGGATCCCGGATGAGGATCTCCTGAGAAAGCCGGCAGAACGGAACGAAAGCCTCCGGGCCGGTCGTCCTCACCAGGGATGAACAAGACGATCAGACACGCCGCGGTCTTCAGCCTCCTCCTCGTGCTCGCCCTGCTGGTGCAGGCGACCTGGGTGCAGGCGTATCGGGCCGAGGCACTCACGGACGGCAGCAACAACCGGCGGAACACCATCGCGAAGTACGCGCAGCCGCTCGGCGACATCGTCGTGGCCGGCGCACCGGTCACGGGTTCGAGCAGGACCAGAAGCGGCGATCTCGCGTACCGGCGGACCTACACCGATGGCGAGCTCTACGCCCCGGTCACCGGCTACAGCTCGCAGGCGTACGGTGCCACCCAGCTCGAGGGCATCTACGGGGAGGTGCTCGACGGCTCGGCGAACCGTCTGAAGAACCCGCTGGACGTGCTCACCGGAAAGCCGGAGCGGCCCGGGGACGTGCTGACGACCATCGACCCGGCCGTACAGAAAGCCGGTTACGAGGCGCTCGGCGACAACAAGGGCGCGGCGGTCGCCATCGACCCGAAGACCGGCCGGATCCTGGGGATGGTGAGCACCCCGTCGTACGATCCGTCGACGATCAGCGGCACGCACGATGGCGATGCCTGGAAGCGGCTCACGGAGAGCAAGGACCAGCCGATGCTCAACCGGGCGCTGCGCCAGCCGCTGCCCCCTGGCTCGACCTTCAAGCTGGTGGTCGCCGCGGCTGCGCTGGAGGACGGGCTGTACTCCTCCGTGGACGAGCGCACGGACAGCCCGTCCCCGTACACGCTGCCGAACACCCGCACCGTGCTGCCGAACGAGAATCCGTCCGCGCCGTGCGAGAACGCCAGCATCCGCACCGCGCTCCGGTACTCCTGCAACAACGTCTTCGGGAAGATGGCCGCTGACCTGGGGCAGGAGAAGGTACGGGCGACGGCCGAGAAGTTCGGCTTCAACGACGCGGAACAGGACGTCCCGGTGCGCGCCACCAAGAGCGTGTATCCGTCCGGGATGGACGCGGCGCAGACCGCGCTGACCGGCATCGGCCAGTTCGACGTGACGGCTACTCCCCTGCAGATGGCGATGGTGTCCGCGGCCCTGGCCAACGACGGGATCATGGCGGACCCGCACATGGTCTCCAAGGTCGTCGACGCGGACGGCTCGACCGTGGAGAGCGACGAGGAAACGGGATCGGAGCGGATCGTGTCCTCGTCCACGGCGCGGCAGCTGCGCAGTGCCATGGTCACCGTCGTCGAGGACGGCACGGGCGCCAACGCGCGGATCGACGGTGCCGAGGTGGGCGGCAAGACCGGGACCGCCCAGCACGGGGAGAACAACAGCAAGACGCCGTACGCCTGGTTCACGTCGTACGCGAAGGACACGGCCGGCGGTGACGAGGTGGCCGTCGCGGTGATCATCGAGGACTCGGGGGCGGAACGCTCCGAGGTGAGCGGCAACGGTCTCGCCGCTCCGGTCGCCCAGAAGATGATGCGAGCCGCGCTGCGCTGAGCACCCCGGTGGGCGGGCGGGGCCGGGCGCACGATATGCAGGAGGTCGGCCATCCTGGCTTCAACTTCCTTGCAGACCGGAGGACTTCAGTGCGCCCCCTGCCCCGTTCCCTGTCCGGCTGGACCATGGCGGTGTTCGGTGTGCTCGCCGCCGCGCTCGGCGTGGTGGGGCTGGTCGCTCCGGATGCGCTGATCAGTCTGATGGGCTTCGCCCCGGTGCCTGACCCGGGCGGGGACCGGGCGCCGGGTGACCACACGCTGGTGTTCCTCACCGCGTCCTCGATGGCCGCGGTCAACATGGGCGTGTACTACATCCTGGCCGCCCTGGCCGACTGGCGGGCCTTCTTCCGGTGGACGGTGCCGTTCCGGCTGCTGACCTGTGCGGTGTTCACGACCGCGGTGGTCACCGGGCGGGCGCCGGCCGGATTTCTGGGGGTGGGTCTCTGGGAGGGGCTCGGTGCGGCGCTGACGGGTGCGGCGCTGTGGCACGAGGCCCGCCCCCGCACGGGCGACCGTGGCCGCAGCCACGTCGACGACCACGGCCACCGGGTCAACTGATCCCGAGCAGTTCCTCGACCGGACCGATCGCGAAGTAGAGGACGAACAGCGCCGATACGGTCCACAGCAGCCAGTGCACCTCGCGTGCCTTGCCCAGCACGGTCTTGATGACGACGTACGACAGGAATCCCGCCCCGATTCCGTTGGTGATGGAGTACGTGAAGGGCATGATGGCGATCGTCAGGAAGGCGGGGATGGCGACCTCGTAGCGCTCCCAGTCGATGTGCCGTACCTGGGTCATCAGCAGGAAGCCCACCACGACGAGGGCGGGGGCGGCGGCCTGGGCAGGGACGACCGTGGCCAGCGGGGTGAACAGGAGCGCGAGGCCGAAGAGGGCACCGGTGACGAGGGAGGCGAGCCCGGTGCGGGCGCCCTCGGCGACGCCCGACGCCGACTCGATGTAGCAGGTGGCGGACGAGGAGGAGGCCATACCGCCGGCGACCGCCGCCGCACCGTCGATCAGCAGCACCCGGCCGAGGTTGGGGACGTCGCCGTTCTCGTCGAGCAGTCCCGCCTCGTTGGTGACGCCGACGATCGTGCCCATGCTGTCGAAGAAGTCGCTCAGCAGCAGCGTGAAGACCAGCAGGACGATGGTCACCGCACTGGCCTGTCCGAACGCGCCGAACAGGCTGAACTGACCGAGAAGTTGGAAGTCGGGGGCGGCGATGATGTTCGGGGGGACGTCGGGGACGGTCAGCCCCCAGGCGTTGGGGTCGACGTCCGCGAGCTCGTCGATGAGGATCGCGATCAGCGTCATCACCACGATCGAGATGAGGATCGCGCCGCGCATCCTGCGGGCCATCATCGCGCAGGTGAACAGCAGCCCCAGGCAGAAGACGAGCACCGGCCAGCCGGACAGCTGACCGCCGGCCCCCAGTTGCACGGGCACGGTGCCCGTCTCTCCCGGGATCCGGGTGACGAAGCCGGCGTCGATGAAGCCGATGAACGCGATGAAGAGCCCGATGCCCACGCTGATGGCCTGTTTGAGCGTCTGCGGGATGGCGTGCATCACCGCCTCACGCAGTCCGGTGACGACCAGCACGCAGATGACGATGCCCTCGACCACCACCAGGCCCATCGCGTCCGCCCAGCTCATCAGCGGGGCGAGCTGGAAGGCGACCACGGCGTTCAGGCCGAGACCGGCGGCGATGGCGATCGGCAGATTGCCGCCGAGGCCCAGGATCGCGGTCATCACGGCGGCGACCAGCGCCGTGGAGGTGACGAGCGCCGGTCCGGAGAGCGTGTGACCGTACTTGTCCTCGGCGCCGCCCAGGATGATCGGGTTGAGCACAAGGATGTAGGCCATCGTGAAGAAGGTGGCGAAGCCGCCGCGTACCTCCCGTGCGACGGTCGATCCCCGTGCGCTGATCCGGAAGTACCGGTCGAGGGGGTGGTGATGCTGCGAAGTCGGCATGGCTCTCCTCGGCGGTGGCGGCGGCACCCGCGGTGGGCCGGTTCCGGCGGCTGGTCGGTCAGCCGCCGGATCCGCCCGGACCGGGGCCGTGTTACGTCATCTGCTATCTAAGGCACCCACCGGCCCGTCATCAGGGCGGCTTCCCCATCCGGGCAAGCCATTCACCCTGCCAGCATGCCCGGATGCGCAACCTGACAGTTCTTCAGCGCCGCGACACGGCGCTGTATCTCACCGGAGTGGTCGTCTCCGGCTTCGGCACCACCGCGATGTGGCTGGTCTCCGGCATCTGGGTGAAGTCGCTGACCGGATCCGACAGTCTGGCGGCCCTGGCGGTCTTCGCCCTGTGGGCTCCCGCGCTGGCCGGGCCCTGGCTCGGGTCGGTCGCCGACCGGGTGCCCCGACGGACGCTCGTCGTCGCGGTGGCCGCCGCCATGGCCCTGCTGCTGCCCTCCTTGGTGCTGGTCGGCTCCGCCGGACGGGTCTGGCTGCTCTTCTGCGTCCTGGCGGTGTACGGAACGGGCGGGGTCATCGCGGATGCGGCGGAATCCGCCCTGGTCGCGAGCACGGTCGACGAGCGGCTGCTCGCCGATGTCAACGGGCTGAGGATGACGGTGAACGAAGGCGCGAAGCTGATCGCGCCGCTGGTCGCGGCGGGGTTGTTCGCCCGGTTCGGCGGGTCGGCGGTGGCACTGCTCGACGCGGCGACGTTCGCACTGGCCGCGGTGGCGTTCGCGGCGATGCGGATACGCGACACCGGTCCGGTACGCCCGGCCCCGGGCGTACCGGGGCGCCCGTGGGCCACCGCCGCCGACGGTGCGCGCTGTCTGTGGCGGTCCGGTACGTTGCGGCCGCTTGTGCTGGCGGGTGGTGCCACGATGCTGGTCGCCGGGCTGAACGGCGCGGTGGTGTACGCGGTCGTCGACACGGTGCTCGGTCGCGGGCCCGGCTTCACGGGGGTGCTGTACACGGTGCAGGGTGCGGGATCCGTGCTGGCAGGGCTGGTGGCCGGGCCCCTGTCGAGGCGGCTGACGGGCACGGCCTTCGCCGCGGCGGGCATCGCGCTGTTCGCGGTGGCGGTGGGGCTGCGGTCGCTGCCGTATGACGGGCTGGCCCTGGTGTGCAGTGCGGCGATCGGGCTCGGACTCCCGTGTGTGCTGATCGCGGCCATGACGGCGGTGCAGCGCGACACCCCGGACGCGGTGCTGGGCAGTACCGCCGCGACCGCCAACTCCCTGCTGTTCGTGCCGAACGCGGTGGGTGTCGCCCTGGGCGCGGGTCTGGTCGCGGTGGCCGATGTGCGGGTGCTGCTCCCCGTCGTCGGCGTGCTGGGGACGGTCCCCGCGGTGTGGCTGGCGCTCCTCGACCGCACCGCGCGCCGCCGTGAGAGCGCGGCGCGCGCGGTCCCGGTGTGAAGGGCCATGCGCGCGACGGGCCGGGCCCGGGTGGGACCGGCGCCCGCGGAATAGGGATGACGGACCTGGTGGGCCGCGGGCATCATTCCGGTCATGCCGAGACCTTCCGGATTCCATTACGAGCAGCGTGGTGACGGCACCGTCACCATCACCCACCGCGGCCGCTCCGCCGCCACACTGCGCGGAGCGCGTGCCGGCACCTTCCTGTCCGAGGTCGAGTCGGGCGACGCGCAGCTCGTGATGGCCCGCTGGACTGGGGCGTACCGGTTCGGGAACGAGCGGCAGGCCCGCCAGCATCCGAGGAACCGGTCGGGTCGGCGATAGACGCCATTCGGCCGAAGGTGCCGAAGGTAAGGGAACGGCAAAGCCGCCTCGCTCGTTACCCCAGTCATGACAGCTATGACCCCCGGCTCGAACATCCCCCTGGCCGCCACGCGTGTGGCGGTGGACGTCACCGCTCCCGTACGGCTTGACGTCTCGGGCCTGCTGCTCACGGCCGACGGCAAGGTGCGCTCCGACGACGATTTCATCTTCTACAACCAGCCCTCGGGGCCCGGTGTCACCCATCGATCAGGCGGGGGCGCGGCCCCCGACGCGATCATCGTCGACACCGCGGCCGTCCCGGCCGGGATCGAGAAGATCGTCGTCACGGCGAGCCCGGACGCAGCAGGCCAGAGCTTCCAGGGCATCGAGCCCACGGCCACCATCCGGGACGCCGACGGCGGCTCCGTGCTGGCCACCTTCACCCCGCCCCAGCTGGGCACCGAGACCGCGCTGGTGGTCGTGGAGATCTATCTGCGGGGCGGCGCCTGGAAGGCACGCGCCGTGGGCCAGGGGTATGCCAACGGCCTGGCGGGCATCGCCACCGACTTCGGGGTCTCGGTGGACGAGGAGCCTGCCGCCGCACCCCCCGTACAGGCACCCGCGCCTGCCGCGGCGGCCCCCGCCGCCTCCGCCCCCGCTGCCGCGCCTGCGGCACCCGCGGCCGCGAGCGGGAAGATCAATCTGGACAAGGGGCGGGTCAGCCTCCAGAAGAACCAGACCGTGTCCCTGGTCAAGGGCGGCCGTCCGCTGCTCTCCCAGGTCAAGATGGGTCTCGGATGGGAGCCTGCCTTCGGTGGCAAGGACATCGACCTGGACGCGTCGGTGATCGCCTACGGCCCCCAGCGCAATCATCTGGACAGCTGCTATTTCGGCAAGCTCTCCATCCTCAACGGTGCGGTCAAGCACTCGGGCGACAATCTGACCGGTGAGGGCGCGGGTGATGACGAGGTGATCGTCGTGGATCTGGGCCGGGTCCCGGCCGAGGCCACCGGCCTGGTGTTCACCGTCAACTCCTTCTCCGGCCAGAAGTTCACCGAGGTCGCCAAGGCGTACTGCCGACTGCTCGACGCCGCCACAGGTGAGGAACTGGTCCGGTTCGACCTGACCACCGCGGAACCGCAGACCGGCGTCATGATGGCGAAGCTCATCCGGCAGTACTCCGGTGAGTGGGAGATGACCGCGATCGGCGAGTTCGTGAAGTCGCGCACGGTCCGGGGCATGGTCAAGCCGGCGGCGCAGTCGCTCTGACGCACCAGGCGAACAGCCCCGCTCCGGGGGGGCCCCCGGGCGGGGCCCCGCCGCGGGGGGGCCCCCGCGCCCCCCGCCCGGACGGCCGCGGTCACCCCACCCCACCCCCGGCCCCACCACCAGCCGGCGCGGGGGTAGCCCCCCAG
>NZ_JBHWIW010000016.1:0-40997 GCF_042731955.1 Streptomyces sp. NPDC059828 | reverse complement strand
GGGTCGGGGTATGGTAAACGCGGGGGGCCCTGCCGCAGTCCCCCACCCGGCCAACCCCCCCCCGGGGGCCCCCCCCGGGGGGCCGCCCGGAGCCGGTGGTCAGCGCGGCGCCCAGGGCCAGTCGGCCGACTGACCCGCCTCCAGCAGCGGGACCATCCGGAAGGCCGCGTCGGTGAGCCCGCCGAAGGTGTGCCGGTTTCCCTCACCGGACGGGCCGTGTCCGGCCCGGTAGCCCGCCAGGTTCCAGGTGTAGACGGGTATATCCGCCGGGATCTGGGCGATCGGGCTTCCGTGGTGGCTGTACGCCGTCTGCTCGTCGGTGACGATCAGCAGACGGTCGTGCCCGCGGTAGTACCGGCGCACTGCCTCGGCGGTGTTGGTGCCGCCGAGCTCGCCGAAGCGCCCCAGGACCTTCAGCACCGAGTCGCCGCGGCGGTACTTCACGGCCCGGCTGCTCGTGCCGAACTCGACCAGATCGGCATCGGCAGCTCGCATCGCCAGCGCCGAACCGAAGATCGCCGCCGCGTCCGCGCAGTTGAGCTGGGAGCGCGCGGACAGCGGCGACCACATCGAGCCCGAGCGGTCCACGAGGATCAGCGTCCGCCCGGGCAGCGCGGGCACGTTGGCCAGCGAGTGCCCGAGTGCCTTCTCCAGCGGGTACGACCAGCGCAGCGACGGCGCGTGCTGGTACGCGGCCAGGTAGCGGAACGGGAACTGCTTCGAGGCGGCCACCACCTCCGGGTCCGAGATCCTCGCGGCGACCTGGGCCGCCACCTCGTCCGAGACCCCGGGCTCGTCGAAGTTGCGCAGATTCCGTACCAGCGCCATGGCCCCCATGGACGGGATCACGGCTTCCCAGGCCGCCGCGTCCATCGGCCCCTGGAGCCAGCCCGCCAGCGCCTCCCACGTCACCCCGGCCTCGGCCAGGCGCTCAGCGCCACCCGGTCCGGTGACCACGGCACGCCGCTCGGCGACGGGCAGGTCCATCAGCGCGCGATGGGCGGTCAGCATCCGGTTCGACGCGGGCGGGGTGGCGGTGTCGGGGTGGTGGCGGCGGTCCAGTGCGTACTGGAACAGCTCGCCCTGCCACGGCTTGCCGGGGTCGGGCGAGGCGTGCACCAGATTGAGGACGTCGCCGAAGCGGTAGTCCTTGCCGGAGGAGTCGTACTTCAGCAGCGACGCACCGCGGTAAAGGCGGCGCACGGCGTCGGCGACACCCCGCTTGACGGGCTTGGGCAGGGCCCGCCCGTAGCGCGAGGTCCAGTAGCCGAGCAGCTCTCCCGGCTCATCGGCGCGGCGCAGCACGGACGCGATGACCTGCCGGTTCGCGGGGCCGTCGGTGGCAGCGGCAGCGAGCCGGGCGCTGACGTACTCCGCCGCGCCGACGAGCGAGGCCGTGCGCATACCCGCGTCGCCGCGAAGCCATCCGAGCAGGCCGGCGGTCCACTCCGGGTCCTCGACGGCGAGGGTGCGCACCAGGGCGGTGAAGCGGTTGTCGCGTACGTCGCCGGACTCGTAGAACGTCTGCTGCGAAACGAAGTTGGCGACGGCGAGCAGGAACAGCTCGGAGCGCGCGTCGCGCCGGAGACCGATGCCGCCCTGGTGGGTGGCGGCACGGCCGGTGGAGCGTACGGGCGAGGTCGCCGCGGCTCGTCGCGCGCTGCGGGTGTTGAAGCGTGCCATGTGAATTCCCCCGAATTCCCCATTGGTTGTTCATTACCGGGGGAGGCACAGCATGAACGAGCGATGAGAGGAGCCCGAGGTCGAAGCGGCCACGGTCCATATAACGGCTGCTCTGTCCGATTGAGCTACACGCCCCGAAGGCATGACGGGATTCGAACCCGCAACCCGCTGTTCCCCATGAAGTATCCGGGGCCTGCGCACCGGGCACTCTCATCGCATGCCGGCCTCCCGAGATCAAAATGGCGGCGGTTGGGATTCGATCACAACGAAGTAACCGCAGCCTGCGCACCGGGAGGTGCATGAAATTGTGGTGTCCAGAGGACAAGTTCGGCGGAACCGACGATGGTGCTCTGGCCCCTGAGCTACACCGGCCTGAGTGCCGGTGACGGGACTCGAACCCGTGACCTCCCCATGAGAAGTGGAAGTAGGTCCTGCCTGCGCACCTGGACGCTGATCACTCTAGGGCGGCGGGCCGGGTGCGCGCCAAGGGATTTACCCGGAGGGCGCCGGCGGTTCAGCGGGGGCGCTGGCGCTTCCATGGTCCGGTGATGGCGAGCATGATGCCCGGGTTCTGGATGTTGGCGAACAGCGTCCGCCCGTCGGGTGAGAAGACCACACCGGTGAACTCGCTGTAGTCCGGATTCTCTTCGGTGCCGGTATTGAGGTCGTTACGGGCGATCGGGTACGTACGGCCGCTCTCGGTGGCGCCGAAGAGATGCTGGATGCCCTCGCCGTCCTCGGCGATGATGAGGCCGCCGTAGGGTGAGACGGTGATGTTGTCGGGGCCGTCGTACGAGCCGTCCTCGGCCGGGGCGGCGTTCACCCCCAGCAGCACCTTGAGGGTGAGGGTCCGGCGCCGGGGGTCGTAGAACCAGACCTGGCCGTCGTGCGGCTGGCCCGGGCTCTCGTCGCGGGCGAACGAGGAGACCATGTACGCCCCGCCGTCCGCCCACCACATGCCCTCCAGCTTGCGGGCGCGGGTGACCTCGCCGTCGCCGAACTGCTGGCGCACCGGCACGGTCCTGGCGTCGCGGTCCGGGACGTTGACCCAGTCCACGCCGTACACCGTGCCGATCCTGGTGGCACGGGACAGATCGTCGACGAAGCGTCCGCCGGCGTCGTAGCACGTGGGCGCCTGCAACAGCCCGGCGTCCTCCGGAATGTGGCGCAGTCGGCCGCGGCCGTGCTGGAAGCCGTGCGGCGGGACCCAGCGGTAGAACAGTCCGTTCGGGCCTGCGGCGTCCTCGGTGAGGTAGGCGTGGCCGCGCCGGGTGTCGATGACGACCGCCTCGTGCTCGTAGCGGCCGAAGGCTTTGACCGGCACCGGATCGCGGTTGGCACGACGGTCGTGGGGATCGACCTCGAACACATAGCCGTGGTCCTTGGTCATGCCGTTCTCACCGGCCCTGTCCGCGTTTTCCTCGCAGGTCAGCCAGGTACCCCAAGGGGTCCGTCCGCCCGCGCAGTTGGTGGACGTGCCCGCGATGCCCACCCATTCGGCGGTCCGGCCGTCGCGGTGGGTCTCGACGACGGTGCAGCCGCCGGCCGCGCCAGGGTCGTAGACGAGGCCGTCAGCGAGCGGGACGGGGTGGGGGAACTTGGTGCGGGGACCCTTGAGTTCGTGGTTGTTGACGAGCAGGACCGAGCCGCGCGGACCCTCGAAGGTGGCAGTGCCGTCGTGCTTGGACGGGGTGAACTCACCCGACTCCAGCTTGGTGACGCCGCAGTGGGTGATGACGCGGTACGAGAACCCGGCGGGCAGGGCGAGCATGCCCTTCGGGTCAGGAATCAGGGGTCCTTGACGTGCTCCCTGGCCTAAAGTCCAAGGATTCCGGCCTGGGTCGTCTGACCCTTCCGGGGGCTTCCTGCTTCAACGCGCTGTGCGGGCACGTGTGCCCGTCTTGCCGGCGCTCCACAGGCGTTTAGTGTCTCCACCCGTCCGGCGGCGACGATTCGGCGTCCTTCGAACAGGACATTGCGGGCTGCATTGTGGTCACGGTCGTGCACGGTGGCGCACTCGCCGCACGTCCACTCCCGGACGTGCAGGGGCTTGGGGCCGCTCCGGAATCCGCAGGCCGAACAGACCTGAGAGGACGGGAAGGCCCGGTCCACTTTGGCAAAGGTGCGGCCGTGCAGAGCCGCCTTGTACTCCAGCATGCCGACGAACGCGGACCATCCCGCGTCGTGCACGGACTTGGCAAGCCGGGTGCGCCCGAGACCGGACACCGCGAGGTCTTCCACATACACCGCTTGGTTGTCGCGGATGATCTGTGTAGAGGCCTTGTGGTGGAAGTCCCGGCGCCGGTCGGCCACCTTGGCGTGCTGGCGTGCGACCTTGATACGGGCCTTGGCCCGGTTCTTCGAGCCCTTGGCCTTGCGGGACAGCTCCCGCTGAAGACGCTTGAGCTTCTTCTCGGCCCGGCGCAGAAAGCGAGGGCTGTCGATCTTCCGGCCGTCGGACAGGACGGCGAAGGAGGACAGGCCGAGGTCGATACCGGCGTCGGTCTGCGCTTTGGGGAGGATGTCCGGCTCGGTGTCCACGACGAAGCTGAGGAAGTACCGGCCACAGCTGTCTTTGGTGACGGTCAGGGACGTGGGTGCGGCCGGAAGCCGGCGGGACCACTTGACCTTGAGGTTGCCGACCTTGGCCACATACACCGTGCCGTCGTCCGTCAGGGAGAAGGCGTTGGTGTTGAGGCGGACCGACTGCCGGGTGTCCTTCTTCGACTTGAAGCGGGGAGGGCCGACCTTGCGGCCCTGCCGCTTGCCCTTGACCGAGTCGAAGAAGTTCTTGTACGCGGTGTCCAGGTCCCGAAGGGACTGTTGCAGGACGACCGCCGACACATCGGCAAGCCAGGCGCGTTCCTCGGTGCGCTTGGCCTGGGTGATGCGAAGCCGGGACAGTTCGGCCGAGTTCACGTACGGCAGCCCGGCCGCGTGCGCTTCCTTCCGGTCGCGCAGGCAGTCGTTCCACACCACGCGGGCGCACCCGAACGCCCTCGCCAGCCCACGACGCTGGGAGGCGTCCGGGTAGGCCCGGTAGTTGTAGCGGAGCTGCATGCCCAAGATCCTACTACGATTGGTCTCATGGATGAGCAGAACGACTACAGGCGTGGGAGACACGTTGTTTCGGCGATGCATGTGCACTTGGTCTTTGTGACGAAGTACCGGCGCGGGGTGTTCAACGACGAGATGCTGACACGCTGCGAAGAAATCATGCGCAAGGTCTGCGAGGACTTCGAAGCGGAGCTGAAAGAGTTCAACGGCGAACGCGATCACGTCCACCTCCTGGTGCACTACCCGCCCAAGGTCGCCGTCTCCAAGCTGGTCAACAGCCTCAAGGGCGTCTCCGCCCGCCGCATACGCCAGGAGTTCACGGGCCGGATCAACCGCGCCATCATGCACGGGCACCTGTGGTCGCCCTCGTATTTCTCCGCATCGTGCGGCGGAGCACCGTTGGCGATCGTCCGCCAGTACATCGAGCAGCAAAAACGTCCGCTCTAAAGTGCACGTCAGAGCAGTCTTGAGATGCATTCAGCCCCGGCGTGAACGCCGGGGCTTTCTGCAAGGTCCCGGTAACCGAGGCCGGGGTGACCGTGCCCGTGGTCGCCGTGGCGGTCGGCGGCGGACGAGGACGTGCGCGGTGTCTTCGGCGGCGAGGGCGCCGGGGGCGGTGGCGAGTGCGCCGACGGCGCCGGTGAGGGCGACACCCGCGCCGGTGAGCGCGGACTGCCTGGTGAATTCCCTGCGGCTGAGCGGCATCGCGTTCTCCCGGGGAGATGAGGCGGTGTGCCTCTTGAATGCTGGCGGTGCGAGTGTGCCCGGCCGCGACCCGCGCACGGACAGACGGCAGGTGAACACCACGCGACCGTCACACGACACGGTGGGCCCGCGTCCGTGAATCGCCGCCCTGCGCCCGTTCCCGCTGCCGCGCACCCGGCTCTGTCTGCCGGCCGCTTTCTCAGGTCCCGGCGCGGGAGCGGGCCTTGAACGCCGCCTTGCGGGCCTCCTTGGCCGTCCTGCGGTCGCCGTGAAGCCGTCCCATCGCCTCCAGCACATCGGCTGTCGCGGGATGCTCCACGCGCCATGCCTCGCCGAAGAACCCGCTGTGCTGTCCGACGAGCCCCTCCACGAGCCCCCGTAGCTCGTCCGACTCCCCCTCGGCGTCGAGCTGGGCCGCGATCGTGTCGACCGCCAGCCAGAGGATCATGGACGGCGGGGGCGCCGGAACATCGGCGGTGCCACGCTCCGCGAGCCATACCCGGGCGAGCCCGCCCAGCTCCCGGTCGTCGAGTACCGCGCGTACGGCGGGCTCGGCGTCCGCGCCGAGCAGTGCCAGCGCCTGCTGGCAGTGCAGCCGCCGAAGCGGCGCGCCGCGGTCAGTGCCGTGTGCGGCGTCCAGCAGTTCGGTGGCGGCTGCGCGTGGGGTACGGCGGGCCAGCCACTCGATGGTCTCCGCCCGCGCCGCGAGCTCGGAGTACCGCGCCACCCCGTCGAGCAGTGCGTCCGCTCCCCCGGCCGCGAGGTCCCCGACGGCAGGTGCCGCGATCCCGGCCTCCAGCATCCGGGCCCTGATCCCGTACAGCCCGAGCGGGGTGAGCGTCACCAGGCCGTAGCGTGACACATCGTCATCCGCCGCGTCGGGCGCATGCGAGTCCGTCGCGGCCGAACCGGAGGGGCCGGACCGGGCGGTGGCGGGCCCCGCCTCCTCCTCCATCAGTTCCCCGTCCACGGGCCGGTACCGCACCAGGCCGATCGGCTCGAGCAGCCGGAACTGGTCGTCCAGCCGCATCATCGCCTCCGACACCTGCTCCAGGATGTCGTCGGTCGGCTCTCCCATGTCGTCGGGCACGATCATCGACGCGGCAAGCGCGGGCAGCGGCACCGCGCCACCGCTGCCCGCGGACGCGGCGTCGGCCCCGGTGAAGCCGTCATCAGCGGCTCCGCCTGCGGCTCCCTCGGTCAGGGTCAGCAGATACAGATTGCCGAGCACACCGTCGAGGAACTCGGACTCCGCTTCCGGGTCCCAGTCCAGGGCGTCCAGGTCGATCTCGCCGTGCTCGTCGATGACCGCCGACAGATCGTCCAGAAGGGGCGCGATGGCGTCGGCGCGGACCGATTCGAAAGCGTCCTGCCAGAGCGCCAGCACATCCTTGGGGCTGCCGCCCGTGATCAGCGGCAGATTGCCACCGGTGGTGACGGTCCCCGGCAGTTCGCCGCCACCGTCTCCATCCCCGTCTCCGTCATCGGGGACGACGACCTCGACCAGTCCGGTGTCCACGGCCACGCGCCAGGCCGCGCTCGCGTCCGCCGTCCCCTCTTCGTCGGGCGCGAGGCCCAAGGCCTTCGCCGCATCCGGAAGCTGTTCATCCACCAGCACTCCGCCCGCGCCGACCCTGGTGCCGGGGCCGGCCCAGCGCGCCAGTCGCACGGCACGCGACAGCAACGGTGCGCCCAGCGCGTCCCGTGCCAGCTCGGCCTCCTGGCGCAGCCTCACCGGGGGCAGTGCGGGGCTTGCGGCGGGGCGGTCTGGTGACATCTGGAAGTTCTCCTCGGCATACGTGTACCGGCTCGGGCGGCGCCCCCAGCGTAGACGCATTTCGCCCCATGCCACCCGGTTCATACACGCGTCAACGGCAGTACACCGAGAGCCCCTTGACAAGTGACATGTCCACCCAGGACATTGACGCGCGTAGAACCAGCATCACCACCCTCATACCCCCCTCATTCCGGAGTTTTCTCGATGCCTTCGATCCCGAGATCAGCCGCCGTCGCGTCCGTTATGGCGTCCGCCCTGGCCGCCGGACTGCTCGCCGGTTCCTCCTCGGCCGCCGCCGACGCCGACATCACGGCAGACACCGCCGGTGTACGCATTCACGACATCCAGGGCACCACCCGCACCAGCCCGCTCGTCGGCCAGCAGGTGAAGGATGTCGAGGGCATCGTCACCGGCGTGCGCGCCTACGGCTCCTCGCGCGGCTTCTGGATGCAGGACACGCAGGCGGACGCCAACCCGGCCACCAGCGAGGGCCTGTTCGTGTTCACCAGCTCCGCCCCGACCGTCGCCGTCGGCGACTCGGTGAAGGTCTCCGGCACGGTCAGCGAGTACGTCCCGGGCGGTCTGACGTCGGGCAACCAGTCCCTGACCCAGATCTCCAAGCCGACCATCGCCGTGGTGTCCTCGGGCAACGCGCTGCCGGCCCCGGTCACCATCAACGCCAAGAGCGTCCCGTCGGCCTACGCCCCCGAGGGCGACCCGGCCGCAGCGAACAGCATCAACGGACTCACGCTGGAGCCCGGTACGTACGCCCTGGACTACTACGAGTCCCTCGAGGGCACCAACGTGAGCATCGGCACCTCGCGCGTGGTCGGCGCCACCGACCCGTACTCCGAGCTCTGGGTCACGGTGAAGCCCCGCGAGAACGCGACCGTGCGCGGCGGCGCCCGCTACGGCTCGTACGAGTCCCAGAACACCGGCCGTCTCCAGATCCAGTCGCTGGTGCCGACCGCCCAGCAGGCGTTCCCGAAGGCGAACGTCGGCGATGTGCTGTCCGGTACGACCGAGGGCCCTCTGGACTTCAACCAGTTCGGCGGCTACACCATCACCGCCCGCACCATGGGCACGGTCACCGACCGCGAGCTGGAGCGCGAGTCGACCCGTCCGCAGCGCCGTGGCGAGCTGGCGATCGCCACCTACAACGTGGAGAACCTGGACCCGTCCGACCCGCAGGAGAAGTTCGACGCGCTGGCCAAGGCCGTCGTCGAGAATCTCGCCTCCCCGGACATCCTCGCCTTGGAGGAGATCCAGGACAACACCGGCGCCAAGAACGACGGTGTGGTCGCCGCCGACCAGACGATCAAGAAGTTCACGGACGCGATCGCGGCTGCCGGTGGTCCGGCGTACGAGTACCGCACGGTCGACCCGGAGAACAACAAGGACGGTGGCGAGCCGGGCGGCAACATCCGCCAGGTGTTCCTGTTCAACCCGGAGCGGGTCTCCTTCACCGACCGCGCCGGTGGTGACGCGGCCACTGCGACCGGTGTCACCAGCGAGGGCCGCAAGGCCGCGCTCACCCTCTCCCCGGGCCGCATCGACCCGGCGAACACCGCCTGGGAGGCCAGCCGCAAGCCGCTCGCGGGCGAGTTCGTCTTCCGCGGCCGCACGGTGTTCGTCATCGCCAACCACTTCGGTTCGAAGGGCGGCGACGAGGGCCTGACCGCGCAGCACCAGCCGCCGGCCCGCTCGTCGGAGACCAAGCGCCTCGAGCAGGCCAAGGCCGTCAACACCTTCGTCAAGGACATCCTGAAGGTGCAGCGCAACGCCCACGTCGTGACCCTCGGCGACATCAACGACTTCGAGTTCTCGGACACGACCAAGGCGCTGTCCGACGGCGGTGTGCTGTACTCGGGCATCAAGTCCCTGCCACGCGCCGAGCGTTACTCGTACGTCTACCAGGGCAACAGCCAGGTGCTGGACCAGATCCTGGTCAGCCCGTCGATCTGCGACTTCGACTACGACAGCGTGCACATCAACGCGGAGTTCGCCGACCAGAACAGCGACCACGACCCGCAGGTGCTGCGCTTCCGCCCGTAAGCGCTAGTGCTCGCCACCACACGCCCGTGCTCATACCGAGTGCGGGCGTGTAGTGCGTCATGGGCCCGCCTCAGTCCGCTCGTTCGCTGAGCAGCCGCCACGCGGTGAGGGCACATGGTGGTGCGGGCGGGGCCGTCTTCTCGACGACCGCCGTGACGGCGAGAGCGGAGCAGATGTCTCCTCTGCCTTCGGGCGAGACGCGGATCATCCTTTCTGCGCCGGGGAGTCGAACCCTCTGTCACGCACTCGACCAGGCCCACCGAAGCCCGGGCAGCACCGGGAGGTCCAGGCGTCGGCGTATCAGCGGGTCGTGGTCCCCGGCGCAGGTGCGGGAGAAGAAGCACCACCGGGTGGCGAGGCCACCCGGCCGCGATGAAGGCCGCCCTCCGCATATCCCCATGATGGTCAGCCTCCCGCGTTCACCTCGTTGTCGGGTGCTCCGTCACCGACTGGTGGCAGATCGCCCCGCTCGACCGGTACGGCGGACCGCGCCGGCTCCTCGGGGAGCAGAGCGTCGAGCTCACGGTCGTCGGCCCGGTGCGCGGATATCGCCGCGGCGTGGAGGACCGCCCGGTCCACCAACGCACTGTCGGCGTCAAGCCGGACTATGTGGCCGTCCTCGACCCGGACGTACTCGTGCTGTCCGCCCGTGGCGCTGTACCACGTCCGATCACCGTCGGGCCGACAACTCCGCTGCGCACCGGACTCGCAGGTGGCGTCGGGGAACGTGCCCCGGTCGACGCGCAGATGGATCTGCCCGCCGCCGGACGCCGCCGCATAGGCGCTCTGGAAGCCGTCGTCCCCGGAGGGCCCCAGGGACTGCTTGGCCACCGCGAAGCCGGGAACGTCGATGACGTAGATCAGCTCCATGGCGGACTCCAGACTCCGCGCCCTGGCCTCCAGCACGGACCGGTCGGGGACGGGCCGGTCGATGGCGGCGGACCGATCGGGGCCGGGCCGGGACGGGGTGGCACCGGACGTCCGTATCCCGTCGACCCGTTGCGTGCCGCAGGCAGCGAGCACGATGAGCAGGGGAAACACAGCAATACGCCCGATGCGGCCAGTGCGGCTCATGCGGACCATACCGCCGGTACGGGTGATGCGCGCGTGACGGATCATGGATCCATCCTGCCCGGCGCTCGAGCGACCTCGCACCCCCCTGGCACATACTCGCCACCGCCCCTTCGTTAACCATCACTAACCCTTGGTTCGAAGGAGATCTAAGTGGACCTTCACGGTAGGCCCGGCGGACACTTCAGACATGACGATGTCTCACCTTCCCGAGCCGCCCTTCGGCCGTGCCCTCTGCGCCATGATCACTCCATTCACCGGCGATGGCGCACCGGACCTGGACGGAGCGCGCAAGCTCGCCGCACATCTGGTGGCCGAGGGCTGCGACGGGCTGGTGCTGAACGGGACCTCGGGCGAGTCCCCGACCACCACGGACGCCGAGAAGACCGCGCTCGTCGCCGCCGTGCGCGAAGAGATCGGGGCGTCGGCGAGCATCGTGGCGGGCGTCGGCAGTGCGAGCACCCGACACACCGTCGAGCTGGCCCGGGCCGCCGAAGGCGCGGGCGCGGACGGGCTGCTGGTCGTCACCCCGTACTACAGCCGTCCGCCGCAGGCCGCGGTGGAGGCGCACTTCCGGGAGGTCGCGGACGCGGTCGGAATCCCGCTGATGCTGTACGACATCCCGGGCCGCACCGGCACCAGGATCACCCCCGCGACGATGGTGCGGCTCGCGGACCATCCACGGATCGTGGCCGTGAAGGACTGTGCCTACGACCTTCTCGGCAGCGGCAAGGTGCTGGCCGACACCTCCCTCGCCTACTACGCGGGCTGCGAGGAGCTGAACCTGCCGCTCTACGCGATCGGCGGCGCGGGCTTCGTCAGCACGGTCGCGAACATCGCTCCGGGCCCGCTGCGGGCAGTGCTCGACGCCCATGACGCGGGCCGTCCGGACGAGGCCGCCCGGCTCCACCGGCTCACCCTGCCGCTCACCGAGCTGATGATGGCCTCCGGCTTGCCGGGCACAGTGACGGCGAAGGCGCTGCTGGCCGCACTGGGTCTGCCCTCGGGGGCGGTGCGGGCACCGCTACAGCCCGCCGACCGGGAAACGGTCGACGGGCTGCTGGCGGCGTATGAGCAACTCCGGTCGGCCTGGTAGCCCGGATGCCCCCGGCCAAGGGTCAGTTGTGGCTGTGCAGCACCTCGTTGAGACCGCCCCACACCGCGTTGTTCGGGCGGGCCTCGACGGTGCCGGTCACCGAGTTGCGGCGGAAGAGGATGTTCGAGGCGCCGGAGAGCTCGCGGGCCTTGACGATCTGGCCGTCCGGCATGGTGATACGCGTACCGGCGGTGACGTACAGACCGGCCTCGACGACGCACTCGTCGCCGAGCGCGATCCCGACGCCCGCCTCGGCGCCGACCAGGCAGCGCTCGCCGATGGCGATGATGACGTTGCCGCCGCCCGAGAGGGTGCCCATGGTGGAAGCGCCACCGCCGATGTCGGAGCCGTTGCCCACCACGACGCCCGCGGAGATCCGGCCCTCGACCATGGAGGTGCCGAGCGTGCCGGCGTTGAAGTTGACGAAGCCCTCGTGCATCACGGTGGTGCCCTCGGCGAGATGCGCGCCGAGCCGGACGCGGTCGGCGTCGGCGATCCGCACACCCTTGGGTGCGACGTAGTCCGTCATCCGCGGGAACTTGTCGATCGAGGTCACCTGGAGGTGCAGGCCCTCCGCGCGCGCGTTGAGCCGCACCTTCTCGATGTCGTCGACCGCGACCGGCCCGAGCGAGGTCCAGGCGACGTTGGAGAGCAGCCCGAAGACGCCCTCCAGGTTCTGGCCGTGCGGCTTCACCAGGCGGTGGGAGAGCAGGTGCAGACGCAGATAGGCGTCGTGCGCGTCCAGCGGCTTGTCGTCCAGCGAGGCGATGACCGTGCGGACGGCGACGATCTCGACCCCGCGGCGGGCGTCCACGCCGACGGCCTTCGCGGCGCCCGCGCCGAGGAGCGTGACCGCCTGGTCGGCGGAGAGCCTTTCGGTGCCTGCCGGCCCGGGCTCGGCGGAGAGCTCGGGGGCGGGGAACCAGGTGTCGAGCACGGTGCCGTCGCCGGCGATGGTGGCGAGGCCGGCGGCGACGGCGCCGGTGGTGCGGGGTGCGGTGGTGCTGTCGGGCGAGTCAGTCATACGGAGAACCTAACCGGCCGGACCGGGCGGGTGCGAACCGGTCTCAGGTGCCGGTCCGCACCCGCGGGCCCACCGAGTGCCCTGCCGAGCCGTCCCCGGGCAGCCCCGGTAGCCGGGGGCCGGACCGCCCCCGTGACGGTCCGGCCCCCGCGCGTCAGGGCCGATGCCCCGGCTTGTCGACGACCCCCTGCCGCACCACGGCGCTGACGTCCACCAGGGTGTCCTTCGTGGTGGCCTTGCCGTTGAGCTTTCCACCGGCGAGGTACATGGTTCGGCCGCCCCGGTACTCGTAGCTGTCGGGGTCGAGGAGCAGTTCGTCCTGGAGGTTCAGGTCCTTGGTCCGGTCCGTGCTGGTGAAGTGGACGGCCAGGGACGGCCGCCCCAGCGCGTCATCGACGAGTCGCTCGCTGATCTTCACCCGGGGGATCGTCTTCAACGCCTCGAAAAGCGCGCTGCGCACCCTCGGCGGAATCACGTCGACCTCGGAGTAGGCGCACACGATCCGGAGATAGTCACCCTTGTCGGCCCCGACGTCACGGTCATCGATGGGGACCAGGCCCCGCAGGTCCCGGAGCAGGGCAGGTGACTCGTCGGGCAGGCCCCCGACCATGTTCCGCAAGGCTTTCGGGCTGCCCCAGTTCGCCTGCGTCACGTATGCGTCGAGCGCACCGGTGGGAAGGGTCTGGCGCTCCTTTCCGGTGCCGTACTGCGTCCAGGTCTCCGTCTCATGCGCAGCAGGCTCGCCGTCGCCGTCCGATGTGGGGTTGAGGTCGTTGACGAAGCTGAGGTCTGCTTGCGTCACCATCACCTTGCGGTAGATCCACTGCGAGTCCCGTGGCTCGACGGTGATGCTCTGCCCGACCTCCGGCTTCCCCCGGCCCGTGTCCGGCCCGAGCTGCGAGGCCAGCACCACCGCCGCCACCACCGCGGCCGCCACGCTCACGGCTGCGAGCCGCCAGCCGCCGCGGCGCCGCCTGCGCCCTTCGATCTCGTCGAGCAGCCGCTGCCGCCCCGGTGTCAGCCGGAGGTGGTCGGACGCCGGAGCGTCGGCGCGCAGGTTCCGTACCGCGCTCATCTCATCCATGACCGGTTACCTCGTGTTTGTCGTGTACGAGCGTGGGGTCCGCGCCGCCCAGTGCCTCCCGCACCTTGCGCCGGGCCCGGTTGAGCCGCGAGCGGACCGTGCCCACGGGTATGGAGAGGGCCTCGGCCACCTCCTGGTAGCTGAGGTCGGCCCAGGCGACCAGCAGCAGGACATGCCGGTCGCCGGCGTTGAGCCCGGCCAGCGCTCCGGCGAGTGGCCCGCCTGCGGCCTGTGCCGCGACGCGGCTCTCGGCACGCTCGGACCATGACTCGGCCACCGGGTCGGTACCGGTACGGGCGAGCGCCTTCAGCGCCCTGATTTCCGTACGCCGGTGTTTGCCGATCAGGTTGCCGGCGATGCCGTAGAGCCAGGGGCGGGCACTGGCGCGGGCCAGGTCGTAGCGCCCTCGGATACGGAAGGCGGTCAGAAAGGTGTCCGCGGTGATGTCGTCGGCAGCGCCGTCGCCGAGCCGTCGCAAGGCATAGCGATGGATGTCGCCTGCGTACCGCCGGTAGAGCTCGGCGAAGATCTCGGGCCGTTCGAGGGACTGGGCGATGACCGAAGCGTCATCGCCGGGTGCCTCGGGCGGACCGGCCCTGCCGGCTCCGTATCTGATATCGGTCAGAGTCACGCCCCTTGTTACCCACAGGTCCGGAACGGGTTCACGGCGGGTCCCGCACCCTGGGCGGTCAGCCCCGGACCAGTACACGGGCCAGCATCTCCCGTGCGAACGTCTCGTCGTAGCTGATGTCCGTGAGCAGCACCTGTACGCAGATTCCGTCCATCAGCGCCATCACCGCACGCGCCGTCACCGGGTCCGTCCTGCGGGAGAGTGCCTCGATGACACCATCGGTCCATTCGGCGGCGACCGGGCGCAGGGCGGGACGGCGCAGCGCCGCCAGATAGAGCTCGTATTCGAGCTCCACGCCGGTCCGTTCACCGCCGAGCCACTCCCCCATCAACCGGGCGAGTCCGACGGCAAGGTCCGCGTCCGGGTCCGCGAGGACATCGCTGGTGCGCAGCAGTTCCGCGAAGCCCTCGTTCGTCTGCCGCAGGGCGGCGATGAGCAGTTCGTCCAGGGAGGCGAAGTGGTACGTGGTCGAGCCGAGGGGCACGTCGGCCTCGGCGGCGACCGTGCGATGGCTGAGCCCTGCGATGCCGTCGCGTCCGACCACCCGGATCGCGGCGTCGATGACGCGCTGGCGCCGCTCGGGGTCGTACCGCCTGCGGCGCGGCATCAGTGGGCGCCGCCCAGGTTGAGCACGATGACCCCGATGACGACGAGGGCGATACCCGCGAGCCTCATGGCGTTCGCGGGCTCGCCCAGGAACACCATCCCGATCGCCGCCACCGCGGCGGTGCCCACACCGGCCCAGATCGCATAGGCCGTGCCGACCGAGAGGGTCTTCAGTGTCTGTGCCAGCAGCGCGAAGGCGGTCACATAACCCACCACGGTGATCAGCGACGGCCACAGCCTGGTGAAGCCCTCGCTGTACTTCATGGCCGTGGTGCCTGCCACCTCTGCCGCGATCGCCGCGGCCAGCAGTGCGTATCCCATATGTACGAGTGTACCTATCGATGGGTACGACCGTACGCACAACCCGTCGGCGCATACCGCTACCGTGTTCGAGTCACAGTGGGGATGAGTACGGACGGGGCGGGGTACGGGATGTCGCAGAACACGGGGTGGGGACCTTACGGCGGGCCTCACGGAGCGCCGGGCGCGCCAGGTTGGGGCGGCTGGGCACCGCCGCCGCCGAAGCCGGGCGTGATACCCCTGCGGCCACTCACGGTGGGCGATCTTTTCAACGGCGCCTTCAGCACGGTCGGCCGTCACTGGAAGCAGCTGTTCGGCATGGCCCTCGCCGTGTACGGGGCCGCGACCCTGCTCGTGGTCGCGGCGTTCGCCATCGCCTACTCGGCCGTCGAGAGGGAGCTCCGTGTCCTGCTGGACACGTCCCACGACTCGCCCCCGAGCTGGGACGAAGGCGGCCCGCTGCTCACCGCCTTCGTCTGCGTCTGGCTCATCGCCGTACTGGCGATGCTGCTCTCGACGGTGGTGGTGCAGACGAGCATCGCGGTCGTCGTCCAGGACGCCGTCCTCGGACGTCCCACGACCATCGGCGCGGTCTGGCGGCGCACAGCACCCCGGGTCCCGGCCGTGCTGGGTGCCCTCCTCATCAGCAGCCTCATCGTGGTGGTCCCGGTGGCGCTTGCCCTCCTGGGCTTCGTCAGCGCGATCGTCGTCCTTGCCACCCAGGACGACGCCCCCGCAGCAGGCGGCCTGGCGCTGCTGGGATTCCTGGGAACCATGGTGACCACCCCCCTGGCCGTCTGGCTCTGGGTCAGATTCAGTCTGGCTCCGGCGGCCGTCGTCTTCGAGGGCCAGGGACCGGTCAAGGCGCTGCGCCGCTCATCCGTCCTGGTACGCGGCGAGTGGTGGCGGGTCTTCGGCATCTCGCTGCTCGCCTACATGGGGGCGGCGACCGTGGGCTCGATGGTGCAGTACTTCACACAGCTCCTGGGCATGTTCCCGACGATGTTGATGAGCCCCAGCAGTTACGGCCCGGAGCCCGACATCGCCGAGATCTTCGCGGGGCTCGGTGTCGCCATGGTCATCTCCATGGTCGGCGGGCTGATCTCCCAGATCATCACCACGACCTTCCCCAGCCTGGTGACGTGCCTGCTCTACGTGGACGAGCGCCTCCGGAAGGAGAACCTGGGCCCGGTCCTGGCCGAGGCGGCGGGGATGCAGCAGCCGCCGGCGCCCCCGGCGTCGTACGGTCCCGCTGCCCCTGGGGAGCCGCCCGTCAGTCCGTGAGCGTCCGCTTCGGCCGCAGCACGCAGAATTCGTTGCCCTCGGGATCTGCCAGCACCACCCAGCTCACCTCCGCGCCCTGTCCCACATCGACCCGCCGCGCCCCGAGTGCGAGGATCCGCTCGACCTCGGCGTCCTGGTCGTCGGGCGCGAGATCGATGTGGAGCCGGTTCTTGACGGTCTTGCGCTCCGGCACCGGTACGAAGCACATGCCCGGCATCGCGTGCTCGTCGGCCCCGATGACGACTTCGTCCTCGGCCTCGTAGAGCACCTTCCAGTCGAGCACCTGACACCAGAAGCGCGAGAGTCCGGGCAGGTCTCGGGCGTCGAGGACGAGGTGGTACAGACGAACGGCCATGCCCGCCAGTGTGCCTGGCGGGCATGGCCGTTGCCGGTATCCGGACGGTGCCGGGATGTCGCGGAGGACCACCCCGGAGCGTCGGACGCGGGTCAGACGTTGAAGCCCAGGGCGCGAAGCTGCTCGCGACCGTCATCCGTGATCTTGTCCGGGCCCCACGGCGGCATCCAGACCCAGTTGATCTTCAGCTCATTGACGATGCCGTCGGTCGCCGCCTTCGCCTGGTCCTCGATGACATCGGTCAGCGGGCAGGCCGCGGACGTCAGCGTCATGTCCAGGGTGGCGATGTTGGAGTCGTCGATGTGGATGCCGTAGATCAGCCCGAGGTTGACCACGTCGATGCCCAGCTCGGGGTCGACGACGTCGTAGAGGGCCTCGCGGACCTCTTCCTCGGACGCCTTCGAACCCGCCGGGCCCGGAGCCGCGGAAGAGAAGGTCTCCTCGGTCGGCCACTCCTGCTCGGTGGTGCCTTCCGGGGTCGTCGTGGTGTCGGCGTTCTCAGTCATGCGGTCTTCCCTTCGGACGGCTCCGGCAGCTCGGACAGCGCCTGGGCCGTCGCGTCCTTCCACGCCATCCAGCTCAGCAGCGCGCACTTCACCCGCGCCGGATACTTCGAGACGCCGGCGAACGCCACCGCGTCCTCCAGCACCTCCTCCATCGCGTCGTCCGGCTCGATCTGACCCTTGGACTGCATCAGCTCCAGGAAGGTGCCCTGGATCTTCTGCGCCTCGGCCAGTTCCTTGCCGACGAGCAGCTCGTTCAGCACGGAGGCCGAGGCCTGGCTGATGGAGCAGCCCTGACCCTCGTAGGAGATGTCCTCGATGCGCGATCCGTCGTACTTCACGCGAAGGGTGATCTCATCGCCGCAGGTCGGGTTGACGTGGTGCACCTCGGCGTCGCCGTCCCGCAAGCCCCGCCCGTGCGGGTGCTTGTAGTGGTCCAGGATGACGTCCTGGTACATCGAATCAAGCTTCACGCGTCAGTCCCTCATCCGAAGAAGTCACGGACGTGCTCCAAGCCGTTGACCAGGGCGTCCACCTCGGCCGGCGTGGAGTACAGATAGAACGACGCCCGCGTGGTCGCAGGAATTCCGTACCGCAGGCAGACGGGCCGTGCGCAGTGGTGGCCGACCCGGACCGCGATGCCCTGCTCGTCCAGCACCTGGCCCACGTCGTGCGGGTGGATGTCCCCGAGCACGAAGGAGATCGCCGCACCACGGTCCTCGGCCGTCACTGGGCCGATGATCCGCAGGTCGGGGACTTCCTGAAGGCGCTGGACCGCATACTCGGTGATCGCGTGCTCATGCTGGGCGATCTTGTCCATGCCGATCGAGGTGAGGTAGTCCACGGCAGCGCCGAGACCGACGGCCTGGGCGATCGGGGGCGTGCCCGCCTCGAACTTGTGCGGCGCCGGGGCGTACGTGGACGAGTGCATCGAGACGGTCTCGATCATCTCGCCGCCACCCAGGAACGGCGGGAGGTCCTCCAGCAGCTCCTGGCGTCCCCAGAGCACGCCGATGCCGGTCGGGCCGCACATCTTGTGACCGGTGAAGGCCACGAAGTCGGCACCCAGGGCCTGGACGTCCAGCGGCATGTGCGGGGCCGCCTGCGAGGCGTCGATGAGCACGAGTGCCCCGACCTCCTGCGCGCGGCGCACGATCTGCTCGACCGGGTTGACCGTGCCTAGGATGTTCGACACCAGCACGAACGAGACGATCTTCGTCTTCTCGGTGATGACCTCGTCGATGTTGGACAGGTCGAGCCTGCCGTCGTCGGTGAGACCGAACCACCTCAGCTTCGCCCCGGTGCGCTGCGCCAGCAGCTGCCACGGAACGATGTTGGAGTGGTGCTCCATCTCCGTGATGACGATTTCGGTGTCCTGGTCCACGCGGTAGGGCTCATCGGCCCAGCCCAGCATGTTCGCCACGAGGTTCAGCGACTCCGAGGCGTTCTTGGTGAAGATCACCTCGTTGCGGCTGGGCGCGTTGATGAAGGCGGCGACCTTGTCGCGAGCGCCCTCGTACAGCGCGGTGGCCTCCTCCGCGAGCACGTGCACGCCGCGGTGGACGTTGGCGTTGTGCTGCTCGTAGTACTCACTGAGCACGTCGAGCACCTGGCGCGGGGTCTGCGAGGTCGCCGCGTTGTCCAGGTAGACGAGCTTCTTGCCGTCGTGCAGGACGCGGTCCAGGATCGGGAAGTCCTTGCGGAGCGCCTCGGTGTCGAGAAGGCCGGGGAGCCCCTGGCGGGGATGGGTCACGCGGATACGCCACCCTTCACATATGCCTCGTAGCCCTCGGCCTCCAGCTTGTCCGCGAGCTCCGGGCCGCCGGACTCGGCGATCCGCCCGTTCGCGAACACGTGGACGTAGTCGGGCTTGATGTAGCGGAGGATCCGGGTGTAGTGCGTGATCAGCAGGGTGCCGACCTCGCCGGTCTCGCGGACCCGGTTGACGCCCTCGGAGACCACGCGCAGGGCGTCGACGTCCAGACCGGAGTCGGTCTCGTCGAGGATCGCGATCTTCGGCTTGATCAGCTCGAGCTGGAGGATCTCGTGGCGCTTCTTCTCACCGCCGGAGAAGCCCTCGTTGACATTGCGCTCGGCGAAGGCCGGGTCCATCTGGAGACGCTCCATGGCCTCCTTGACCTCCTTCACCCAGGTGCGCAGCTTGGGGGCCTCGCCGCGGATGGCGGTGGCGGAGGTGCGCAGGAAGTTGGAGACGGAGACGCCCGGGACCTCGACCGGGTACTGCATGGCGAGGAAGACACCGGCACGGGCGCGCTCGTCGACGGACATCTCCAGGACGTCCTCGCCGTCCAGGGTCACGGTGCCACCGGTGATCGTGTACTTGGGGTGGCCCGCGAGGGAGTAGGCGAGGGTCGACTTGCCGGAGCCGTTGGGGCCCATGATGGCGTGGGTCTCACCCTGCTTCACGGTCAGGTCGACGCCCTTGAGGATCTCCCGGGGGCCGTTCTCGGCCTCGACGGAGACGTGCAGGTCGCGGATTTCAAGCGTTGCCATGGGTGACTCAGGACTCCTGGGTGACGGAGACGAGCACATCGTCCCCTTCGATCTTTACGGGGTATACGGGGACGGGTGCCGTCGCGGGAAGGCTGTCGGGCTTGCCGGTGCGGAGGTCGAAGCTGGAGCCGTGCAGCCAGCATTCGATGTGGCAGTCCTCCACCTCGCCCTCGGAGAGAGAGACGTTCGCGTGCGAGCAGATGTCGTTGATCGCGAACACCTCACCCTCGGTGCGCACCACTGAGACCGGCGTGCCGTCGAGTTCCACCCTCTTCGGGGTGTCCTCCTCCAGCTCGCTCAGCCCGCAGGCTCGGACGAAGGCCATCAGACGGACGCCTCCAGCTCGGCCTCGATCTTGGCGATGAGGCGCTCTTCGACGTCCGGCAGACCGATCTGCTGGACCAGCTCGGCGAAGAATCCGCGGACGACCAGGCGGCGGGCCTCGGTCTCCGGGATACCGCGAGCCATCAGGTAGAAGAGCTGCTCGTCGTCGAAGCGGCCGGTGGCGGAGGCGTGACCGGCGCCGACGATCTCACCGGTTTCGATCTCGAGGTTCGGCACCGAGTCGACCCGCGCGCCGTCCGTCAGGACGAGGTTGCGGTTCATCTCGTAGGTGTCGGTGCCCTCGGCCCTGGCCTCGATCAGCACATCGCCGATCCAGACCGCATGGGCGTCGTCGCCCTGGAGCGCGCCCTTGTAGACGACGTTCGACTTGCAGTGCGGGGTGTTGTGGTCCACCAGGAGGCGGTGCTCCTGGTGCTGGCCGGCGTCGGTGAAGTACAGGCCGAACAGCTCGGCCTCGCCGCCCGTGCCCGCGTACGACACCCGCGGGTGGAGCCGTACGACGTCGCCGCCGAAGGTGACGACGACGGACTTGAAGGAGGCGTCCCGGCCGACCAGCGCGTTGTGCTGGCCGATGTGGACGGCCTTGTCGTCCCAGTCCTGGACGGAGACGACGGTCAGCTTGGCACCGTCTCCGAGCACGAAGTCGACGTTGGCGGCAACGGCCGCGTCACCGGTGTGGTCGATGACGACGACAGCCTCGGCGAAGGCGCCCAGCTCGATGTGCTGGTGGCCGTAGGCGACCCCGCCCTCACCGCGGACCGAGATCCGGATCGGCTCGCTGAGCACGGTCTCCTTGGGGACCGTGACGACGGAGGCCTTCTCGAAGGAGGAGTACGCCTGGGCGGCGACCCGGTCCACGGGCTTGCCGGCCCGGCCGAGCCGCGCGTCGTCGCGGCCGACGGCCTCCACCGTGACGCCTTCGGGGGCGCTGACTTCGACCGTCACCCCGCCGTCCGTGGCGACCGCGGTGCCGTCGTGCAGCCCGGCGAGGCGGTCCAGCGGGGTGAACCGCCATTCCTCCTCGCGTCCGTGCGGGACGGGGAAGTCCGCCACGTCGTAGGACGGGGGCGCGCTCATGCGCGTGGCGACGGTGGACTCCGCGGCCACCGCGATCGAGCCGGCGGTGGTGGAGCCCGCCGGGATGTTGTGAGCCTCAGCCATGGCTGTCGTGGTGCTCGCTTTCTCGGATAAGTCGGTGCTGACGGTCGGATGCGGCGGTGGCGCGTGGCGCTAGCCGACCGCTCCTTCCATCTGGAGCTCGATCAGCCGGTTGAGCTCGAGGGCGTACTCCATGGGCAGTTCCTTGGCGATCGGCTCGACGAAGCCGCGCACGATCATCGCCATCGCCTCGTCCTCGGACAGACCGCGGCTCATCAGGTAGAAGAGCTGGTCCTCGGAGACCTTGGAGACGGTGGCCTCGTGGCCCATGGACACGTCGTCCTCACGGACGTCCACGTACGGGTAGGTGTCGGAGCGCGAGATGGTGTCGACCAGCAGCGCGTCACAGAGCACGTTGGACTTCGCGCCCGGGGCGCCCTCGCCGATCTCGATCAGACCGCGGTAGGAGGTGCGGCCGCCGCCTCGCGCCACCGACTTGGAGACGATGTTCGAGGAGGTGTTCGGCGCCATGTGGACCATCTTGGCGCCGGCGTCCTGGTGCTGGCCCTCGCCCGCGAAGGCGATGGAGAGGGTCTCGCCCCTGGCGTGCTCGCCCATGAGGTAGACGGCCGGGTACTTCATCGTCACCTTGGAGCCGATGTTGCCGTCGACCCACTCCATGGTCGCGCCCTCGTAGGCCACGGCGCGCTTGGTGACCAGGTTGTAGACGTTGTTCGACCAGTTCTGGATGGTCGTGTAGCGGCAGCGGGCGCCCTTCTTGACGATGATCTCGACCACGGCGCTGTGCAGCGAGTCCGAGCTGTAGATCGGGGCGGTGCAGCCTTCGACGTAGTGGACGTAGGCGTCCTCGTCGACGATGATCAGCGTCCGCTCGAACTGACCCATGTTCTCGGTGTTGATCCGGAAGTAGGCCTGCAGCGGGATCTCGACGTTCACGCCCTTCGGGACGTAGATGAACGAACCGCCGGACCACACCGCGGAGTTCAGCGAGGCGAACTTGTTGTCACCGACGGGGATGACCGTGCCGAAGTACTCCTTGAAGAGCTCCGGGTGCTCCTTCAGCGCGGTGTCGGTGTCCAGGAAGATGACGCCCTGCTCCTCCAGGTCCTCACGGATCTGGTGGTAGACGACCTCGGACTCGTACTGGGCGGCGACGCCGGCGACCAGGCGCTGCTTCTCGGCCTCCGGGATGCCGAGCTTGTCGTACGTGTTCTTGATGTCCTCGGGCAGGTCCTCCCAGCTCGCGGCCTGCTTCTCGGTGGACCGTACGAAGTACTTGATGTTGTCGAAGTCGATGCCGGAGAGGTCGGAGCCCCAGTTCGGCATGGGCTTCTTGTCGAACAGCCGCAGACCCTTCAGACGCAGCTTCAGCATCCACTCGGGCTCGGACTTCTTCGCGGAGATGTCGCGGACGACGTCCTCGGAGAGGCCGCGCTTGGCGGCGGCGCCGGCGGCGTCGGAGTCGGCCCAGCCGTATTCGTACTTACCCAGGCCCTCGAGCTCAGGGTGGGCAGTCTCCGTGGGGAGAGTCATGCGGGGTTCCTCCCGGCCTTGCTTGCAGATGCTGATGTGTCTGTTGTGGTGCTGCTTCTGGTTCTGCCGCTACCGCTCGTGCCACGGCCCGCCTTCGGGATGAAGGTGGTGCACACTCCGTCGCCGTGGGCGATGGTGGCCAGCCGCTGCACATGGGTCCCGAGCAGGCGCGAGAAGAACTCTGTCTCCGCCTCGCACAGCTGGGGGTACCGCTCGGCGGCGTGGGCGACGGGGCAGTGGTGCTGGCATAGCTGCTCGCCGACCGGGGCGTCACGGGCCGTAGCAGCGTACCCGTCGGCGCTCAGAGCCTTGGCCAGAGCCTCGGTGCGGCGGTCCGGCTCGGCGGCATCGAGCGCCCTGCGGTACGCATCGGCCTGGGCTTCGATCCGGGCCCGGGCGAAGTCGGCGACGGCCGCTTCACCAGCGGCTCCGCCGCCGGCCGCGCTTTCGATCCAGCTCAGGGCGTCAACGGCCAGCTTGTCGTACGACTGCTCGAAGGCGTCACGGCCGCAGTCCGTGAGTGCGAACACCTTGGCGGGCCGGCCGCGCGTGCGCGTGCCGTACACGCGCTGCTCATGAGGGGCGACGACATCGTCGCTCACCAGCGCGTCGAGATGGCGGCGGACGGCAGCCTGGGTCAGGCCGAGGCGTTTCGCGAGGTCGGCGACGGTGGAGGGACCGTGGTCCAGGATGGATCGCGCGACCCGGTTGCGCGTCGAGCGCTCCCCGGTAGCGAGCTCCTCCTGGGGGGCCTCGGGCCCCGCCTCACCGTTTTTCACAACGCCATTGTTGCGTAATTCCCCGGACAGTGACAAGCCGCGTCCAGGCCCTGGACGGTGCCGTGCATCACTTAGGGAAACCTAACCTGACCTGCGGAAACGATCACTCCGGTACGGCCGCCTTGGGGCGCGCCGGGTGATCGCGGGGGCGTCGAGCGCTCTAGAGCAACCCTTCGGGCACCTGCCCCTCCGGCGTGAGCTTGTCGACGACCTGCGGCAATGCGGCGGCGAGCCGGTCGGCGGCCTGTTCGGGGGAGACACCGCCCTGCTGCGCCACACGGTCGAGCACCTGGTACGGAAGGGCCTGCGCGAGCTCCGGGCCGCTGACGGGCTCGTTGTCACCGAGACCGATCCAGGAGCGGACCTTGGCGGCGAGACCGCCCTCGTCGAGCTCGTTCACCAGGCCCTGAAGCGGGTTGCCGCCGCCCTGGCCGCTGTCACCGACCTCGCTGAACAGCGAGGCGAGCAGCCTGCCCACCCCGCTCCCCTCCGGCGAGTCGCCCAGCAGCCCGCCGAGCAGACGTTCCAGATCGTTCTCCGCCATCACCGTCGCCTTTCGGGAGGGGCCGCCCAGGACATCCCCAAGGCCTACCCCCCGGCACCCCGGGGGCGGACCCCCTGCCTGATGGTTCACCCGCTTGGTGTCCGGCGCGCCGTCACGGGGTGCGGGTCGCGCCGCGCCCGCGCGACATGACCGCGCGCCGGAACGCCGTGGCGTCGAGGACCGCCGCGCCACCCGGGTCGTTGTTGAAGTACGCGAAGACATCGGCCGTCCCGGGCCAGGTGTCGGCGATACGTCCGGCCCAGGAGGCCAGCGCCCCGCGGCCGTACCGGGGCCAGGGCTCGGCCCGGCCCTCGTGGAAGCGCACATAGCCCCATTCCGTGGTCCGCCACAGCGGGGTCCGCGGCCGGGAACCCCGGTCCGCCCAGCACAGGGCCGCTCCGCGATCCTCCAGCACCCGCCTGACCTCCTCCGTCCACCAGGACGCGTGACGGGGCTCGACCGCCACGCGCACCTCGGGCGGGAAGCCGGCGAGAGCGGCGTCCAGGAGTCCGGGGTCGGCCTTGAGCGTCGGCGGCAGCTGGAGCAGCACCGGTCCGAGCCGCTCCCCCAGCCCCTCGGCATGCTCCAGGAGCCGCCGCACCGGCTCCCCGGGGTCGCGCAGCCGTTTGATGTGCGTGAGATAGCGGCTCGCCTTCACCGCCATGAGGAAGTCACCGGGGGTCCGGTCCCGCCAGTCGGCGAATGTCGAGCGCTCGGGCAGCCGGTAGAAGGCGTTGTTGTTCTCCAGGGTCGCGAAGCACCGCCCGTATTCCTCCAGCCACAGCCGCTGGGGCAGCCCGTCGGGATAGAGCACCCCCCGCCAGTCCTTGTACTGCCACCCGGAGGTGCCGATGTGCACAGGCATAGGGGGAATCTTCCCGGCGTGTCGCGCCTCACCCGCTTCCGGAGGACTCCGTCGCCGCCCACCGGAAGCACTGGTTCCGGTTATGGCGAGTTCCAGACCCGGGGGTCCGGGGACCGGCCGCGGCTCCTTAGACTTCCCCGCATGAACAACGAGTCCGTCCTCCAGGTGCGCAGCCTGGTCAAGCGGTACGGAGCCAAGACCGCGGTGGACGGGCTCGACCTCGACGTCCGCGCCGGTACGGTGACCGCCGTCCTCGGTCCCAACGGCGCGGGGAAGACCACCACGGTCGAGACCTGCGAGGGCTACCGCCGCCCCGACTCGGGGAGCGTCCGGGTCCTCGGGCTCGACCCGGTCGCCGACGCCGAGCGGCTGCGGCCCCGGATAGGCGTGATGCTCCAGTCCGGTGGCGTCTACTCGGGGGCCCGCGCCGACGAGATGCTCCGCCACATGGCCAGGCTGCATGCCCACCCGCTGGACGTGGACACCCTGATCGAGCGGCTCGGCCTCGGCTCCTGCGGCCGTACGACCTACCGGCGGCTGTCCGGTGGACAACAGCAGCGGCTCGCGCTCGCCATGGCCGTCGTCGGCCGCCCCGAGCTGGTCTTCCTCGACGAGCCGACCGCGGGGCTCGACCCGCAGGCCCGCCGGTCCACCTGGGAGCTGGTGCGCGAGCTGCGCGCGGACGGAGTGACCGTGGTCCTCACCACCCACTTCATGGACGAGGCCGAGGAGCTCTCCGACGACATCGCGATCATCGACACGGGTCGCGTGGTCGCGCAGGGCAGCCCCGAGCAGCTCTGCCGCGGAGGTGCGGAGAACACCCTCCGCTTCACCGGGCGACCGGGACTCGACCTGGGCTCCCTGCTGAAGGCACTGCCGGACGGCACCTCGGCCGCGGAGCTGGCCTCCGGGGTGTACCGGATCTCCGGCGCCGTCGACCCGCAGCTGCTGGCCACGGTCACCACCTGGTGCGCACAGCACGGGGTGATGCCGGAGGGGATCGCGGTGGAGCGGCACACGCTTGAAGACGTCTTCTTGGAGCTGACCGGGAAGGAGCTGCGGTCATGACCGCTGAGGTGAGCGAGGACGTGACGGCGGGTGCGTCGTCGGCGCCCGGGACGCCGGGAGCGCCCGGGCGCTATGCGCCGAAGCCGGGCGCCGCGCCGCTCGGGCGGATGATCGCGGCGCAGGCGGCGCTGGAGACCAGGATGCTGCTGCGCAACGGCGAACAGCTGCTGCTGACGGTGATCATCCCGTCGCTGCTGCTGGTGCTGTTCTCGACGGTCGACATCGTGGACACGGGTGCCGGTCGTGCCGTGGACTACCTCGCCCCCGGCATCCTCGCGCTCGCGGTGATGTCCACCGCCTTCACGGGCCAGGCGATCGCCACCGGTTTCGAGCGGCGTTACGGGGTGCTCAAGCGGCTCGCTGTGTCTCCGCTGCCCCGCTGGGGGCTGATGACGGCCAAGACGCTCGCGGTCCTGGTGACCGAGGTGCTTCAGGTGGTCCTGCTGACGGTGATCGCCTTCTCTCTGGGCTGGTCCCCCGAAGGGGGCCCCGTCCCCGTCCTGGCCCTGCTCGCGCTCGGCACTGCGGCCTTCTCCGGACTCGGGCTGCTGATGGCCGGCACGCTCAGGGCGGAGGCGACCCTGGCCGCGGCAAACCTGGTGTTCCTGCTGCTCCTGGTGGGCGGTGGGGTGATCGTGCCCCTCGACAGGTTCCCGGACGCGGCGCAGTCGGTGCTCGGGCTGCTGCCGATATCCGCGCTGTCGGACGGACTGCGGGACGTGCTCCAGCACGGTGCCGGGATGCCCTGGGCCGACCTGGGGATTCTGGCGGGCTGGGCCCTGCTCGGGCTCGGGGCGGCAGCGGCGTTCTTCCGCTGGGAGTGAGCACGGCAGGTAGGGGCATGTGCGCGGAGCGCCGCCCACGGCATGGCCGTTCACGTCCGGACACGACCCAGTCGTCCCCCTCGTGAATGCTTGCACAAGCGGCCGCCTACGATAGTCGCCGTGCAGACCCCCCTCGCCTTCATCGCCCAGCGCTGGACACCATCCCCCGCGACCGTCCGGCGTGCCGCGCTCTCCGCTGTCGTGATGAGCGTCGTCATCATCGTCACGGGTGGCGCGGTCCGGCTGACCGGCTCCGGTCTCGGCTGTGACACCTGGCCCAAGTGCACGGACGACAGCCTCTTCGCCACCCCCGCGCAGGGCATCCACGGCGCGATCGAGTTCGGCAACCGCATGCTGACCTACGTCCTGTCGGCCGCGGTCGGCTGGGCGATCATCGCGGCACGCTCCACCAAGCCCTGGCGGCGCGGGCTCACCCGGCTCGGCTGGGCCCAGTTCTGGGTCGTGATGAGCAACGCGGTCATCGGCGGTGTCACCGTGTGGGCGGGCCTCAATCCGTGGACCGTCGCCGGACACTTCCTGGCGGCCAACGCACTGCTGACCGTGGCCACCCTCACCTGGATCAGGGCGGGCGAGGGCGATGCCGCGGCCCGTCCCCGGGTGCCTCGCCCGGTGCGGAAGCTGTCCTGGGCGCTGCTGGTGTCCTCCGCGCTGCTGATCGCGGTGGGTACGACGGTGACCGGCTCCGGGAAGCACGCGGGCGACAGCAGCGATGTGCCGCGGATGCCGTTCAACTGGGTGGACGCGGCGCATGTACACGCCGCCCTGGCCTGGCTGGTGTGTGCGCTGGCCCTCGCGATGTGGCTGGCCCTTCGGGTGGTGGACGCCCCCAACGACACCCGGGCTCGCGCCCGCGACCTGCTGATCGTGCTGCTGGCCCAGGGCGCCATCGGCTACGTGCAGTTCTTCACCGATGTGCCCGAGCTGCTGGTGGGCGCCCACATGCTCGGCTCCTCGCTGATGTGGGTCGCGGTGCTGCGGCTGGCACTGAGCCTGCGGGAGCGACCGGTCGAGAGCCCGGCCACCCCGGTACGGCAGGACCCCGCACTCACCACGGCCTAGCCGCCCCGCTGGATCTGGGCCGGCAGCCCGGGGTTCCGTGCCAATGGCCCGGGGGCCGGGGCCTGAGTCGGCAGTCCGTAGACGCGCCGGGCGTTGCCCGCCGCGATCATCTCGGCCACCCGCTGAGCGTCCGCACGGGACCAGGCACCGTCGGTGACCCAGCCGCTCAGTACCCGCCCCAGCGCCTCCCGGAAGATCCGCGCACCGACCACATGGAGCTCGGGCAGTCCGCGCGACCCACTGGAGAACAGCAGCTTCCCGAAGGGCGCGAGTTCCAGGATCTCCGCGAGCACGGACGCCGCCCCAGCCCCCGTGTGCGCGAGCGCGGGCCCGACGTCGGCGTACACATGCGGGTAGACGCTCGCCAGGTGTGCGGCGTGGCGGTGGTACGGATAGCCGTGCAGCAGGACGAGATCGGTGCCGAGACCGGTCGTGGCCGCGGCGAAGCCGGTGAGCAGCAGCGGATCGTCGACACCGACGTGCAGTTGCAGCGGACGCCCCGCGGTGACGGCGATCCAGAGCAGATGGCGGAGCAGTACGGGATCGGTGAGGCGCTCTCCCACGCGGCGCGCGGACAGCCAGCGGCCGGTCGCGCCCCGTACCTCTCCGGGCCCCGGCGGCTCGGGTGCGAGGGCGAGCCCGTGCCGTACGCCCGCGACGGACGTGAGGGCGACCGCCGTCGCCGCCGCGCCGTGCACGGCCTCGGCGAGGTTGGCGAGGAATCCGTCGACGGTGCCTGATGTGTCGGCCACCTGTTCGGCGAGCTGCTCCAGGCGGGCGATCTCATGGGCTTCGGCCGCGCCCGCCGCGGCGATCTCGGGGATCCCGGTGATGTCCCCGGGCAGCCCGGTGTCCACCAGATAGGTGGAGATCCCGGTGGCACGCAGCAGCCGTCTGCCGGACTCCAGGACGCCGAGTTCCCTGCGGCGGGCGAGATAGTGCGCGGGTGGGCAGTGCGGCTCGAGGCCGAGCAGCGGCGGGCACCAGCGCCGCACGGCGAAGCCCGTCTGGGTGTCGAAGAAGGTGGTCCCGGGCGCAGGCGGTCCGGCGGTCCTGCCCAGGTGCGCCTCGAAGGTGCCGAGGCCGAGCTCGGTGCGCAGGACGCCGTGGCAGTACTGGTCCACCAAGGACGGCGTATCGATCATCCGGGGCCTCCCTGCGGTGGACGCGCTTCCACACGTCCTAACGGGTGAGCCCCGCATGAGGTGTTGCCCTGGTGCCCGATGGACCGTCCCTACGGGCGGTCGGGCCCTGTCCCGAGGACACGGCCCGGCCCCGCGTCAGCCGTTCGACGGGCCGCCGACCTGGATGCCCGCCATGCGGGTCCACTCGTACGGTCCGGTGCGGACCTTCGCGGCGAAGTCGCCGTCGAAGGACTCGTGCATGGTGATACCGGACTTCTCCGCCGCGCTGACCGCGATGGCGTGGGTCGGGGCCACGATGTCGCCCCAGCCGCCGTCCTCGCCCACGAGCACGATGCGGGTGCCGCGCTGCCCGATGTAGGCGAGCTGGCCCTCGGCGCCGCCGTGCGCCTTGGCGAAGGCGCCGATCTCCTTGGCGAGCTTCGCGGCCTTCCGGTCGGCGCGTGCGTCCTGCCTGGCCTGGGGCGCGGTCTCGTCGACCTGATGGGTTTCTGCCATGACAGCGATGCTACTCGCGAGTAGATCCACTGGCGACCTCCGTACCACGTGGCCTGGGCCACGCCGTGGCCCAAAGGGCCCGGTCCGCTGCCCGCCCTACCTCAGGAACGGGTCCACGGCCACCGCCACGAACAGCAGCGAGACATAGGTGATCGACCAGTGGAAGAGCCGCATCTCCTTGAGCTTGCCGCCCGTGGCCCCGGCCTTGGCCCGGCTCTGGAGGGCGTGTGCCTCCCACAGCCACCAGCCGCCGGTGGCCAGCGCCACCGCCGTGTAGAACCAGCCGGTGTAGCCGAGCGGGGTGAGCAGCAGCGAGACCGCGACCATCACCCAGCTGTAGATGACGATCTGGCGGGCGACGACCCTGTTGGAGGCGATCACCGGGAGCATCGGCACGCCGACGCGCGCGTAGTCCTCCTTGACCTTCATCGACAGCGGCCAGTAGTGCGGCGGCGTCCAGAAGAAGATGACCAGGAAGAGGACGACCGCGGCCCACGACATCGAGTTCGTGACGGCGGACCAGCCGATGAGCACGGGCATGCAGCCCGCGATGCCGCCCCAGACGATGTTCTGCGCGGTGCGCCGCTTCAGCAGCATCGTGTAGACGACGACATAGAAGAGGAGTGCGCCGAGCGCGAGCGCCGCGGACAGCCAGTTGACGAGGAGTCCGAACCAGAGGGTGGAGAGCACCGCCAGGGTGACTCCGAAGACGAGACTCTCGCGGGGCGAGACCATCCCGGTGACCAGCGGACGCTGCGAGGTGCGATCCATGAGCGCGTCGATGTCGCGGTCGATGTACATGTTGAGCGCGTTGGCGCCGCCCGCGGAGAGATAGCCTCCGAGGCAGGTCGCCACCACCAGCCAGAGGTCCGGCACCCCCTGGGCGGCCAGGAACATCACGGGGACCGTGGTGATCAGCAGCAGCTCGATGATCCGCGGCTTGGTGAGCGCCACGAATGCCTTGACTCGGGCCCCGAATGGCCGATGGCCCCCTGGGCCGGTGGTCAAGGCGACCCCTGCGGGCCGGGACTCGACGGCCGTCACGCACACCCCTGACAGAGAATTCCCAGCGAGCCCATGAGGACGCCTCCCGTACCCGAGGGGTTGTGGGGGCATGAACACCCGTGGAGGCTCGCGCGTACCACGCCACTCTAGACGTTGGCCGCATGCCGATCTTCGCGGGGGTGGGGTCGTGTTGAGCGGTCGGGGACGAGGCCGCGTATTCACGCAGTGACGTGACCCGTCGACGCGACCAACACCGAGCCGATCACCGACAGGAGGCGAAGTCCGGCCCGTGAGCGCACCCTGGCAGTGGCGGCACCGGAGGGAAGACCGGCGCTGTCCGAGGGGAGAGACGTGCTCTCGAAAGGACGCCCGCTGCTGCGAGGGTAGGCTCGACAACGCCCGGGACACCCGTTCAGTCACCGGGACCCGAACATGTGGAGAGGAGCCCTGACCCAGGGTGAGCACCAAGCCGACCACCACAGATCTCGAGTGGACCGCATTGGACCAGCGGGCCGTGGACACCGTCCGTGTCCTCGCCGCTGACGCCGTACAGAAGGTCGGCAACGGCCATCCGGGTACGGCCATGAGCCTGGCCCCCGCGGCGTATGTCCTCTTCCAGAAGCTGATGCGGCACGACCCCGCGGACGCGGACTGGACCGGCCGTGACCGGTTCGTCCTCTCCGCAGGTCACTCCAGCCTGACCCTCTACATCCAGCTCTACCTGGCCGGGTACGGCCTGGAGCTGGATGATCTGAAGGCCTTCCGCACTTGGGGCTCCAAGACCCCGGGGCACCCGGAGTACGGCCACACCGTCGGTGTCGAGACCACGACGGGTCCGCTGGGCCAGGGCGTTGCCAATGCGGTGGGCATGGCCATGGCCGCCCGTTACGAGCGCGGTCTGTTCGACCCGGACGCGGCGCCCGGCACCTCCCCGTTCGACCACATGGTCTGGGCCATCGCGGGCGACGGCTGCCTCCAGGAGGGCATCTCCCACGAGGCGTCCTCGCTGGCCGGCCACCAGAAGCTCGGCAACCTGGTGCTGCTGTGGGACGACAACCACATCTCCATCGAGGGCGACACGGAGACGGCCGTCTCCGAGGACACCCTGAAGCGGTACGAGTCGTACGGCTGGCATGTGCAGCGTGTGGAGCAGCTGCCGAACGGTGATCTCGACCCGGTCGGTCTGTACCGCGCGCTGAAGGCTGCTCAGGCGGAGACCGAGCGGCCTTCCTTCATCGCGGCCCGCTCGATCATCGCCTGGCCGGCCCCGAACGCCCAGAACACCGAGGCGGCACACGGCTCGGCGCTCGGCGACGACGAGGTCGCGGCCACCAAGCGGGTCCTCGGCTTCGACCCCGAGCAGAGCTTCGAGGTCTCCGACGAGGTCATCGGGCACACCCGCGAGGCCCTGGACCGGGGCCGTGACGCGCGCGAGGAGTGGGAGAAGACGTTCGCGGAGTGGCGGGCCGCCAACCCGGAGCGCGCCGCCGAGTTCGACCGTTTCCGCGCGGGCGAGCTGCCGACGGGCTGGGAGGAGAAGCTCCCGGTGTTCGAGGCCGGCAAGGGCCTCGCCACCCGTGCCGCCTCCGGCAAGGTGCTCCAGGCGCTGGGCGGTGTCATCCCCGAGCTGTGGGGCGGTTCCGCCGACCTGGCGGGGTCGAACAACACCACCATCGACAACACCTCGTCCTTCCTGCCGAAGGGCAACCCGCTGCCGGAGGCGAACCCCTACGGCCGCACGGTCCACTTCGGCATCCGCGAGCACGCGATGGCGGCCGTGATGAACGGCATCACGCTGCACGGCAACACCCGGGTCTACGGCGGCACCTTCCTGGTGTTCTCCGACTACATGCGCAACGCGGTGCGCCTGTCCGCACTGATGCACCTGCCGGTCACCTATGTCTGGACGCACGACTCGATCGGTCTCGGCGAGGACGGCCCGACCCACCAGCCCGTCGAGCACCTCGCGTCGCTGCGCGCGATCCCGGGGCTTGCCGTCGTGCGCCCGGCCGACGCCAACGAGACCGCCATCGCCTGGCGGGAGATCCTCCGGCGCTGGACCAAGGAGTTCGGCGTGGGCGCCCCGCACGGCTTGGCGCTGACCCGCCAGGGTGTGCCGACCTACGAGCCCAACGAGGACACGGCCAGGGGCGGTTATGTGATGTTCGAGGCAGAGGGCCCCGACGGGCAGGCCGCGGACGCCCAGGTCGTTCTGATCGCCACCGGCTCCGAGGTGCACCTCGCGGTGGAGGCGCGCGAGCAGCTCCAGGCCGCGGGCACCCCGGCCCGGGTCGTCTCGATGCCGTCCGTCGAGTGGTTCGAGGAGCAGGACCAGGCGTACAAGGACAGCGTCCTGCCGCCGTCGCTGAAGGCCCGTGTCGCGGTCGAGGCCGGGATCGGCCTGACCTGGCACCGGTACGTCGGCGATTCCGGCCGGATCGTCTCGCTGGAGCACTTCGGTGCGTCGGCGGACGGCAAGGTGCTGTTCCGCGAGTTCGGGTTCACCCCGGAGGCAGTGGCCGCCGCCGCCCGGGAATCGATCGACGCCGCCGGGCGCTGACGCCGGTATACGACTAGTAGGAGATGCAACTCTCATGACAGACGCACTCAAGCGCCTCTCCGACGAAGGCGTGGCGATCTGGCTCGACGACCTGTCGCGCAGGCGGATCACCTCCGGCAATCTCGCCGAGCTGGTCGACCAGCACCACGTCGTGGGTGTCACCACCAACCCGTCGATCTTCCAGAAGGCCATCTCGTCCGGTGACGGTTACGAGCAGCAGCTCGCCGACCTGGCCGTGCGCCGGCTGACGGTTGAGGAAGCCCTGCGGATGATCACGACGGCGGACGTCCGGGACGCCGCCGATGTGCTGCGCCCGGTCTTCGACGCCACCAGCGGCCAGGACGGCCGGGTGTCGATCGAGGTCGACCCGCGGCTCGCACACAACACCGCGGCGACGATCGCGGAGGCCAAGCAGCTCGCCTGGCTGGTGGACCGGCCGAACACGTTCATCAAGATTCCGGCGACCAAGGCCGGTCTGCCCGCGATCACCGAGGTGATCGGGCTCGGTATCAGCGTCAATGTCACGCTGATCTTCTCGCTGGAGCGCTACCGCGAGGTGATGGACGCCTACCTGGCCGGTCTGGAGAAGGCGAAGGCGGCCGGACTCGACCTGTCGAAGATCCGTTCGGTGGCGTCGTTCTTCGTGTCCCGGGTGGACACCGAGATCGACAAGCGCCTGGACGCGCTCGGCACGGACGAGGCGAAGCAGCTGCGCGGCAAGGCGGCGCTCGCCAACGCCCGCCTCGCGTACGAGGCCTACGAGGAGGTGTTCGCCTCCCAGCGCTGGGCCGCGCTGGACAAGGCGGGGGCCAACAAGCAGCGCCCGCTGTGGGCGTCGACGGGCGTCAAGGACCCGGCGTACAAGGACACGCTGTACGTGGACGAGCTGGTCGCCCCGGGCACGGTGAACACCATGCCGGAGGCCACGCTCAACGCGACGGCGGACCACGGGCAGATCACCGGCGACACGGTGCGCGGCACCTACGAGCAGGCGCGTGCCGAGCTCGACGGTCTCGCGAAGATCGGGATCTCGTACGACGACGTGGTGCAGTTGCTCGAGGACGAGGGCGTCGAGAAGTTCGAGGCGGCCTGGAACGATCTGCTCAAGTCGACGCAGGCGGAGCTCGAGCGCCTCGCCCCTTCGGAGGGCTGAGCATCTTGACTCCCGCACACGGAGCGAATCCGCTCCGTGACGCCGCGGACCGACGGCTCCCGCGTATCGCGGGGCCGTCGGGCCTGGTGATTTTCGGCGTTACGGGCGATTTGTCACGTAAGAAGTTGATGCCCGCCGTTTACGACCTCGCCAACCGGGGTCTGCTTCCGCCGGGCTTCTCGCTCGTCGGTTACGCGAGGCGCGAGTGGGACGACGAGGACTTCGCGCAGGAGGTGCACGACGCGGTCAAGCAGCACGCGCGCACCCCCTTCCGCGAAGAGGTCTGGCAGCAGCTGATCCAGGGAATGCGCTTCGTCCAGGGCGACTTCGACGACGACGACGCCTTCGAGAACCTGAAGAAGACGATCAGCGAGCTCGACCAGGTGCAGGGCACCGGCGGCAATTTCGCCTTCTACCTCTCGGTGCCCCCGAAGTTCTTCCCCAAGGTCGTCAAACAGCTCAAGAAGCACGGTCTGGCCGACCAGAAGGACGGCTCCTGGCGGCGCGCCGTGATCGAGAAGCCCTTCGGTCACGACCTCGCCTCCGCCAAGGAGCTCAACTCGATCGTCCACGAGGTGTTCGACCCGGACCAGGTGTTCCGGATCGACCACTACCTGGGCAAGGAGACCGTCCAGAACATCCTGGCGCTGCGCTTCGCCAACACCCTCTTCGAGCCGATCTGGAACCGGTCGTACGTGGACCACATCCAGATCACGATGGCCGAGGACATCGGCATCGGCGGCCGGGCTGGCTACTACGACGGCATCGGCGCCGCCCGCGACGTGATCCAGAACCACCTGCTCCAGCTGCTCGCGCTGACCGCCATGGAGGAGCCCGCCTCCTTCGAGGCGGACGCGCTCGCGGCGGAGAAGACCAAGGTGCTCGGGGCCGTCAAGCTGCCGAAGGACCTGGCCGCGGGCACCGTGCGCGCCCAGTACACGGCGGGCTGGCAGGGCGGCGAGAAGGTCGTCGGCTATCTCGAGGAAGAGGGCACCGACCCGAACTCGAAGACCGACACCTACGCGGCCATCAAGGTGGAGATCGACAACCGTCGCTGGGCGGGAGTGCCCTTCTACCTACGCACCGGCAAGCGGCTCGGGCGCCGGGTCACCGAGATCGCGGTGGTCTTCCAGCGCGCCCCGCACTCCCCCTTCGACCGCACCGCCACCCAGGAGCTGGGGCAGAACGCCCTGGTCATCCGAGTTCAGCCGGACGAGGGCGTCACCCTGCGGTTCGGCTCGAAGGTACCGGGCACCTCGCTGGAGGTCCGGGACGTCTCGATGGACTTCGCCTACGGCGAGTCCTTCACGGAGTCCAGCCCGGAGGCGTACGAGCGGCTGATCCTCGATGTGCTGCTCGGCGACTCCAACCTCTTCCCGAGGGTCGAGGAGGTCGAGCTGTCCTGGAAGATCCTCGACCCGATCGAGCAGTTCTGGGACCGGCACGGCAAGCCCGCGCAGTACCGGGCCGGGACCTGGGGGCCGGCCGAGGCGGACGAAATGCTCGCACGAGACGGACGGAGCTGGCGTCGGCCATGAAGATCGACCTCACGGACACCACGTCGGGAAAGATCAACAAGGCTCTGGTGAAGGGCCGGCGGGCGATCGGCACACCAGCCGTCGGCATGGTGCTCACCCTTGTCATCGTCACCGACGAGGAGAACGCCTACGACGCGCTGAAGGCCGCCAACGACGCGTCACGCGAACACCCTTCGCGCACCCTCGTGGTGATCAAGAGGGTCTCCCGGTCACCGCGTGACAAGGCCAAGGCCCGCCTCGACGCCGAGGTGCGGGTCGGCGCCGACGCCGGCAGCACTGGCGAGACGGTCGTACTGCGGCTGTACGGCGAAGTCGCCGACCACGCCAACTCGGTCGTCCTGCCGCTGCTGCTGCCGGACGCGCCGGTGGTGGTGTGGTGGCCGGTGCACGCACCGGTCGACCCGGCGTCCGACCCGCTCGGCGCGCTGGCACAGCGCCGGGTCACCGACACCTACGCCTGCGAGCAGCCGATCGCCGAGCTCACGGCCCGGGCCGACGCCTACACCCCGGGTGACACCGATCTGGCTTGGACCCGGATCACCCCGTGGCGTTCGATGCTCGCCGCGGCACTGGACCAGGCGCCCTGGAAGGTGACCTCGGTCGAGGTGGAGGGCGAGGAGTTCAACCCGAGCTGCGAGCTGCTCGCCATGTGGCTCGCCGACCGGCTCAAGGTGCCGGTGCAGCGCTCGGTCTCGGCAGGCCCCGGTCTGACGTCCGTGCGGATGGAGACCAAGCAGGGGCCGATCGTGCTGGGCCGGGCCGACGGCTCCATCGCGACGCTCTCCATCGAGGGCCAGCCGGACCGTGCGGTGGCACTGAAGCGGCGTGACACGGCGGAGCTGATCGCGGAGGAGCTGCGGCGGCTCGACCCGGACGACATCTACGCCTCGGCACTGCGGTATGGCGTCGACCGGCTGGAAGAGGCGCCGGACGAGGTTCCGCAGCCCGCTCCCGCACAGGGTTCCCCGCAGGCCGCGGCGCCGCAGAAGAAGGCCGCCGCGAAGGCTCCGGCCAGGAAGGCGGCGTCGAAATGAGCGCTCCCCAACTGGTCGTCCACCGTGACAAGGAGCTGATGGCGCAGGCCGCCGCGGCCCGGCTGATCACGAAGATCGTGGACGCCCAGGCCGCGCGGGGTTCGGCATCGGTGGTCCTCACCGGCGGGCGCAACGGCAACGGCCTGCTGGCAGCACTGGCCGCGGCGCCCGCACGGGACGCCATCGACTGGTCACGGCTCGATCTGTGGTGGGGTGACGAGCGCTTCCTGCCGGAAGGCGACCCGGAGCGCAATGTCACCCAGGCACGCCAGGCCCTGCTGGACTCGGTATCGCTGGACCCCTCCCGGGTGCATCCGATGCCCGCGTCCGACGGCCCCCACGGCGGCGACGCGGACACCGCGGCGGCCGCGTACGCCCGGGAGCTGGCAGCAGCAGCGGGTCCCGAGGACCACGGCGATGTGCCGACCTTCGACGTGCTGATGCTGGGTGTCGGCCCGGACACCCATGTCGCCTCCCTGTTCCCGGAGCATCCGGGGGTACGGGAGACCGAGCGCACGGTGGTCGGCGTCCACGGCGCGCCCAAGCCACCGCCGACCCGGATCTCGCTGACGCTTCCGGCGATCCGCGCGGCACGCGAGGTATGGCTGCTCGCGGCGGGCGAGGACAAGGCGAACGCGGCGCGGATCGCACTGTCGGGCGCGGGCGAGATCCAGGCCCCGGCGGCTGGTGCGTACGGGCGGGCCAGGACACTGTGGCTGCTCGACTCGGCGGCTGCGTCCCAGCTGCCCCGCGGGTTGTATCCACCGGCCTCGGCCTGAGCCGCTGGACCCCGGCCCGAGCCGCAGAACCGCTCGGGTCCGCACCGACGGCCCGGTTCCGCACGGAACCGGGCCGTCGATGTGTCCGGTTGTCAGCCGGTGCCGCTGTCCCACAGCTCGGTGCTGTGGTCCTGGACGAGTGCGCCGATCCGGGTCAGGACCTCCGCTGCGTGCAGTGGCTCAAGCCTGCGTCCGTCCCGCAGCCGCAGGGCGACCTGGTCGTCGGCGGCCTCCCTGGCGCCGATCACGGCCTGATAGGGCACCAGCCGCGCCTCGCGGACACGGGCGCCGAGAGTGCCGCGCTCCGGTCCGGCGACCTCGGCGCGCAACCCGATGGCGTCGCAGCGCCCGGCGAGCGCCTCCGCCTGCGCGGACTCGCCTTCGGAAACGGGGAGGATCACCATCTGGGTGGGGGCGAGCCAGGCGGGGAAGGCGCCGCCGTGCTGTTCCACGAGATGGGCGACGGCCCGTTCCACGCTGCCGATGATGCTGCGGTGGACCATGACGGGCCGGTGCTTGGCGCCGTCCTGGCCGATGTAGTGCAGATCGAACTGCTCCGGCTGGTGGAAGTCGACCTGGACGGTTGACAGGGTGGACTCCCGGCCCGCGCTGTCGGTGACCTGCACATCGATCTTGGGACCGTAGAAGGCGGCCTCGCCCTCGGCTGCCTCGTAGGGCAGTCCGGAGCGGTCGAGTACCTCGGTCAGCAGGGCGGTGGACCGCTGCCACAGCTCCGGGGCGTCGACATACTTGCCGCCGGGTCCGGGGAGGGAGAGCCGGAAGCGGCTGGGGGTGATGCCGAGCGCGCGGTAGGCGCGGCGGATCAGGTCCAGGGCGGCGTGCGCCTCGTCGGTGACCTGATCGAGGGTGCAGAAGACATGGGCGTCGTTGAGCTGGATCGAGCGGACCCTGGTCAGCCCGCCGAGGACTCCGGACAGCTCGGAGCGGTACATGCCGCCCAGCTCGGCCATGCGCAGGGGCAGTTCGCGGTAGCTGTGGGAGCGGGAGCGGTAGATCAGCGCGTGGTGGGGGCACAGACTGGGCCGCAGCACGACCTGTTCACCGCCGAGGTCCATCGGGGGGAACATGTCGCCGCTGTAGTGCGACCAGTGGCCCGAGATCTCGTAGAGTTCGCGTTTGCCGAGCACGGGCGAGTACACGTGCCGGTAGCCGGCCCGCCGTTCGACGGCACGGATGTACTCCTCCAGGGTGTGCCGTACGGTCGCGCCGTCAGGCAGCCAGTAGGGCAGACCCGCGCCGATCAGCGGGTCGGTGTCGAACAGGTCCAGCTCGCGACCGAGTCTGCGGTGGTCGTGCATGGTGGTCTCCTCGCGGTTCGGGGGCGAGCGACCTCCCCCGCACACGGCCGGGGCTCCCAAGGCGAAAGCCCCGGGGCACTCGCCCCGGGGCTTTCGACTAAGGACATCGGTCAGCGCGCCGGGACACTCTCCGGCGTCGTCGTGATGGCAGCGCGCTTCATGCCGCCGACCGTAGCAGAGGGGTGCGTGAGCCATGCGCTCGTTTTCCGGACGGCCGTGGGGACCGCATCCGCACCGGGCTCCGGAGCGTCCTCCGCAGCAGTCATCGGCTCCGGCCCCTACCGCTCCGAGGCTTCGGACGACCTTCCGCGCAGGCTGCGGTAGGTGGCCACGAGCCCGGCGGTCGAGCCGTCGAGGTCCTCGGTGCCGGTGCCCTCGGTCAGCATCGGTTCGATCCGCTTGGCGAGGACCTTGCCGAGTTCGACTCCCCACTGGTCGAAGGAGTTGATGTTCCAGATCGCGCCCTGGACGAACACCTTGTGCTCGTAGAGCGCCACGAGCTGGCCGAGCACGGACGGGGTGAGCTCGCTCGCCAGGATGGTGGTCGTGGGGTGGTTGCCGCTGAAGGTCTTGTGCGGCACCAGTTCCTCGGCGACGCCCTCCGCCCGTACCTCGTCGGCGGTCTTGCCGAAGGCCAGCGCCTGCGTCTGGGCGAAGAAGTTGGCCATGAGCAGGTCGTGCTGAGCGGCGAGCGGCGGGGTCAGCTCTCCGACGGGCCGGGCGAAGCCGATGAAGTCGGCCGGGATGAACCGGGTGCCCTGGTGGAGCAACTGGTAGTACGCGTGCTGGCCGTTGGTGCCGGGTGTGCCCCAGACGACAGGGCCCGTCTCCCAGTCGACGCGATTGCCCTCGCGGTCCACGGACTTGCCGTTGGACTCCATGTCCAGCTGCTGGAGATACGCCGTGAACTTGCTCAGGTAGTGCGAGTACGGCAGCACCGCGTGGGACTGGGCGTCGAAGAAGCCGCCGTACCAGGCGCCCAGCAGTCCGAGCAGCAGCGGCGCGTTCTCGGCGGCCGGGGCGGTGCGGAAGTGCTCGTCGACGAGGTGGAAGCCGTCGAGCATCTCGCGGAAGCCCTCGGGGCCGAGGGCGATCATCAGGGGGAGCCCGATGGCCGAGTCATAGGAATAACGCCCGCCGACCCAGTCCCAGAACTCAAACATGTTGGCGATGTCGATACCGAACGCCCCGACCTTGTCGGCATTGGTCGACAGGGCCACGAAGTGCCGGGCGACGGCCTCCGGACCGGCTTTCAGCTCGGTGAGCAGCCAGTCGCGGGCCGAAGTGGCGTTGGTGATGGTCTCGATGGTGGTGAACGTCTTCGAGGCGATGATGAACAGCGTCTCGGCCGGGTCGAGGTCCCGGACCGCCTCATGGAGATCGGCCCCGTCCACGTTGGAGACGAAGCGGAACGTCAGATGCCGTGCGGTGGCGGCGCGGAGTGTCTCGTAGGCCATCGCCGGGCCGAGGTCGGAGCCCCCGATGCCGATGTTCACCACGTTCCTGATGGGCTTTCCGGTGAACCCGGTCCAGCTTCCGGACCGGATCCGCTCGGAGAACGCGCTCATCCTGTCGAGCACCGCGTGCACCTGGGGCACCACGTTCTCGCCGTCGACCTCGATGACGGCGCCACGCGGGGCACGCAGCGCGGTGTGGAGCACGGCACGCCGCTCGGTGACGTTGATCTTCTCGCCGCGGAACATGGCTTCCCGCAGTCCGGCGACATCGGTGGCCGCGGCCAACTCGTGCAGCAGCGCCAGAGTCTCGTCGGTCACCAGGTGCTTGGAGTAGTCAAGGTGAAGGTCGCCGACCTGGAGGGTGTACCGGCCGCCGCGGCCCGCGTCGGCGGCGAACAGGTCCCGCAGATGCGTGTCCCCGAGCTGCTCACGGTGCCGGCCCAGGGCGGCCCATTCGGGCATCCCGCCCAGCCGGGTACGGCTTGCTGCGTTCACTGACATCAGCCCACTTCTTTTCTTGCTTGGTGCCCCGCTGCCCCACCAACCTAATTGATCTGAGGGAAGGGAAAGCCTCATCCCGCGCGTACGACGGTAGAGGGCACCACTGACA